>DASTDE010000003.1 GCA_035710515.1 Candidatus Rubrimentiphilum sp. | reverse complement strand
CTGGGCGTTTGAGCGCATTTCGCGGATCGAGCCCCCACCCACGGCCCCACAAAGGTGCCTCCCAGGAGAAGCAAAGACGAGTGAGCGAAACCTCACTTCCGCATGATACCGACTCAGATTATCGACGAGTTTTTCGCGTGGGCTCCGCTCACGGTTCTCGTGGTGATTCTGGTGGTCGTTTACATGTTGACGCGCGGTGAGAAACAGTTCTCCCCTCCAATTGGAAAGACGTATTCTTGCGCGCAGTGCGGACGCCGGGGCGTGCGCGAACACATGGTGCCCGTGAGCGTCGAAGGCGCGGTCGTGTGGTATTGCGGACGCTGCGCGCACACCCACTAAGGAATTTGGAGGACTCGTAAAGGTATGGCCCTGGATCTTTCTGCCGTTTCGTCATCCGAAAATGTTTGGCAGATGGCGCAGCATCAGCTCGACGACGTCGCCCGTTTAATCGGCTTGAATGAGTCGATGCACGGGTTCTTGCGCGAACCCAAGCGCGTCTTGGAAGTTTCCGTGCCCGCGCGTATGGACGCCGGTACGTTCCGCATGTTCAAAGGTTTTCGCGTTCAGCACAACATGTCGCGCGGACCGACCAAGGGCGGCATCCGGTTTCACCCGGACGTGACGCTCGACGAAGTCAAAGCGCTGGCCATGTGGATGACGTGGAAGTGCGCGCTTGTGAACATCCCGTTCGGCGGCGCCAAAGGCGGCGTGATCTGCGACCCCAGAACCATGTCGATGCAAGAGCTCGAGAATCTGACGCGCCGGTTTACGAGCGAGATTTCAATTATCATCGGGCCGGAAAAAGACATTCCGGCGCCCGACGTTTACACCACGCCGCAGATCATGGCCTGGATCATGGACACGTATTCGATGCAGAAGGGCTACTCGGTCCCGGGCGTGGTCACCGGTAAGCCGGTGGCGATTGGCGGTTCGCTGGGACGCGACAAAGCGACGGCGCGCGGCTGTCTCTATGTAACGGATGAAGCGATGGCGACGCTGGGCTTGAAGATCGAGGGCGCGCGCGTTGCTATTCAAGGTTTTGGAAACGCCGGCATGTACGCGGCGGAGCTGATGTCGCAACGCGGATACTCCGTTGTTGCAGTCACCGACTCGAAGGGCGGCGTCGCCAATCCCAAAGGTTTGGATGTCGCCGGCGTGATGGCGCACAAGGCCGAGACCGGCTCGGTGGTCGGTTTCACCGGTGGCGACCGTATCAACAATAAAGACGTGCTCGAATACGACTGCGATGTTCTGGTGCCCGCTGCGCTCGAGAAAGTGATCACCAAGGACAACGCGCCCAAGATTCGCGCCAAAATTGTGGCCGAAGCGGCCAACGGACCGACGATGCCGGACGCCGATAAGATTCTGCACGAACGCGGAATCATGGTGCTGCCCGACATTCTGGCAAACGCAGGCGGCGTGAGCGTTTCGTATTTTGAGTGGGTCCAAGATCTGCAAGAGAATTTCTGGGAGGAAGACGAGATCAACGACCGGCTCAAGCGCAAGATGACGCGCGCATTTAAAGAAACCCACGAGCATGCGCAGCGTCTCGACGTTGACATGCGCCGCGGAGCGTACGCGGTCGCAGTCAGCCGGGTGGCCGAAGCCACCAAGCTCCGCGGACTCTATCCGTAGCATGAAGACGATCGAAGAGGTCGCGCGGAGGCCTTCACCGGCGCCGCGCCCGAACGCGCTGGCGTTCGACGGAGAATTACTGTGGATGGGTTCGCTCGAAACGCAGCGGCTCTACGCGATCGATCCGCGGACGTGGGGCGTGCGCGAAGAAGCGCAGGCGCCAGGCAAGCCCTACGGTGCCGTTTCGGTCGGCGATGAGCTGCGCGTGGTTTGTTCCGAGACCGAAGAGGATCACCGCATCATCCGCAAGTTCGTTCCGGGTCATGGTTTTAAGAACGACGGAGCCATTCCGTGTCCGGATGACACCGGCTCGTACTTGGCATACGACGGCGATCTTCTGTACCTCAGCCAATTCTATGAACGAAAGATCATGTCGTTTGACGATGCCGGCCACTTTGGAAACGCCATCGCTGCGCCGCACGACATTTGCGGGCAAGTGGTCGTCGAGGGTCTGTTTTATTTGGTGACGACCGATGACGAAGAGACCGACGACTACTTCTTGACGCGCATCGATGCGCGCGACGGCAAGGTAAAATCGGAAGACGTCGCCCGCGTTCCTTTTAAAGCGCGGTCGCTGGCCTACGATGGCAGCCGTTTCTGGACCAGCCATCGCGAGCGGCACGAGATCGTGGCGTTTACGGTCGAAGGCGTTCCTCGATAGCCGCTCTCGCGCCGCGAGGCATTTACTCCGCGACGCTTACGCCGTTCGACGGCGAATATCGCCCCGACGCTTCGCTGGCGATTCCGTATTATCGTTCGCTGTTGGAGCGCGGCTGTGACGGCCTAAACATTCTCGGCACGACCGGCGAGGCGATGTCCGTCACGCCCGCCGATCGGATGCGCTTCATGGAATCCGTCGCCGGCGCGTTGCCGGCCGAAAAGTTCATGGCCGGTACGGGCGCCGCGGCGCTGCACGACGCGATCGCGCTCACGCGTGCTGCCTTTGCGTCCGGCTTTGGCGCAGCGCTCGTCATCCCGCCGTTTTACTATCGCGACATCTCCGATACCGGGATTCTCCAGTTCTTCGACGCCGTTTTCAGTGGTGCAAGCCCGCCGCAGGGCGGGATTCTGCTCTACAACTTTCCGCGGATGTGCGGCATCACGTTTCATGCCGGTTTGGTGGAGTTGCTGCTCAAAGAGTTTCCGGGCCTGATCGGCGGCATGAAGGACAGCTCCAACGATCTCGCGCTGGAGCGCGAGCTGCACGCGCGCTATCCCGAGTTCGCGATACTTCCCGGCTCTGAAGAATTATTGCCGGCGGTTATCGAGGAAGGCCTCGCGGGCTGCATTTCGGGTAGCGTTTGCTTGTGGCCCGAGCTCGCAGCCGAGGCGTGGGCGAATCGCGATCTCGCAAGGGCGAATGAAGTGCGAAGGATCCGGCTCGACCTGCCCGTTCCGTTTATAGCTGCAGTTCGCGCGCGAGTGGCGGCCGAGCAGAAGAACGAAGCGTGGCTTCGTTCTATTCCGCCGCTCATGCCGGCCGGTTAGACCTGAACGACTTCTTTGATTTCGGGGACGTCGGCGCAGACGACTTGTTCGATCGCACCCTTGAGCGTGATGTTGGCTGCGGAACAGCCTCCGCACGCGCCTAGCATTTGCACGAACGCGGTTTCATTCTCGACTTTGATCAGCCACACTTCGCCCCCGTCCATTTGAATGCCGGGGCGCACTTTGTCGAGCGCCGCGTTGACGCGTTCCGCTATGTTATTGTCCATAGCCTTTCATCAATTCGTGCATGCGTCCGGCAACCAAGAGCGCATCGTCCCAGTCGCGCTGCCACATGTTGCGGCCGAAGATCAAACCGACGCAGCCGGCTTCCATCGCCATCTGCGCTTTGTGCACCGTGTCTTCGTCGCTGATCTTGCTGCCGCCGGAGACCAGCACGAGCGACCGTCCGGCCGACTTCACAACTTTACGCAATCCATCTAACTCCGACAGCTGCAGCGTGTCGTAAGGTTTCGGCATCTGGCTTGCGGTCGCGGCGTCCCATTTTGGCACGTTCAGTTTGATGACGTCCGCGCCCATCTCGCATGCGACCCGCGCCGCGTAGTCAACAGCGTACAGCGAGTCGATTCCACCTTTGGATTTGACTGCCGCGCCGCGCGGATACGCCCAAATGACCAGCGGCATGCCATAGCGTTCGCAGTCGCGGCGCACGTCGCCGCACTGGGCGATGTCAACGTCCTGCGAAGGGCTGCCGACGTACAGTGTGTAGCCGACGGCGTCGGCGCCTAACCGGACGGCGTCTTCCACCGAAGCCGTTTGCGAACTGAACGCTTCGTCGTCCGGAGGGACGTTCGTCTTGCCGTTGATCTTGAGGATCAGCGGAACCTTGCCCGCGTATGGTTTGTGATACTTCTCAGCCAGGCCGATGTGCAGTGCCATTCCGGAGAAATTCCCCGCGACCGCCAGCCGGTAGATCCAGTCCGTGTCGATCGATTCCGGATTGCTGAAGAAATCGATCGGGCCGTGTTCGAGTCCCTGATCGATCGGCAGCAGCATCAGCGTTCCGTTGGCGGGACCGTGTTCGTACATAAAGCGGTGTAACCGCACGCGCTTCCCCGTCGATAAGTTCAGTTCGTCAAATGTCGGTCTGCGGACCGGTGCCAACATGCTTGCTCCCTTCGCCGCCGCTGGAGGACCTCGGCGCCCTGTGCCTGCCCAGCCTGTGCCTAAAGGAAGATTGGATTGAGAACTGCCAAATCATTCCACTAGACATCTTTATGACCACCTCCTTGGCCAGCAAAAGGGGCAGCTTCAACAAGCACCCCGACTTCAACAAAAAAATCCTCGTCGTGGACGACGAGGCGGCGATCTTGCAAACGCTGCGCTACAACTTGGAGCGCAGCGGATACGAGGTCGTGACCGCCAGCGACGGCCGGACTGCCGTGGCAATGGCGCAAAGCGAGGAGCCGGATCTCATCATCCTCGACATCATGCTGCCCGTGCTGGACGGCATGGAAGCCTGCAAAGAGATTCGCAAGGCGAGCTCGGTGCCGATAATCATGCTGACTGCCAAGGATCAGGAGATCGACAAGGTGCTGGCGTTGGAACTCGGGGCGGATGATTACGTCACGAAACCGTTTGCGCTGCACGAGTTTCTGGCACGCGTCAAAGCGCGCTTACGCCGTCCGTCGCCGTCGACGACGCCTGGCCGCGAACAAGCCATCGTGCTCGGCGGAATCGTGCTCGACCCGTCGCGGCAGCACGTTACGGTGCGCGGCAAAGAAGTCGCGCTTGCGCCAAAGGAATTCGCTCTGCTGCGCGTGCTGATGGAGAATCACGGCCGCGTCGTCACGCGCCAGGTGCTGCTCGACAAAGTTTGGGGCTACGATTTCGAAGGCGAGCAGCAGACGGTCAGCGTGCACGTGCGCTGGCTGCGCGAAAAGATCGAAGAGGACGCGCAAGTCCCCCGGCACATCGTCACCGTTCGCAGCCGCGGCTACATTTTTAAGGAATAGCATATTCGCTGGTTCAGACGATCGCAAGCGTCGCCCGAACCGCCTGAGGGGCAGAGCCGCGCCGAAGCGCGCTTGGACGATCGCTTCGACGCGCTGGTGCGCGCGCTTCCGCTCGGCGTCATCATGCTGCGCCGCAACAAACGCCTGCGCTTCGCCAATCGCGCGGCCGCCGCGATCTTCGGTTTCGATCGCGCGCGTGCCAAAGGCTTGCATCTCATCGAAGCTGTTCCGTCGATAGAACTCGAGCGCCGCGTCGATGCCGCGCTCGCGGGAGAAGCGCTGGTAGCTGCTCCGCTCATCGTTACGGGAAAGCGAACCGATCGGAGCTATGCGGTGACGGTTTATCCGCTCAGAATTTCGCGCCGCGGCGACGATGAGGAAGGCGGCGAAATATCCGGCGCGCTGATTCTAGCCGAAGATCAAACCGAGCAGCTGGCGCTGGAACGCACGCGTCAAGAGTTTCTTTCCAACGTCTCGCATGAATTGCGCACCCCGCTGTCGTCGGTGAAGCTCATGCTCGAAACGCTGGTGCAGGGCGGCGACGACGATGCGCGGGCAGTGTTTCTTCCGCAAGCGTTGCGCGAAGTGGACCGCCTCGCGGGGCTCGTGCAGCGGTTTCTCGAGCAGGCCCGGGCCGAGTCCGGGCAGCCGATGCTCCGCATCGAGGAAATTGATCTCGAGGCGGTTGTGCGGGCGGTCCTGCAGCCGCTCCAGCGGCAGGCTGTGGCCAAACGCATTTCGCTGGACTTGCGTGCGCATCGCCCGGTAATTGTGGAAGCTGACGGACAGCAACTCTCGCAAGTTCTCGTGAACTTGATAGACAACGCGCTGCGCTTTACGCCTGCAGGCGGATCGGTCACGGTGGATTTGGACGTGGAAGACGGGTATGCCAAGATCGTCGTCTCCGATACCGGCATCGGCATTCCATACAAAGACATCCCGTATGTATTCGAGCGGTTTTTCGTGGCGGATCGTTCGCGGGCACGCGGCGTAACGGGCGCCGGGCTGGGACTTTCGATCGTCAAACAAATCGTTGAATCGCACGAAGGAACTATTACCGTGGAATCGGTACTCGATGCGGGCACGCAGTTCACCGTCCGAATTCCCATGATTGCGCGCGTTTCTTAATCTTTCTTAAGGTTGCCTTAAGATGGCCTTATTGTTGATTTAAGTACGATGAGGTGGCTTTGATCCGAAGTCGAACCGGCTTCGCGCACGTCCAAGAGCGTATCGCATCGGGTGCGCTTTTTTCAGCGAGTGCTTTTGTGATCGCGGCGATGGCGGCGCTCATTGTCTACCTCGCGTACATGGGGCTGCAGCTCTTTTTCGTCGACCACGTTTCGCCCCTCACGTTTTTGTTTTCGCCGAACTTCACTCCGGACGATCGGCATCCGGGTGCCCTGGTGTTCATCGTCGGATCGCTCACCATCACGCTCTTTGCGATTTGCGTCGGCGGCCCGTTCGGCGTGGCGGTCGGAATCTTTCTCTCCCTCCTGGCTCCCAAACGTTTGGCCAGCGCGATGAAGCCCGCGATCGAGATTCTGGTCGGCATTCCGTCGGTAGTATACGGCTGGCTGGGCTTAACGCTGCTCGTGCCGCTTGTTCGTGAGCATGCGGGCAGCCAAACCGGCTTTGGACTGCTCACGGCCGGCATCGTGCTGTCTATCATGATCCTGCCGACGGTGATTTCACTATCCGAAGACGCATTGCGTTCGGTGCCGGTAGCGATACAGGAAGGCTCGATGGCACTCGGCGCAACGCGCTGGCAGACCATTTGGAACGTCCTGCTCCCGGCGGCGCGCAGCGGCCTGACGGTGGCCGTCATCTTGGGCATCGCGCGCGCGATCGGTGAAGCGCTTGCAGTGCAAATGGTGATTGGAAATAGCGCGGTATTGCCGAAGGGATTGCTTGCGCCGACCGCCGCGCTGACGACTGAAATCGTGACGGACATGGGCAGCGCGCAGGATGGCACCATCCTCTATCACTCGCTCTTTTCGATGGCGCTGTTGCTATTGCTGATCGCGATGGCCCTGATCGTGGCCGTGCGCTTGGCATTGCGGAGAAGCGTTTAGTTATGGCGACCGCTGCCGCATCGTTCCGCGCGAAAGCTGACGCCATCGGAAAGCGGCGTGCAGCGGACGCGTTCATGACGGGCGTCCTGTGGGCGGCCGCCCTGTCCATCATCGTGCTGCTGGCGTTTTTCGTCGGCTACATACTCTATCTGGGCGCGCCGGTCATCTCGTGGCATTTTCTCACCTCGCCGCCCAGCGAGGTCTCTGCCGGCGGCGGCGTCGGGCCGGAGATATTCAACTCGTTCTACATTCTTATACTCACCCTGATCTTCACGACGCCAATAGCAATGGCGGGCGGCATCTACTTGCAAGAGTATGCGCGCCCCGGCCTGTTTACGTCGCTGGTACAATTCTGCGCCGAGTCGCTCGCGACGGTGCCTTCCATTGTAATGGGCCTTTTTGGCCTCTTGCTCTTCGTAACGATGCTGCATTGGAAGTTCACTGCGATTGGCGGCGCACTCACGCTGACGCTGCTGAATCTGCCCGCGCTCATGCGCGTGACGCAAGAGGCGTTACATTCTGTGCCGGACGCCTTTCGCGAAGGGTCGATGGCCTTGGGGGCGACCAAGTGGCAAACCATCACCAAAGTCGTGTTGCCGAGCGCGATCGCGCCGCTCACGACGGGGGTGGTCTTGATCGCCGGCCGCATCTTCGGTGAGACCGCGGCGCTGATCTTCACGGCGGGCGTAAGTGTCTCCGCGGGAAGGTCGGCATATGATTTCGGCCTATTCCATCAAGCGGAGACGCTTTCGGTCCACCTTTGGTACACGCACTCCGAAAGCTTGATCCCCGACGCCGCGCGGGTTGGAAACGGATCGGCGCTGGTCTTGCTGGTAATGGTGCTGGTCTTCAACGTATCGGCCCGCTTGTTGGGGCTTGGTCTAAGCAGACGGTTCATGGGAAGATGATAACGATGATGTCGATGCCTGCCGGCCCGGAGACGCTGCCCGAGACCGCGCCGAAGCTTCGAGTTGACGACTTGAACGTCTATTATGGACCGGTTCAAGCGATCAAGCACGCCTCGCTCAACGTCCGCGAGAATCGCGTCACGGCTCTGATTGGACCCTCAGGCTGCGGCAAATCGACCTTCGTGCGCGCGCTCAACCGGATGCACGATCTTACCCCGGGCGTGCGCGTCGAAGGCGCAGTCATTCTCGATGGCGAGAACATCTACGCCAAAGACGTCGATCCCGTGGCGATCCGTCACCGCATCGGCATGGTCTTTCAGCGCGCCAATCCGTTCCCGAAGTCGATCTTCGAAAACGTCGTCTACGGATTGCGCATTCACGGCGTGCGCGGACGCAAGCTCTTGATGGACCTCGCCGAGCGCAGCCTACGCCATGCCGCGCTGTGGGACGAGGTGAAAGATCGCCTCAACCGATCGGCACTCGACCTCTCGGGCGGCCAGCAGCAGCGTCTGTGCATCGCGCGCGTGCTGGCGGTCGAGCCGGAGGTCATCGTCATGGATGAACCCGCTTCGGCGCTCGACCCGATCGCGACGAGCAAAATCGAAGACCTGATCGGCGAACTGAAGAAAGAGTACACGGTCGTCATCGTCACACACTCGATGCAGCAGGCTGCGCGTATCTCGGATTACACCGCGTTCTTCCTGATGGGTGAGCTGATCGAGACGGGCAAGACACGCGACATTTTCTTCAAGCCCACCGACAAAAGAACAGAAGACTACATCACCGGCCGCTACGGCTAATTCGGGCTCTTTTCCGCGCCATCGTCGTTGCGCCGAGCCTTGTGTACGTTCCACATGGGTACACCGCGGCTCGTCGCGCCTAAATGGCGCGAAAAATAGCCCCGAATTCATACAATGAGACCTTAAGGATATGATAAAGGCCCCTTAATAGGATCTCGTTACGATGGGGGCATGCGATATCTGCGATACGTGGCGCTTGCATGCTTCAGCTTCGCATTGGCGGGTGCGGCCGTTTCCGGCGCGACCGCCGACCCGCAGCCTAAGAATCGGCCGACGCCCAAGCCGCCGGCATTCGCGTTCGGCGGGTTCGTGCGATCGTATGATTTTACGCGTCAAAACGCCAGCGGGTTTGCGAACACGTTCAAAGCCATGAATCAAGGCTCGGTCAACACGGCCGTTAGCTTGCGCGCCAATTACCGCTTTAACAACAGCCCGTTCTCGATCGGCGCAACCTATCTCTACGCGAATCCCGGGGCATGCGTCTCCTCGGTTTCGCACCTTTCGCTTCCGTGCGGCAAGCATTCGTTCATCACGCAAGGCAGCGAACCGCTGAATCCCGACGACACGCTGCCCGGATTCGAGATGAGCACGCTCTACGAAGCCTATCTACAGTACAAGGATCCGAGCGCGACAATTCGATTGGGCAACCAAGTCGTTACTACGCCGTGGGCGAATCCATCGGACTCGCGGCTGAAGCCGGTGGCGTTCCAAGGTCTCGACGCCACGGTCCGGATCAATGCGCGCTGGAACGCGGAAGTGATGTACATGGCCCGATTCGAAAGCCGCGCGAGCTCTGATTTCGACAACGCGACGCTGTTGACGAGCCACCCCGTTGATGCGCCCGGAGCGGCAGCCAATATTTTCACGCCGGGCGGGACGTCGATCACAACGCCGGGGTTTGGGTACGCCCGCCTTGGATTCGCGGCCGGTAATCTCAGCGCCAACCTGCACTATTACGGCTTCTTGGACATTGCAAACGCGCTGTGGCTGGACGCAAAGTACGCCTGGTCGAATCCGCACAAACCGTTCGTCGCCGTCCAATTCGGCTCGGAAAGCAACGCCGGTCGTGCTGTGGCCGGCAAGATTAACAGCCAGGTGTTCGGCATTCAAGCCGGCTTCACGCCACTAAGGAATCTCGACCTGGCGGTATCCTATAACATCGAGCCGCAACGCAGCGATACGCTGTCGCTGCCGGGCGGCGTCAGCTGCGGTTCGAACAACCAAATCAAGACCGCCGCCGGCGTGACGTTCCCGTACTTCTTGCCGGCCGGCGGTACGACAAATTGTTTCGGCAATCCGGATGGCACAACCACCGTCTATTATGGCGGCTGGGCGAGCCCGTACACGGATTCGTACGCCACGGATCCGTTATTCACGACGAGCATCAGCCAAGGCATGGCTGACCGCCGCAGCCCCGGACAAGCACTGAAGTTCGCAGTCACGTTCCAGCCCGGCGACAAGCAATTCCGTTTCATCGCAAGCCGTGCATATTACACGTACGGCGCTTCGTTAGCGGGTGTCTCGCCCACGCAAGAGACGGATCTCGACGGCACCTGGTTTTTCCGTAGGCCGGCCGCCGGCCCGTATCGTGGTTTTTCACTGCGCCACCGCTACGCGGAACGGACGCAAAGCAACACACAGCTGTTCGGCGGTACGCCGATCTTCAAGTACAACCGTACCCAATTGGAATACGACTTCTAATGAAGGAGGCGCACCTCATGTTCAAACGGCTGATGACGGCGATCGCTATGATTGTCGTGGTTCTTCCAACCGGCGTGCTTGCCGACACGCAGATCACAGCGGTCGGGTCGACCGCGCTCCTGCCGCTCGTGAAAGAATCGGCAACCCAATACCAACAGCAGCACGGCGACGTACGCATCAACGTGTCCGGAGGGGGGTCGTATCAAGGCATCGCGCAAGCTTCGTCGGGCGTCGCCGAGCTCGGTGACTCCGACATAATCGCTCCCGGCAACTCGGGCCTGACCGACCACAAAGTCGCCGTCGTCGGATTCGCCATCATCACTAACCCGTCGACACGCGTGACGAACCTGACGGCCGCTCAAGTGCGCGGCATATTCGCGGGGCGCATCACCAATTGGAAGGATGTGGGCGGCGCCGATCAGGGAATCGTCGTGATCAACCGTCCGCGGGCCTCGGGAACGCGGGCTGTTTTCAGCGCGACGATCATGGGCGTTTCAAAGATCAATGAAGCGGGGTTGACGGTCGACAGTTCGGGTACCGTCGTTACCACCGTCAATTCGACTCCCGGTTCCGTTTCGTATGTTGCGCTCGGGTATACGCGCAATCAGCCGGTCACCGTGCTCAAGATCAACGGCATTGCACCGAACGAGGGTACGATCGTTACGGGCAAGTATCCGATCTGGTCGTACGAACATATCTTCACTAAAGGCAAACCCTCCGCTGAAGTGGAGAACTTTATCCGGTTCATCGCGTCCAATCAATCCGTTCTGGAGAAGCTCGGGTATATTCCGATCACGCACATGAAGGTCAAAGAGACCAACCGCTGACGCGGCGCGGCGAATGAGCGCATAAGGCCGGTCTAGAATAGACCGGCCTTCATGCTTCCTAAGACGATGCGCGCGCTCTGTAAAACCGCGCCGAAACCCGGGTTTGAGGCATGCGAGGTTCCCGTTCCAAAGGTAGGCCCGGCCGACGTGCTGATCCGCGTCGAAAAGGCGGGCGTCTGCGGCAGCGATCTCCACATCTATTCCTGGGACACGTGGGCGCAAAGCCGCATCAAGCCGCCGCTCGTCGTGGGCCACGAATTCATGGGGCACGTCGCGGCCGTGGGCGAGGCGGTGCGCATGGTTTCCGTGGGCGACCGCGTGTCGGCCGAGGGACACATCGGCGACGGCACCTGCTTTTTATGCCGCACCGGCCAAGCGCATCTCTGCGAAAATCTGAAGATTATCGGCGTCGATCGCGATGGCGCGTTCGCCGAATATATTTCGATGCCCGAAGGCAACGTGTGGAGGCTGGATCCGGCGATCCCCGACAACGTTGCCGCAGTTTTCGATCCGCTCGGCAATGCGGTACACACAGTGATGGCTGCCGGCGTGAGCGTGAAGTCGGTACTCATCACCGGCGTCGGCTCGATCGGCTTGATGGCGGTCCTGGTCGCGCGCGCGGCGGGCGCGTCGGCAATCTACGCGGTGGACGTCAATCCGGCGAAACTCGCGTTGGCCAAGAATTTAGGCGCCGACGAAACGTTTCTCGCAAACGATCCCCAAATCGTCGAGAAGGTACTGACGCGAACGCGCGGCGAGGGCGCCGACGTGCTGCTGGAGATGTCAGGCAGTCCGCAAGCGATCGATATGGGGTTACAAGCGGTGCGCAATGGCGGCACCGCGGCTTTGCTCGGGATTCCCTCGGACAACATCAGCATCAATCTGGCCGACCGCGTAATCTTCAAAGGCCTGCAAATCCTTGGCATCAACGGTCGCCGCATGTTCGAGACGTGGTACCAAACGGAAGAGCTCGTTCGCAGTGGACGTGTTGATTTGCAAACCATCATTACACACGTCTTACCGTTCGACGAGTTCGACCGGGCGTTCGAATTAATGCGCAGCGGCGAGGCGGCCAAGATCGTTCTCGATATAAAGGGGAGCTCGTGAATACCGTCTTTGAGCAGCGCCTGCAAGGCGACATCGAAAAACTGAAAGCGGCGGGCACATACAAAACGCTGCGTCACATCACTACGCCGATGGCGCCCGAAGTGCACATGGAAGAAGCCGGCGACGTTATCGTCCTTTCCAGCAATAACTATCTCGGGCTGTCTGATGAACCGTCAGTCGTCGAAGCCGGAAAAACTGGGCTCGACAAGTACGGCGCCGGCACGGCGTCGGTGCGCTTCATCTGCGGAACATTCGACATTCACCGGCAACTCGAGGACCGCATCGCGCAGTTCCTGCGCACAGAATCTTCACTTACCTACGTGTCGTGCTGGAATGCTAACACGGGCCTGTTTCCAACCATATGCGAAGACGGCTCCGCGATTATCTCTGACGAGTTGAATCATGCGTCGATCATCGACGGCTGCCGCCTTGCGAGCAAGGCAAAGCGCGAACGCTATAAGCATAGCGATATGCGCGACCTGGAAGAGAAACTCAAGGCGCTGCAGGGGTCTGCGCCGATTCTCATCGTTACCGACGGCGTCTTCTCGATGGAAGGCAGCGTCGCAAAGCTGCCGCAGATCGTCGAGCTCGCGAAGAAGTACAATGCGGTCACAGTAGTGGACGACTCGCACGGGACGGGCGTGATGGGCAAGACCGGACGCGGAACGATCGAACACTTCGGACTCGACGGCCAAGTTGACATCATTACCGGAACGCTCGGAAAAGCATTGGGAGGCGCGGCGGGCGGTTTCGTGGCGGGCAGTCACGCGCTCATCGATACACTCATCCAACGTTCGCGGCCGCAGCTGTTTTCGAACGCGTTACCGGCCACCGTTGCGTGCAGTTCTTTGGCGGCAATCGATTTTGTGGATGCGCATCCCGAGCTCGTGCAGCACCTGCGCGACAACGTCGCCTATTTTCGCGAGCGCTTGGTGAAGCTTGGCTTCAAACCGCTCGAGGGAGAGAGCGCTATCGTCCCAATCATCATTGGGGAGACGGCTGCCGCAATCGCGATGAGCGATCGACTCCTGAAGAAGGGCGTCTTCGTAACGGGTTTCGGCTTTCCGGTCGTACCCGAAGGCACCGCCCGCATCCGCGTGCAAATCAGCGCCAAGCTCACCAAGGACGAGATGGATCGCGCCTTGGCGGCTTTTGCTGAGGTTGGGGGTTTCGCATGAGGAGCTTTTTCGCACTCGCGATTTGCGCATTGGTCTTAAGTATCGCGCAGCCGTCGTTTGCGCAGACCGCAACTGCGCCGTCACCCGCGCCGTTCACGGCGCCCGCAAATTGGGTGCAGATGCCGCGCGGATTTACGCTGACGGAATTCAAGAATCTGTGGCAAGGGGCGAAGTCCGGGAAGACGCGCGCCGGGATCTTCGGCCAGGCGGTTCTGCCTGTGCCGGCGGGCTTTGTCGGAGCCGGCATCGCGCAGTTGAAATCGATCCTGTCGAAGCCGAGCACGCCGCCGAAGTCAAAGTCAAAATCCAAATCAAAGGCAAAAGCGAAAGCTAGCGTGAGCAATCAGTTCAGCGCGTCGACCGTGCCGGCGACGTTGTGCGGCGGAAAAGCCAGCATTTCGACCATCCGCTTCGGCCAGGGTACGAGTGCGGCAATTCTCGAGATCGTCGTGCTTTCGAAGAACGGGCTCACCTATGCCAGCGCGTACGCGCGGCCGAATGGCGGCGCGGCAAACAGCACGATCGAAACGACGATGCGCACGTCTTGTCCGCTACCGAACGGTGATTTGGCCGATGCCGTGCCGCCGGCCGGGTTTGCACCCGTGGCGAAAGGATTGGAAGCTGAACTTGCGGGCATCTGGCTTGGAAATTCTCCGTGGCAGATTATTATTCTCTTGCAAGGCCACGGCATTCCGTCGCCCAACTCGATCGCGGACATGGTGAAGCCCACCACCGTCATGAAGAACGGTCAGATGCAATCTCGGGTGTCCGTAAAGCGCGTGAAATTTTGCGGCGACGCTGCCGTTCCGGGAATATTGGTCAACGCCCAAGGAAGCGTGCCGCCGGGCTTCGGCATAAGTTCCGATCTGGCAGCGGTGCAGGGCACGAACGCAACGTACCTGCTTTGGTACTTTCACCCATCCGATTACAACGATCAGAGTGCGCAACAGTCGCTGCTGACGCTTTGTGGCGGCGTGCCTCCGCCCGAGTCAACCGCAACACCCTCGCCGTCTCCGGGAAAGAGTTAAGAGTGAAAAAGGTTCTCAGCTTGCTGATCGTCGCGATCGGCACGTTCGGCATGTGTGCAGCTCCGGCACTCGCCCGGACTCGCACCTACTACATCGCCGCGCGGGAAGTGCAATGGAACTACGCGCCGGGCGGGACTAATCAGATCACCGGCGCTCCGGCTAGAAAACCATTTCCCATGGACTACATCGGTTGGACCTACACGAAGGCGCTGTATGTGCAGTACGCCGATCGCGCGTTTACTAAACCCGTGCCTAAACCGCCCTATTTCGGCATGCTGGGCCCGGTGATTCGCGCTGAGGTTGGAGATACGATCGTCGTCTACTTTAAGAACGCGACGCGTTTTCCGGAGAGCATTCACGCGCACGGCGTTTTTTACGACAAAGCATCGGAAGGCGCGCCATATAGGGACGGCATGAGCTTAGCTAGGAAAGGCGGCGACTCGGTCGCGCCCGGTGCTACGTTCCGTTATGTTTGGCACGTGCCGGTTCGAGCCGGTCCGGATCGTATGGACGGCAGCTCGGTTTTGTGGATGTATCACGCCCACGTCGATGAAGTCGCGGGCATTAGTGCGGGGTTGATCGGGCCGATGGTCATTACGCGCAAGGGGATGGCCCGCCCGGACGGCTCGCCCAAGGATGTCGATCGTGAACTGTTCTCCATGTTTTCGCTCGACGATGAGAATCAGAGCTTGTACATGCCGGAGAATTTAAAACGGTCGAAAGCCGCCGAGCAGATTCCGCCTCCCGATCGGTTCAATCCATTCGGCGCGTTTTATCCTACGAATGAGATCCCAAACATCAACGGCTTCGTTTTCGGCACGGGGCCGATGCCGACGGCGCGCGTCGGTCAGCACGTGCGCTGGTATCTGATGGCCGACGCCAGCGATGCGTTCGACATCCATGTGATCCACTGGCATGGCAATGACGTTTCGAACAACGGCATGCGCACCGACGCCGTACAAGTCTTGCCGGCAGGCATGACGATTGCGGACATGGTTCCGGACAACCCCGGCATTTGGCTCTACCATTGTCACGTGAATTTCCATTTGCAAGGCGGAATGGTAGCGCGCTATAAAGTGGTGCGCTAGCGTATAAGGCGGCTATGTCGAAGGAGTTACGCAGAGCGCAGACCGCGCGAGCGCCGCAAACTCCGCAGCAGCGGCAGCACGTTGTGCTGCAAATCATTCAGCCGGGCTTAGCGGGGCTGATGGACAAGTTTTTTGCGTCGAATTTCTGGATATCGGCAATCGAGGTCATCGTCGGCGGCTCGCTCGTGTTCGCAGCCGGAGTCATTATCGGCAGGTCGTAGGCGAGCGAGCGCCCGGAATCCGGTTTCGTTCGGTCCATATTGGTGAAAAACCCGTGAGCGAGAGGGAGGACCGGAATGAATGCAATTGAGTTACTGAAAGCGGACCACCGCGGTGTGGAAGCCCTGCTGCAACAGGTCCAAGATCTTAGCGAGACGGCGCACGACCAGCGGCGCGACCTGTTCCAAAAGATCCGATAAGGAGCTGAGGGTGCACTCGAAGATCGAAGAGACGATCTTCTATCCGGCGCTCAAGCAAAAAGCAAAATCGGAAAAGGACGACGACGCGACGGAAGAAGTCCTCGAAGCATTTGAGGAACATGCGAACGTAAAAAGCATGATAGAAAAACTGGAAGCCACCGGCGCCGCCGACGAGACCTACAATGCGAAGCTGGAAGTCTTGAGCGAACTGATAAAACATCACGTGCACGAAGAAGAGCACGAGATGTTTAAGGAAGCTTCGGAACTCATGGATGAATCGGAGCTGGAAGAGCTGGGCGGCCGGCTAGCGCAGATGAAGGAAGAACTTCTGAACGCCGCTCCCGCATAGACGACCCCGCGAAGGGCCTTAAGGCTTTCCTGAGGGCAATCCAACCGTCCGGATTGCGCATACCAGTCCTATGAAACAATTTCTCTCGGGCGCGCTGGTATTCGCATTGGCAGCCGCCTTGGGTACGGCATCCCCCGCAGCAACTCTGCAGGGAAAATCCCTCCTAAGCGCCCTGCGCCACGGCGGATACGTTATCGTTTTTCGCCATGCCGCCACTGATCAAACGAAACCGGATCATGCGGTCGTCGATCTCAAGGATTGCAGGACGCAGCGCATCCTGACCGATGACGGGCGCATCATGGCTCGAAACATCGGAAACGCCTTCGATCAAGACTACATTCAAGTCGACAAGGTGCTGTCGAGTCCGCTTTGCCGGACGACGTACACGGCTGAGCTTGCGTTCGGTCACGTGGATTCGGTGGTTCCCGGTTTGCGAGAGCCGAAACCGAAGAACGCGGCAAATGCGGCAAAGGCGGCAGCTGTACTGCGGCCTTTACTCGCGGAAATTCCCGCGCCTGGAATGAATGATGTTATCGTAACGCACGGTTTCAATATCCAGGCCATCACGCATTTCAAACCCGCCGAGGGAGAGGCCGTCATCTTCAAACCGGCTCCCGGCGGTACGTTTGTCATAGTTGCGCGAGTTAAAGCGTCAGAGTGGCAGGGCTTGAACAAATGATCGCTGCTTTTCGCGCGCTAGCACCCGCGATCACCCTCATGCTTTTCGTCGGCGGATCGGTCTACGCGAAGGGCGGGCCGGCAGTATCCATCAAGGACGAAGCGTTTCATCCGGCAAGCATTCAGGTGCGAACCGGAGACGCGGTCAAGTTTACGAACAATGACGGCGAAGAGCATACTGTCACCGCCGATAACAATTCGTTCGACTCAAATATACTTACGGCGGGTAACGGCTTTCAACACAAATTCACCAAGGCTGGGCGTTACAGTTATCATTGTAAAATCCATCCATTCATGCATGGAGTTATCATCGTAAAATGAACAAGCTACTCGTCTTTTTGTCGCTTATGCTGCTAACGGCCGGCTCTGCGGCTGCGGCCACACGAACGGTTGACATCCGCAATTTCAAATTCAACCCCACACCGCTCCGTATCCACGTGGGTGACAGCGTAACCTTCGTCAACCACGACAATGAAGCACATACAGCGACGGCCTACGATAAGTCGTTTGATTCACAGGGTCTGGACAGTAACGACAAGTGGACGCACGTTTTCCGCAAGCCGGGCACGTACAGATACTTTTGCCAGCTGCATCCCTACATGAAAGCGATCATCATCGTCCTTCCTTCGAAAATGTGAGGAAACATGAAACGTAAGAGCTTCGTCGAGCACATCGGGTGGACGGGAGCCGGAATCGTTTGGACGCTGAGCGCGGGCGGTCTGCTGACTGAAAGCGCGTGCTCGGCGGAACAGCCCGGCGGTGGATTCAATTTCGTGCAGATTAGCGATAGCCACATAGGCTTCCACCGCCCCGAGAACCCGGATGTCGCGGGAACGTTAAAGAAGACCGTGGATAGAATCAACGGCCTGAAAACCCAGCCCGCATTTGTCGTTCATACCGGCGACGTCACGCAGCTCTCCAAGCCTTCCCAGTTCGGTACGGCGAAAGATATTTTGAGCGGCCTCAAGGCTCCCGTGATTACGCTACCCGGCGAACACGACGTCATCGGGGGTCCGAAAGAATTCTTCTCCGCTTTCGCCAGACAAGACGCCCCGGATGGCTGGTTCTCGTTCGACCAGGGCGGTGCGCATTTCGTGGCCATCGTCAACGTCTTTGACTTCGAAGTCATGGGCAAGATGGGACAGAAACAGCTCGACTGGATGAAAAAGGATCTCTCAACGGTGAGCAGCAGCACGCCGGTGGTCGTGTTCGGACATGTACCGATGTATGCGTTGTATCCGAAGTGGGGCTGGACGACGGAAGATGGCGCTCAGGCGCTTGCATTGTTGAGGCGTTTCGATCACGTCACCGTTCTCAATGGACACATTCACCAAATCGTCCGGCACAGCGAAGGGAATATTCAATTCGCGACAGCAGCCGCGACGGCATATCCCCAGCCGGCTCCCGGTAAAGGGCCGGGGCCGGGTCCACTCATGGTGCCGCCGGGCCATCTTCTGAGCGTGATTGGGTACCGCACCGTGGAGTTATCGAATACGAAGGCAGCCGCCGTCGAAGATTATTCGCTAGCGTAAAATCCATGCTGGTGCCGGGAAAGCGTACGGCGAATGCCGGCGCCATGCTCGTCAACTCCGTTCACTACACCTTTGCCTCCGAAGACGCAGGCAAAGCCGCATCGATCTTTAGAGAACTTCGCGATGCATCGCGCATGGAAGAGGGTGTCATTTCGTTCGAGGTGGGCCGCGGTCAAGACGACCCCAATGTGTTCGCATTGTGGGAAGAGTACCGCGATAAGGCGGCTCTTGATGCCCACCTTGCGTCCGACCATTTCAAGCGTCTTGTCATCAACGGCGTCCGGCTGCTCGCCAAACGGCGAGACTTCGCAATGGTCGCGCCACTCTGAAGCCTAACTCGCGGTCGCCTTCAGGAACGTTAGACCAGAAAGTCCGCGTTCCGTCAATTAAACAGTTGCTGAAAGCGGTGGTCGCTTCCCAAGGTTGCGAGGCGCGGATCAAAGCGTTCCAGCGCGGCAGCGAGAGGGGTATCCGGCCGGGCGATCTCCAGGGCGTGCATTGCGGCGTTGCGCTGTCCGATGGAAAGATAAAAGGCGGCAGCTTCGGCCGGTTCGATTCTTCGCAAGGCCAGAAGCCGTTCCACGCGTTGTCGTTGCCAATGCTCAACGTGGCCGTGCTTCATCAAAGCCAAAACGAGCGCCTCATCAGCATAGACGTAGTCTCGTAAACCTGGAATTGCGCGGCGCAGGGCTCGTAGTGCCGATGACGCCCCTTTCAGATCGCCCTCTTGCGCTTGCGCTGTGGCGAGCGCGAGGCGAGCCGGCACGTCGGCAGATTCGATTTCGAGCGCTTCCCGAAGGACGCGAATCGCTTCACCAGGGCGGTGGTCATAGATGTACGCTCGGCCGAGCCAGCGCAATGTCACCTCCGCCGTCGGGTCCGACCTATGCGCGGACTCTAATTGCTGCACGGCGGCTGGGATCGCCCCACGCGAAAACAGCAGCAAAGCATACAAATGATGAGCCGGGGCGTAATCGGGATTTGCGCGCAGCGCTTCTTGGAACGCCATTTCGGCACGCTCCGGATCGTGATGGAAGCGGTACGCCAAAAAAGCTGACGCCGTTTGCGCCTCGGGTCCAGTCGCGTCGCGGGCGAGCGCTTCTTTGGAAAAGCGTCCTGCCAGACTTACATCGATTTCACGGCGCCGTGTACCCTTCGGATCATATTCCGCTTCCAAACCGTACGCCACGGCCAATCCGGCGAAGCCTAACGCGCTTGCCGGTGCAAGTGCGGTGGTTTGCTTGAAGTACGCGATACTATTGTGAAGGTTTGCGCGAGTGCGCAGGTTTAGATGGTACTGGCCGAGTGAGTACGCCGCAGCGCTGCGCCCGACCAGGGGCACGGAATTCGTCCTTACTGGCGATGTCGCCAGTAGAACCGTCGCGAGAATGCAGGCGGCCGCATAGAACGAGCGCAACAACGGGAGCCTTGAGGCGCCGTGGCGGGTGCTCGGACCGAGAATGCGGAGTGGGTGCACAAACTTGTATCCGCGGCGGGGCGCCGTCTCGACATACGTCCTGCCATCGCCGCCCTCGTCCAGAGCGCGCCGAAGCATGTAGACGGCCTGGGTGAGGTTGCTTTCTTCGACGATGGACTGCGGCCAGAGCGCCTCGTACAGCTCGGCGCGACCGATGCACTCTCCAGGCCGCGTGATGAAAATTTCGAGCAGGTCGAACACCTTGGCTTGCATCCGAACGGGGTGCCCGCGCTTGAGCAAGACGCGGCCTGACGGATCGAAGACGAAATCGCCAAAACTCATCGTGGTTAGCGGCATAGCGGCCGCCCGAAAGAGAAAAAATCTATCAAATTGATGTGCTCTTGAGGTCTTACTTTCGACCATATCGTAGGATTTGCGAATGACTAGGTTCTTTGCGATTCTCGCGTTTGGCCTGCTCGGAGCGGCATCCCCCGCGCCCGTGCGCGACTACGTTCTCCCAACGGGCGGCGCCTCATCGATGGCATCTTCAATGACCGTCCTGGCCCGCGGGGCCCTTGCCCACGGCGGCTCAGCCAGGGTCAGAGATCCCGATGACTTGTTTCGCCTTCAAATCACCGCCGGCGATTACGATGGCGCTGAGAAGACGCTCCAGCAGCTTCGCCGGGCGAGCGATCACTCACTTTGGGGGAGCACGAACTACTCGCAGTTCGAGATATTCGTGGCTGCTAAGAAACTCGAAAGGGCGGGCCGTCCGT
The DNA here is from genome assembly GCA_035710515.1 of Candidatus Rubrimentiphilum sp. Classification (NCBI taxonomy): domain Bacteria; kingdom Bacillati; phylum Vulcanimicrobiota; class Vulcanimicrobiia; order Vulcanimicrobiales; family Vulcanimicrobiaceae; genus Candidatus Rubrimentiphilum; species Candidatus Rubrimentiphilum sp. The sequence continues at coordinate 311,905 of DASTDE010000003.1, read as the reverse complement.
TCAATGAGGCATTCAAACGCGAATTCCGTAAGGTATTGGGAAAATTAGACGATCGCCATGCTGCGGTCGTGATCCGTCGCTTCGAGCTCAGCGCGCCGGCATTCCAATCGTCCCTTTCGGACGCCCTGCGACGGGCGCGCGGCGAGAGCCCGCTGCATCTGGAAGATGTGGTGCCGTTGATTCGCGCTTATCAACTCGCGCAAATGTATGAGAGCTTCGATACGCTAACCCGCGCACTGATCTTGGAGGACGACGAGCGGCGTTACATCATTAACCGGAATTTCCTCATCCAGACGCCCGACGGCGCACACATCTGCGCAACGATCGCGCGCCCGCGTCATTCACTCATTCGCCTACCCGCGTTGCTGCAATTTACGATCTACGCGGACAAAGCGACGGCCTTTACCGACGTACGCCGGTCGGCATCAAACGATTACGTCGGCGCCGTCGCGTTTACGCGAGGAAAGGGCTGCAGCCCGGATGCCCACATCGTGCCTTACGAGCACGATGGAGCGGACGCTGCCGCGATAATCAATTGGATCGCCGCGCAACCATGGAGCGATGGCCGCGTCGGCATGTTCGGCGGAAGCTACAACTCGTTCACGCAGTGGGCCACAGCTAAGCGTTTGCCGCTTCATCTCAAGGCGCTCATGACCGCTGTAAGTAACGCGCCGGGAATCGACACGCCTATGGAAGCCAATGTGTTCGAAAGTTGGGACTACTATTGGCCACTTTACGTCACCGACGGAAAATGGCTCGACGCGACTTCTGCCGGTGATCCGGCGCGCTGGACAAATCTACAAAAGAGATGGTACCTCAGCGGCAAGTCGTATCGGGCGATGGCCACCATCGACGGGACGCCGAATCCGATCTGGGACCGGTGGCTCGATCATCCGTCCTACGACCATTATTGGCAGGGACTCATTCCGTACAAGGCGGGCTTCGGGCACATTCACATCCCGGTTCTGATGGTTGATGGCTATCTCAACGGGCAGAACGTCGGTGGATACTATTACTTCTCGGAGTACCAAAAGTACAGTCCGCACGCCGAAAAATATCTCGTGCTGGGTCCGTATGATCACATTCGCGCCCAACGCGGGACGATGTCATCGGTGGGACGGGATGTCACGAACATAGCCGGATACGATATCGACGCTGCCGCTCGCATTGATGTCGAGACATTGCGCTATGAATGGTTCGACTACGTCCTTAAAAGGGCTAAGAAGCCAGCCATCCTTCGCGACAAAGTCGACTACGAAGTTATGGGCGCCAACATGTGGAAGCACGCGCCGAGCATCGCGGCAATGGGTGGCAGCGCGTTGTCACTGTGGCTTAACGCAACCCCGGACGGTAGGTTTCACCGCTTGGGCAACAAGGCGATGCCGCGTTCCTTCGTTCTGCAAACCGTGGATTTTAAAGATCGTTCCGATGTCAATCGAACACCTCCGGCGAACGGTTTGGATATGTACCTTGCGTCTGGGTACTTGAGCGGTCCTTTCAAGCGCGGATTTTCATTTACCGGAGTATTCTCGGGCATGCTAGACTTTTCGGCTAACAAGAGAGATTTCGACTTTAACATAGCTTTCTTCGAACTGAATGCCCGGGGCGATTACACGTTTGTCACCAATTACCAGGCGCGGGCCAGTTATGTAATGGATCGCAGCCAGCGCCACTTACTTGTTCCCGGCAAGCGCACCAGGCTAGCTTTTACGAGCAGCCGCATTACCAGTTGGAAATTCCACCCGGGAAGTCGCATGGTCGTCCTCGTCAGCATACCCAAGGACCCGGGGGTACAGATAAACTACGGTACCGGAAAAAACGTCAGTGATGAGTCCATCGCTGACGCCAAAATTCCGCTGCAGATCAAATGGTACGGCGACAGCATCCTGCGGATCCCGGGCGGGAATTAGATGCGACCGACCAACGGGATCTATAAGATTCGTGAAGGAAAAAACCAGGAGATATGGAGCGGAGACGCTTTCTCAAAGTTGCCCTAGCCACTTCAGTCGGGCCGTTCTTGATCCCGGCGGGCGCCTCAGCGCAGGGAGCGCCTTTCGAGACAATTGGGTTGTACTGCTCGCTCCCGACGGACCTACCTCCAAAGGATTCGAACACATACGATTTTTTCAAAGCGTGCGGTTACAATTATCTGGAGTTTTGCGAAGCCGGATTCCGCTATCGTCCCGACCTTCTACCTGATTACTACGAGCAGATGTCTCACGCCGTCAATCTCGCGCACGAGAAGGGTTTTCGCGTGGGAATCGTTCTGCTTGCCGGGATGGAGCAATGGAAAGGGCCCGGCAAGATTGGGTATGCCGGGACGTTCAGTACGATTGACCAACCGAAGTTGGCGGAGCGACTCGTGCACTTACGTCGAGAAGTCTCGCTATTGAAGAATGCCGACGCCTTCATCGTAATTCCGGGGGATCCGGGCGGAGATCCAAAGGGCCGCACGACTTTGAATGACTGCATAACGTTTTGTCGTCACGTGCAGGACATTGTAAAGGAAGAGGCCCCCGGGGCAAGCTTCAGTGTAAACCTCTGGGGCGTGGCGGAATGGGAGGGCTTTCCGTCTGCGTTCAGCCTGCGTTTTTGGCAACAGGAGGCAAACCTGTCGCGTCGCCTCGTTTCGTCCGATTTGCTCGGGCTTAATTGCGGAGTGGCTTTCCCTCTCCACAACTATTACCGGCCGCTCACGTTAGCGCTTTATTCTAAAGCAGGGATTCAGCCGGATCCTTATCCGACGTTGAGCGACATTCAAAGGTTACGGACGCGAGGCGTCAAGCCGCTCCTAGGATGGCCGTACTTCTTGGTAGACGAGGCCGATGAGGGCTACATGAGTCCCAACAATGTCGAATCCGGCGGTCAATCGTCGGCGGAGACGCGTTATATCCGCGCGCTTGTCGATACGGGACACCGGATCGGTCTGGACGGGCTCGTGGCTAACGCCATTTTTTTCCAGGCTGAATCACTCAACATCTATGCTTTCGGGCAAATGTGCCGCTCCGATTTGTCTCCCGGCCAAGTGCTCGACAAATACGCGGGCTTCATTGCTGACGAGAAGAGCAGGGCCAGCCTTGGCGGCATCCTTCGCTACATTGAAAATAATAGCAATTGGCAGAACAGCTTTCCGGTTTCATACCGGCTCAGGGAACTTGACGTTCCACAGATCGATAGCGCCTCGGCTGCACTGAAGTTGCTCGCTCAGGTCAAGCCTTGCGAGCGCCCAGCAATTCCCTTACTGGAGGGTCCAACCGTTTATTTGGGGCGCCTCAAGCGCCGATTAGAAGCCATAGCTGCCGGCAAGATCGGCGGCGTTTCCAATGATTTGAATAACTAGAGATTTAGGCCGCGCCGCAGCAGATTTGGACCAAGAAGTACACGCCGGAAAATCAACAGGTCCAGAAACTAAGTAGTTCCTGGACCTGCGTTTTGGTTGCGGGGGCGAGATTTGAACTCGCGACCTTCGGGTTATGAGCCCGACGAGCTACCGGACTGCTCCACCCCGCGGCGGAAGAGTGTTATACGGTATGTTAACGCCTGAAGTCCTGCGCGCGTTGCCCAAGGTCCAGCTGCATTGCCACCTGGAGGGGACGCTGCGCGCTACGACCTTCGTAAACCTAGCGCACAAGCACGGGGTTGCGCTGACCTACCGCCCTCACGAGAAGGGCCCGTTTCCTAAAGACGAGCCCCCGGCCGACCCGAGCGATCCTTACGCCTTTCGCGATTTCGAGGGCTTTCTGCTGACCTTTGCTGCCGTTAGCCGGTCGCTTGCCGAGCCCGCGGACTACGGACTGCTCGCAAAAGAGTATCTCGAGGATGCCACCGCCCAGAACGTGGTTTACGCCGAACTCTTTATCTCGCCGTCGGTGTGGCAATTCTTTCATAAAAAGATCGACGTGCGAGCGTGCGTCGCCGCGATCCGCGACGCGCGTGAAGCTGCACGGAAAGCGTACGGCATCGAAACCGCATTGATCGTCGATCTCACGCGCAACTTCGGCGTAGAGAGCGCGATGCGAACCGCCAGGCTCGCGGTCGAACTGCGTGACCTCGGTATCGTCGGCATTGGACTTGGAGGCGATGAAGCGCACTTTCCGCCGGAGTTGTTCGAAGCGTCTTTCGCCTTCGCGCGCGAGAGCGGGCTGCACTGCGTCGCCCACGCGGGTGAAAGCGCCGGAGCGCCAAGCGTGCGCGCTGCGATCGAGGTGTTGCACGCCGAACGAATCGGCCACGGAATTCGCGCGCTCGAGGACCCGAGCGTTGTGCAGCTGCTCGTCAATAAGAAGATTCCGCTCGAAGTTTGCCCGACGTCGAACTTTTTGACCGGCGTTGCGTTGGGCGAAGCGCCGCATCCGCTGGTCGATCTCGATGCCGCCGGTTGCATCGTCACCATCGACGCCGACGATCCGGCGATCTTTAAGACCAGCGTGACAGACGAGCTCGCGTACGCCGCTGAAGTAGCCGGCGACGATGCGCCGCGCCGCTTCACGCGCAATGCGATCGAGGCGAGTTTTTCTCCCGATGCAACCAAAGCCAGGCTGCGAGAGCGCCTGGAGGCATACAGCCTGGAACAATAGCCCCGGCGTCGAAGGTTCAGATATGTCGGGGCACAGCCATTTCGCCGAATCGACCGAGGAGTATCTCGAGGCGGTCTATCGGCTCGAACGTGAAGGTCCGGGCGTAACGACCTCCGGCCTGGCTTCGGAGCTTGGCGTCGCGCCCGCGTCGGTGTCGGGCATGCTCAAAAAACTCGCCTCGGACGGTTATCTGGAATATGTTGCGCGCGGCGAAGTCAAACTCACGCAAAAAGGTTTGGCGGTCGCGGTGCGCGTCGTGCGCCGCCATCGGCTGGCGGAGTGTTTGTTGACAAACGTGCTCGGCATGCCGTGGGATGAAGTGCAATCCGAAGCCTGCATGCTGGAACATGCGATCTCCGAAAAAATGGAAGCGCGCCTGATCGACATCTTGGGAGATCCCAAAGAGTGTCCGCACGGATTGCCGATTCCTCCCAAGGATTTAAGCGATCCGCAGCGCGCGGGCATTCCGCTCGCGCAGATCGAGGTCGGCAGCGACGCGGTGGTGCAGGGCGTTACCGAAGAGGTTCCCGAGATACTGCGTTATCTCGGCGATGTCGGGTTGCGCCCGGGCGCGCGCGTGCGCGTGCATGAAAAAGCACCGCTTGGCGGTCCATTAACAGTTGAAGTCGATAAGCGCCGGCACGCAATCTCGCTCGAACTCGCGCGCATGGTAATGGTGGCCGGTTGATTACGCGATTGCTGATCGTTCTCAACATCGTGGGCTTCTTGTGGGAAATTTCCGTCGGCGGATCCGGCGTGCTGTCCGGAAACATTCCCAACAATTCGCGAATCAACGACGGGCTGCTGGCGCCAATCGCTATCACGCAATATCATCAATATTACCGGTTCTTCACGTCCGCATTTCTCCACGGCAGCATTATCCATATCGGCGTGAACATGCTCTCGCTTTTCTGGCTGGGGCGATTTATCGAAGCGGTGCTCGGTTCTCCGCGCATGTTGTTCATCTATATAGCTTCGATCATCGGTGCAGGTGTCGGCGTGGTTCTGTTTTCGCCGCCACTCGCGGGGACGCTGGGCGCCAGCGGCGCGATTTTCGGCTTGTTCGGTGCACTCTTCGCGATCGGGTTAAAGTTGGGCCACCGTGGCGGCGAACTCGTACGGTCGAATATCGGGATTCTCATTCTGAATCTGGTCTTCTCATTTTCATTTCCGGGAATTTCTTGGCAAGCACACATCGGCGGTCTGATTACCGGGTTCTTGCTGACGCTTGTGATTTTTTGGCCGCCGCAGCCGGTTCGCACGCGCGTGTTCGACCCGACGACCGGCGCTGAATACGAGTCGCAACTCGAGTCGTGACGGCCATCGACGAGGTCTTCGCGCCGGGCGGCCCGATCGAGCAGGCGCTGTCGGGCTTTGAAGCGCGTCCCGGCCAGCTGCAGATGGCGCAGCTCATCGAGCGCGGTTTTTTGGAAGGCATGCACACGATCGTCGAAGCCGGCACCGGCGTCGGCAAATCGCTGGCCTATTTGGTCCCCGCACTGCGCAGCGGTAAGAAGATAGTCATTTCGACGGGGACGATCGCGCTGCAAGAGCAGCTCTACCATAAAGATATCCCGCTGGTCACGCGCGCGCTCGATATTCCCGCGCGCGTTACGCTGCTCAAAGGCCGCAACCACTATTTGTGCAAGCAGAAGCTCGAAAACATGCGCGCGGACCGGCTGCTCGCGCCCTCCCGCACGATGCAGCAGATTTGGGAGTGGGGCGCGCGCACGCAAACCGGCGACCGCGCGGAGTTGCCGTTCCTACCCTCGGGCGATGAATGGGAGCAACTCGACGCCGACGCCGACGATTGCGTCGGCGAGTACTGCGAGCACTTCCGCGAGTGCTTTTTCTTTAAGAAGCGCGACGAAGCCAAATTCGCGGACATCGTCATCGTCAACCACGCGCTGTTCTTTCTCGACCTCGCGATGGGCGGCGGCCTGTTGCCGCCATACGATTTTGTGGTGCTCGATGAAGCGCACCAATGCGAACGCTGGGCCACCGCTGCGCTGACGGCGACGCTCTCGCGCGGCACGATTAATCGCATGCTGCGCAAACTGCACCGCTCTTATGCTGTTCCCGCGTCGTTCGATGCGGATTTCGAACGCGGATTGCGCGGCCTCGAGTCGACGCTGGCGCGTGTGCCGGGAGATCGTTACCCGCTGCATGCGAACGAAGAGGCGTGGCCGGCGCTTGAAACGCTGCGCGACTCGCTGTACAAGCTCGAGAACTGGCTCTATGCGAATTGGCACGACGCACTCAAGAAGAAGCCGGCGAACGAAGCCGAGGCCGAGCGGCGGCGCGATCTGGCGATGCGAGCGATTCTGGCGCATGAAGCGACGATCGAGCGCGCGCAAGCGCCCAGCGACACCGCCATCGCCTGGGTCGAACGCGGTGATGCGGACGCGTCGTACCAACTGAATAGCGCGCCGTATGATATCTCCGAGTATTTACGCGGCATGCTCTTCGAGCGCACGCAAAGCGTCGTCCTCACCAGCGCGACGATCGCCGACAACGGCTCGAGAGAAGAAGCGTTTGAATTCTTGAAGCGCTCGCTCGGGATTGGCGACGCGCAGGAACTGATCGCGCCCTCGCCGTTCGACTACCCCTCGCAGGCCCGGCTCTATGTCGCGCCGCCCGAGCTGAATCCAAAGACGCCGAACTTTGCGGTACTCGCGGCGCCGCTCATCGAGGAATGTTTGGATCGCAGCCGCGGACGAGCGTTCGTGCTCTTCACGTCGCACGCGCGCTTGCGGGAAGTGTACGCGCTGCTGCGCGAGCGCGTCGCCTTTCCGATACGCTTGCAGGGTGAGCTCCCGCGCATGCATTTGCTGGACTGGTTTCGCAAGACGCCTAATGCCGTGCTTTTTGCGACCGGCACGTTTTGGGAGGGCATCGACGTGGTCGGCGAGCAGCTCTCGTGCGTGATCATCGACCGGCTACCGTTTCCGTCGCCCGGCGATCCCCTCGTGCAGGCGCGGATCGAAGCATTGGAAGCGCGCGGGTTGAGCGGCTTCGACCACTATATGATCCCCTCGGCAATCGTGCGGCTCAAGCAGGGCTTCGGCCGGCTCGTACGCAGCAAGACCGACCGCGGCATGGTTGCGTTGCTCGACGGCCGTGCGGCTTCATCGCGCTACGGCGCGCTCATTTTGCAGGCGTTGCCGCCCGCCACCCGCATTACACACCTGGACGAGCTGACGGAGTTCTTTAACGCATGAAACGGATCGCCGCGTTTATTACTGCCACGCTGTTCTTCTTGCCGACGCCCGCATTCGCGTGGGGGACGAAGGGGCACGAAATCATCGGGCAACTCGCGGGCTCGAGATTTCCATCTGTTTTGCCGGCCTTTTTGCGCACCATTTCCGCGCAGTACGAGATCATGTATCTCGGCCCGGAATTGGACCGGCTCAAGGGTTCAGGCACGGCATGGGACGCCGAAAATGACCCCGGGCATTACATCGATTTGGACGACAACGGCATGATCGCCGGCGTCGTGTCGCTACAAAAAATGCCGCCGACGCGCGAGGCGTACGACACGGCGTTGCGAACAGCGGGCACCGACCAGTACAAACAGGGCTATTCACCGTACGCGATCGTGGAAGGCTGGCAGCAGCTCCGGGACGACTTCGCGTACTGGCGTGTCGATAACTATCGCGCCAGCCACGCTTCGCCGCCTCCCATGCGCGTAGAAGCGGCCACGAACCGGGCAATCGACCAACAACTGATTCTGCGCGACATCGGCGTGTGGGGACATTTCGTCGAGGACGCGTCCCAGCCGCTGCACGTCACGATCCATTACAACGGTTGGGGGAAGTATCCGAACCCCAACGGCTATACGATGTCGTACGAGACGCACTCGTTCTTCGAAAGCACGTTTGTCGACAAGTATCTCAGCCCGGGCCTTGCCCTTCAATATATGAAGCCCTCAACGATAACAGCGCCGGCGGCCCTGCTCACGCAAGACCAAATCATGGCGAACGTCGCCGATTACATCAATGGATCGTTGCAAGCCGTCGGGCCGTTGTACGACATCGAAAAAGCGGGCGGTTTCGCGCAGGGGACGCCGCAGGCGATCTCGTTTACCGCAACGCAGTTAGCGCGCGGCGCGGACGAGCTGCGCGATCTTGTCACGTTGGCCTGGTACGACAGTCTGAATGAAAAAGTTGGCTACCCGTATCAGAGCGTGCGCGACATTCTCAACGGTGCGCCACCACCGAAAGGCTCATCCGATTAGCCGGCTCGCGGCTATTACTGCAGTTATTCTACTGCTTGCCGGTTGCGCGGGCGGCGCCGGGACGCTGCCGAGTACTTCCACAAATCCCACGACTCCGGCAGCGACGCTTCGTTTTGTTCTCTTGGTCAGCCGGCACGGCGTTCGCGCGCCACTTGGAACAAATGCGCGGATTGCGGAGTTTGCCGCGCAGACGTGGCCCACTTGGAGCGTTCAGGCCGGTTTTTTGACCCCGCACGGCGGCGACGCTGCCCAGCTGATGGGCGCGTACTATGCGTCGTTCTATCGCCGCATGGGGCTGCTCTCCGCCGATTGTCCGGTGCAGAAAGCATATCTGTACACGGATTCAGATCAACGCACGATCGTGACCGGCGAACGGATCGCGCAAGGAATGAACACCTCGTGCGCACCCGTCGTCAACCATCTCCCGCAAGGCCAGCGTGACTCCCTTATCCACACCCTTGGGCCGAACCCACCGTTTTTAAAAGCCAATACGGCGCAATCGCTCGCAGCGCTGCAAGCCGCCGTACCCAATCCTGCGCAGCTGCTGGTAACGCAGGCGCCTGCGTTTGCACAGCTGGCAACGCTCCTTGCTTGCCCAAGCAGTTCGGCGCCGTCGTGCACGCCGGTGACGTCGTTGCCGTTTCGGGAAGTAACCGAGGCCGATACCGGCTTGGCCCGGCTCGACGGACCTTTGGCGGTAGGGAAAAACCTGGCCGAGATCTTCGTTCTCGAGTATGCCGATGGGATGGATGCACCGGCTTGGGGCCGCGCTACGCCGCAATCGATCGATTCGGCCATGCCGCTTTACGTCGCTAACTACGTGACGCAAGTGCGGCCGAGTTATCTTGCGCGGGCTCAGGCCTCCGATCTGCTTTGGCATATTTCCCTTACGCTCGCGCAATTCACAGATGGGCAACAGCGGTTGACCGCCGCTTACGCACCGCCAGCTTCAAGCAAGTTCGTGCTGATCGTTGCGCACGACACCAACCTTTCAGCGCTCGCCGGAATACTGAACTTGCACTGGAACTTTGGAAACGATTATCAGCCGGACGATACGCCGCCGGGCGGGTCGCTAGCGTTTGAGATTTACCAAGCGCCGTCTGCGCCGCCGACCATTTCCTTATACTATCAGGCGCAAACGCTCGACGAGATGCGCAATCTCACGCCGTTGACGGCACAGACGCCGCCGCTGCGCGTTCCGGTCACGATTCAGGGCTGCGCCGATCCGTGCGCGCTCGCCACGTTTCAATCACTCATCGCGGCGCAAGTCGACCAAAACTTCGTTATTCACGACTAACGAGCACCCTTCGTTACCTCAGGGTCGTTCGATACCTCACGATGACAGTGTCGCCTGCGCGCGTTTCCTTATTCGTCCGCGGTGCTGGCCTCGGATTTGGCGCGGTCCTGTAGATCTTTGACGATCGTGGCGTCGGCAAGCGTCGTCGTGTCGCCGAGCGTTCGCCCTTCCGCGACATCACGTAAAAGGCGACGCATGATCTTGCCGCTGCGCGTTTTGGGCAACTCTTGGGTGAATGTAATGTATTTCGGACGCGTGAACTTGCCGAGCTTTTCGCCGACGAACTCGCGAAGCTCATCCGCTAGCTCCTTGCTGCCGATCTCGCCGCCGCGCAGCGAAACGAACGCGTAGATCGCCTGTCCGGTAACGTCGTCCAGCTTCCCGCAAACGGCGGCTTCGGCGACCTTCGGATGCTCGACGAATGCGCTCTCGATCTCGGTGGTCGAGATGCGATGGCCGCTGACGTTCATCACGTCATCGATGCGTCCCATGAACCAGTAATTGCCATCGAGATCGCGCCGTCCGCCATCGCCGGCGAGATACTTGTGAGGGAATTTCGACCAATACGTTTGTTTGTATCGTTCGTCGTCGCCCCAAATGCCGCGCAACATGCCCGGCCACGGCCGCGTTATCACCACGTAACCGCCGCCACCGAGCGGCACAGATTCGCCCTTGTCGTTAACGATGTCGGCCGCTATCCCCGGGAAAGGATAGGTCGCGCTCCCGGGCGGCGTCGAGGTAATGCCGGGCAGCGGCGATATAAGGATGCCGCCGGTCTCCGTTTGCCACCAGGTATCCACGATCGGACACCGGTTGCCGCCGATATGCTCGCGATACCACATCCACGCCTCGGGATTGATCGGCTCACCGACCGAGCCGAGCAGCCGCAGCGATGAAAGGTCGTGCTTGCCCGGATACTCATCGCCCCACTTCATGAACGTGCGGATCGCGGTCGGCGCCGTGTACAGAATGCTGACCTTGTAGCGCTCGGCGATCTCCCACAAGCGATCCTTGTCGGGAAAATCCGGCGTGCCTTCGTAGATCACGCTCGTCGCCTGATTGGCGAGCGGTCCGTACACGATGTATGAATGCCCCGTTACCCAGCCGATATCGGCCGCGCACCAATAGACATCTTTGTCTTCCTTGAGATCGAAGATGAGCTTGTGAGTCGCGGTAATATGGGTCAAATAGCCGCCCGTAGTGTGCTTGATGCCTTTCGGCTTTGCGGTAGTGCCGCTGGTATATAAAAGGAAGAGCAAATCCTCTGCGTTCATCGCCTCCGGCGCGCACTCCGTAGGCTGGCCCTCGATCACCTGATCCCACCAGAGATCGCGGCCGGCTTGCATCTCGACCGGATCGCCTACGCGTTTGGCGACGATGCAATGTTTGATAGACGGCGTACTCGCCATGGCAACGTCGCAGTTATTTTTGAGCGGCACTTTATTACCGCGGCGCCAGCCTTGGTCGGCGGTGATCAGCGCGACGCACTCCGCGTCGTTGACGCGGTCGACGATCGAATCGGGTGAGAAGCCGCCGAAGATCACCGAATGTGCCGCGCCGATGCGCGCGCAAGCCAGCATAGCGACCGGCAGTTCGGGAATCATCGGCATATAAATGGCGACGCGGTCGCCTTTCTTGATGCCGAGCTTACGCAGACCGTTGGCGAAGCGGCAGACGTCGTCGAGCAGCTGTTTGTAGCTGATCGTGCGGCGATCGCCCGGCTCGCCTTCGTAGAAGTACGCGACTTTGTCGCCCTTGCCGGCGCGCACGTGACGGTCGAGGCAATTGACCGACGCGTTCAACTCGCCGTCGGCGAACCAGCGCGCGAACGGTTCGTTCCACTCGAGCGTCTTGGAAAACGGCTTGGACCACTCGAGCTTGTGCGCCCAGGATTCCCAAAAAGCCAAATAGTCGCGTTCGGCTTCCTTATAAATGCCGTGCTGTGCGTTGGCTTGCGCGGCGAACTCGGGCGGCGGCGGAAAACGGCGGCTCTCTTGAGAGAGCGCCTCGATCGATTCCTCGGTCTTCATGCCGCGATTTTACCGGGAGTCGGCGGCCATGCCTGCCGAAGCACGCGCGCGTGAGGATCCTGGCCGCAGTGGTGCTTGCGGCGAGCGCGACCGGCGGACTTGCGACGGTTCGTGTCGGCGCGCCTCCGCCCGATTTCACGCTTCGCACGAAGCACGGGCCCGTGCAGCTCGCGCAGCTGCGCGGAAAACCGGTCGTCATAAACTTTTGGGCGTCGTGGTGTCCGCCGTGCACCGATGAGTTGCCGCTCTTCCAGCGGCTGAGCCGCGATTACGGCGATCGGGTCGTCGTCGTGACCGTATCTAATGAAGCCGCCGGCGTCGCCCACGACTACCTGAAGGCGCATCACCTGGATCTGCGGCTGGTGGAGGACTCGCAGGGCTCAGTCTTTACAGCCTACGCGCTGCCGCCTATTCCGGGGACCGTGGTGCTCGATCCGGACGGGAGGGTGCAGTACATCTCGGCCGGCGGGCTGTCGTGGGACGAGCTGCAAGGGGCGGTCGACAAGGCGCTCGGCAGCCCAGGTCCTAGCACTCCCGGGCCCTGACTGCTAAGATAGGTCCTATGAATCCGGGAGGCCCAGGCGAGCTGGACAAACGCAAGGCGTACATTCTGGCGACGGTCGTCTACGAATACATCGCGACGGCGGAGCCCGTCGCGTCCCAGACGCTCACGCAGAAGTATCAGTTGGGCGTGAGTTCAGCAACCGTTCGCAACGAACTGGCCGATTTGGAAGCCGGCGGATACCTCGTGCAACCGCACACCTCGGCCGGGCGTATACCGTCCGATGCCGGTTACCGTACATTCGTCGATCAGTTAATGCGTCCCGAAAGTTTGCGCGCCGACGACCGGCGCCGCATTCACGACGAGCTGCGTGACGCCAGCCGCGAGCTGGACGAAATCATCGAAGGCGCGACGCGTCTGCTCGGAAAGCTTTCGAAGAATCTAGCGTTTGCGACCAAACCCGCCAGCGACACGCAAACGTTCCGGCATCTGCAACTCATCTGGCTTTCGGCGCGCACCGGCATGGCTATCGTCGTTACGTCGATGGGCGTCGCGACGCAGAGCCTTTTCGAACTTTCATCCGACGCATCGCCCGACGAGCTGACGCGCCTTTCGAACGCGCTGAACTCCCGGCTGGGAAATAAAATGCTGCGCGACATCAGCGAATCCGAGATCGCCGCGGCGGTAAAAGAGCTCGGCTTGCCGGACGATCTCAAGAAAGCGGTCGTCACCGCATTGCGCAGCGCGCGGTCGGCCGAACAACCGGCGCTGGCAACTTCGGGCGCGCAAAATCTGCTGGATCAACCGGAGTTTCACGACGTCAGCAAACTGCGCTCCATCTTAAACATCGTTGAGGAGCAGAAGACGCTCTACGATCTCGTTGCCGAATCCATGACTGCCGAGGCGGCGGAAGTGAAGATCGGCCACGAACTCGGCGTGGACGAGATGATTGACTTCAGCATCGTCACCGTTCCGTACCGCTTCGGCGCGAGCGCGATCGGCATGCTTTCGATTTTAGGCCCGCGCCGCATGCCCTACGGACGCTTGGTTGCGCTCGCGTCGGGGACCGCCGAAACGTTGTCCGCGCGTCTTTCGGACGCCGAGATCAAATAAGTCATGACAAGAGATCTCTACGAAGTGCTCGGCGTAAGCCGCGCAGCGAATGCCGATGACATCAAGCGAGCCTACCGGAAGCTCGCGCGCAAGCATCATCCCGACGTCGCGGCCGATAAGTCGGACGCCGAACACCGCTTCAAAGAGATTAACCAAGCCTACGAAGTGCTGTCAGACGTTCAAAAGCGCGCGCAGTACGACCGCTACGGAACAATCGGCAACGGCGCGAGTGGGGGCGACTTTGGCTTTGGGCAAGGCTTCGGTGGAAGCGGTTTCGGCGATATCTTCGACATGTTTTTCGGCCAGCGCGGCGACGCACAGCAGACGATGCGGCGCAACGGCCCCGCGCGCGGGGGCGACCTGCGTTACGATATGCAGATCTCGCTGGAAGAAGCTTTCTCGGGAGTCACGCGGCAAATCGAGTTCACGCACTTGGCAGAGTGCAACACGTGCCACGGATCGGGAGCAGCGCCCGGTACTTTAATCACGGCGTGCGATCGGTGCGCGGGCACCGGGGTCATGCGCATGGTCCGGCAGACGCCGCTCGGACAATTCGTGACGCAGTCGGCTTGCACGAAGTGCGGCGGTGAAGGGCAAACCGTCGAGCATCCATGCCTCGACTGCGGCGGACGCGGCCGGCGCGAAGTCGAGCGCACGCTCAGCGTGAAAGTGCCCGCGGGGGTTGACGATGGCAGCCGTATCCGCATCAACGGCAGCGGCGAGGCCGGCATGCGCGGCGGTTCGGCGGGCGATCTTTACGTCTACATCACGATAACGCCGCATGCACGCTTTCAGCGCAATGGTCTCGACACGCACGTGGACGTGCCGATCAGTTTTCCGCTCGCGGCGCTCGGCGGGATCGTGCGTGTTCCGTCGCTGGAAGGCGACTTGGATCTTTCAATCGGGCCGGGAACGCAATCGGGTACGAGCGTTGCCATGCGCGGCCACGGCATGCCGACGGTGCGCGGAACGCAGCGGGGTGATCACTATGTTACAGTGCACGTCGAGATCCCGGGCAAGATCACCAATCGTCAGCGCGAGTTGCTGGAAGAGTACGCGAAACTCGGCGGAGATCGTATACAAGAGAAGTCGTTCTTTGACAAAGTCAAAGACGCATTCCGTCCGGAGTAGCGGATGGCCGCAGCGCGCTTTTTTGTTGACGGAAATTACGCTACCGGTGAAACGCTCGACTTGTCGGGCGGCGACGCGCATAAGATCGTTGACGTGTTGCGCAAACGCACGGGCGATTCGATCGAGATCGTGGACTCCTCCGCTAACCGTTTTGCCGCAACCTTACAGATCGAGGGACGCAGCGTACGCGCGCGCTTAGATGAATCGCACGCGCCTGGCGAGACCCAAAGTTTGGAAATCACGGTCGCGCAAGGTCTGCCTAAAGGGCAGAAGATGGATTTCGTCGTTGAGAAACTCACGGAACTTGGCGTTGCGAGAGTGATTCCAATCTACTCGGAGCGCACGATCGTTGCGGATGCCGGCACGGCGAAGCTCGATCGCTGGCGCCGGCTTGCGCGAACGGCCGCCGCCCAATGCGGCCGCGATCGGATCCCCGAGATCGCCGCGCCGCAGCGCTTCGAGGGGCTGCTCGAATCGTTTTCTGCATACGAGACCGTGCTTTTTCCATGGGAGCTCGCCGAGCAAGGACCGCTGAAAGACGCGTTGCCCGGACTGCTTGCGAACGCGCGCCGGGTGCTGGTTATCGTCGGCCCCGAAGGCGGCTTTTCGCACGTGGAGGCCGAAGCGGCGCAACGTGCGGGCGCGAAGTTAGTGTCGCTCGGCCCGCGCATTTTACGCACGGAAACGGCAGCACTCGTGACGGTTGCGGTGCTGAATTACGCCTCGGGGGTATAAACGGCGATATGCCACGATTGCTCGAGAATCTCGAACATGGGACGCCGGTTGTTACGGCGACCGAAGGCAAGGTTGGCGAAGTCCGCGGCGTCTTCGCAATCGGTGAAACGCGCATTGCTCAATCGCTCTTGATCTATTGGAGCGACACGAAAGAAGAGACGCTGCTCGACACCAATGAGGTTCTGACGATCTCCGATGACGGCGTTGTGCTGCGAAGCATGCGCAAGATGTACGAAGTGTTGCCGGCCTACGATCCGCAGAGCAGTCCGCTGCTGCACCGGCTGGCGTAATGAAGTTTTCCATCGTCATCCCAACCTATAATGAAGCGGGCGGAATCGAGCGTCTGGTACGCGGGCTCGACGAGGTTTTCAAACAGAACGGATTGGATGGCGAGATCGTAATCGTCGACGACAACTCTCCCGACGGCACCGGCGAGATTATCGATCGCCTCGCAACAGAATTTCCCGTGCGTCCGGTGCACCGAGCCGGCAAGCTCGGACTTTCGAGCGGTGTGATTGAGGGATGGCGCGCGGCGCGCCCCGACTCCGAAGCGCTCGGTGCGATGGATGCCGACTTCAGCCACGACATCGCAATTCTTCCGAAGATGGTGCGCGCGCTCGAGGACGGATATGGTTTGGCCGTCGGAAGCCGCTACGTCGAGGGCGGCGGAATTACGAATTGGCCGTGGCGGCGGGTGATGATGTCCAAGGTCGCCTGCGCGATCGCGCGTCCGCTTACGCGCGTCAAAGATATCACCAGCGGCTACTTCTTGGTGCGGCGCAGCGCCATCGAAGACGTGAAGCTGGATCCGATCGGTTTCAAGATCGGCTTGGAAGTGATCGCAAAAGGCCATTATGGCAAAGCGTTGGAAGTTCCGTACGTCTTCACCGACCGGGTATCCGGTGAATCAAAACTCAATGAGAAAGAGATCTTCAACTACTTGAAACAACTGCGCAAGCTCTACGCCGGCCGGCTCTTCTCGAGTTCATAGTATGCCGGATTGGTTGCCGCGCCGCCGCGCGAAAGAAGAACCGGCGGAAGATGCCGGGACCTGGAGCAAGTGTCCGAAATGCTCCGAGGTCGTCTACCGGCGCGACCTGGCGGCGAATATGTGGATCTGTCCGCGTTGCGGCCATCACTTCCGCATGAGCGCGGTCGACCGCATTAACATCACGGTGGACGGAGATTTCAAAGAGATCGGCGGCGACGTGCTGCCCGGCGATCCGTTGGAGTGGGTAGACAAGCGAAAGTATGGCGCGAAGCTGGCCGCCGATCGCGAGAAGTCGCAGTTGAGCGAAGCAGTCATCTGCGGAACGGGAAAGATCGGCGGCTTCGACGCCGCCATCGGCGTGATGGATTTTCATTTCCGCGGCGGTACGATGGGGACCGTCGTCGGCGAACGGATTACGCTCCTGCTGGAACGCGCGCGCGACCTGCGCATTCCGTGCATCATCTTTACCGCCAGCGGCGGAGCGCGGATGGAAGAAGGCATGCTGGCGCTGATGCAGCTGGCCAAGACGACCGCGGCCGTCGCGCGATACCGCGAAGACGGCAATTTTCTGACGACGGTTCTGACCGACCCGACAACCGGCGGCGTCTCCGCGTCCTTCGGATTTCAGGGCGACGTTATTTTGGCCGAACCGAAAGCGATGATCGGCTTTGCCGGCCGGCGCGTCATCGAACAAACGATCCGCCAGAAACTTCCCGATCAGTTCCAGACGGCCGAGTTCCTGTTGGAAAAAGGCCACATTGACATGGTCGTCAACCGGCACGACATGAAAGCTACCCTGACACGACTGTTGGATTACGCCTCGCACGGTCGCGCCCGGATGGCGGCGTCGTGAACCTGATCGTGGAACGCGAACGCGGCCTGCTCGAACTCGAAAAGCGCATCGCGGAGTTGCGCGAAGCCAACGCGCAGCAGCCCCCTTCGACAGGCTCAGGGCAGGCTGTGGACATGTCCGCCGAGATCCGCGCGCTCGAGGAAAAGTACGCGCAGATTCAGCGCGAGATCTTCGGATCGATGTCGCCCTGGCAGAAGGTGCATATGGCGCGGCATCCTAACCGCCCGACCGCCGCCGACTATATCGCCCAATTCGATCAATTCGACGAGTTGCACGGTGACCGCCACTTCCGCGACGACCACGCGATCGTGGGCGGCCTCGCGAAGTTGGGTGGACGCGCCATCATGGCCGTCTCGCAGCAGCGCGGACGCGATACGAAAGAGAATCTGCGGCGCAACTTCGGCATGCCTTCGCCCGAGGGTTATCGCAAGGTGCAGCGGCTCGCGCAGCTCGCGGACCGCATGGGGCTGCCTATCGTAACGTTCGTCGATACCAAGGGCGCCGATCCGGGCATCGGGTCGGAAGAGCGGGCGCAATCGGAAGCCATCGCCGGCTGCCTCTATGAGTTTACGACCGCGTCGGTCCCGATCGTCGCAACGGTAATCGGCGAAGGCGGCAGCGGCGGCGCGCTGGCGCTCAGCATTGCGGACCGCATCATCATGCTGGAGCACAGCTACTATTCGGTCGCGAGCCCGGAGGGCTGCGCGGCGATTCTGTGGAGTGATGCGTCCAAAGCCGAAGAGGCCGCGGCCCGCTTGAAGCTGACCGCGCAAGACCTGCGCGACTTCGGCATTGCCGACGATATCGTCGCCGAGCCGACGGGCGGCGCGCACCGCGATCCGGCGGGGACGATCGAGCGCGTGTTGAAATATATAGGCAGCGCTCTGGACGAGCTCGCGAGCTTACCGGCAGCGCAACTGAAAGAGGCGCGCTATCAGAAGTATCGGCGAATAGGCGCATGGGAAAGCGAGCGCCTGGAAGCAATAAAAACCGGCCCGTGAAGAAGCGCGGGACCGTGGTTTTCCGCTTCTTTAGCCGCCTGGCCATCGCCGCAATGACCCTCGTCGTCTTGGCACTCGTATCGATTCAGTTTGCGCGCATCGTTAACGAGAACATCGCAATGGCGCGCTCGCTTCATTCAGTGCAAACAGACATCGCCGCGCTAAAGCGGCAGAAGCGCAACGACGAGCGGCAGATTCGCCGTCTGATGGATCCGCAAGGCGCGGTCCCCGAGATTCACGATCGCCTGCACCTCGTTCGCCCCAACGAAACGATTATTTACGTAAAGCAGCCGCCGACGCAGTGAACGACGAGACGCTCCGGGGTGTCGTCATCAACATGCACGCGTTGGGAGCGGTGGTTCGTTTGGAAGACGGACGGCTGGCCAGCGTTCCATCAACGGACATCGCGCGAAATCGAGACTCCTACGATCGCGCATTGATCCGGCGAAAGTCATTAGCCTTTCGCGTGCAAGCTGACTCCCGGCATCCGATTGCGCTGCTCGCACCGCAAGTGCAAGATCCGGATCTCGAGGAGCAGATCGCGCAATATTTGAAGATGACCGAAGAGTGGGAGAAACCGGACGCGCCGCCGGCCCACGAACGGCACTTTCTGCGCAAAAAGCGCCGCGCCGCAATATTCGAATCCCGCCATACGTCTGACAATTAGCACGCAGTGGCGGACCTTCACTGTGTCATGGTGAGCTTGTCGAACCACGGCCGAGCTTGACGAGGCCCGCGGGCATCATCTCCATCGGCACAAACTCTACGCGAGCTTTGGTCGCTGAGCTCGACCCAAAGCCGCACGTCTTATTCAAGCGCTCGATTGGCACGCGCATCGGCGAGGGCCTAAAGGAAAGTGGCGCCCTGCAAGAGGCCGCCATGCAGCGTACCCTGGACGCGATCGGCGAGCACGTGAAACGCGTCCGGAAATATAAGTCCGACATCCGCGTCATCGCCACAAGCGCCCTACGCCGAGCAAACAATTCTGAAGAGTTTTCCGCTCGCGTAAGAGCGATCGCCGGAGCTGCACCTGAGATCATAAGCGGCGACGAAGAAGCGCGCTGTTCGTACGCCGGCGCAATCTCCGGTTTGCCGCCAGGCGTAACTTACGGCGTGCTGGACGTCGGGGGCGGAAGCACCGAATACGCGACCGCGGACGACCACGTCTCCTGCGAGATCGGTGCAGTGCGTTTGACGGAGCATTTTCCGAGCTTGCGTGGTATCGTGTGCTCGGATGAATTGCGCAAGGCCCGCGATTATGCGCGTGCCGACGTGCAACCGCTGCTTTCCCTGGGTGCGGTCGACCAGTTGGTCACGGTCGGCGGGAGTGCCAGCACTGCCTGCGCGGTAATTAAGGGCGAACGGAGCAACAAACCCTACAGAAACCTCAACCGAGATCGCTTGAGCGCTCTGATCGACCTGCTCGCATCATTGCCGCTCGAGCGGCGCAAACAACTGCCGGCGATGCCGGAGCAGCGAGCCGACATTTTGCTCGCGGGCGCCCTCATCGTCGACGAAGCATGTGCGGCCACGGGCCATTCGAAAGCAATTGTCTCAGCCAATGATCTGCTCCTAGGCTACCTGATCCGCCACTAGCGGACCGGCGCGTCGTGCGTAGAAGTGCGCAGTATGAGCGATAGCGATGTTTTCCGGGCAGTGCTCGACGCACGCCGTGCGTGGAGCTACTACCTCGACGCGACCGAAGAGGACGAAGAAGAGCTGTACGAGGCGTATCTGGAGACGGCGACCGAAGCCATTCCGTACGTCGGCGGTTTAATCGAACTGTGCGTCGAGGCCAACCTCATCGCGATCTCCGCGCACGATCGCGAAGATCGCTACGTTGACTTAGCCGCCACCGGCGCGCGGGTGCACGCCGATGCAATCATCGAGATCGCCGGCGATATCGTGCTGGGACACTCCGACGAACTGCCGTCGTTCGAGCGGCGTTCGCGCGAAGAAGATGAAGAAACCCGTTTCAACCGGGCGCGCGAAGTCTTTCGCGAAATGAACCGGCCGGACATCAGCCGCGCAGTCGAAGAGCTGCGTCAATTGCGCGACGAAGCGCTCCGAGGCGGACAGAATCCGCTGGCGGAACGCCTGTCGCACATCCTCAGTCTGTTGCAGATATCGCCGCCGAGGTTGACGAGCGACTAGCTCTTCTTGCGCTTCGGTACTTTGTCGCCTTCACGGCGAGCCTCGGAGAGGCCGATCGCGATGGCTTGCTTCCGGCTTGTAACTTTCTTGCCGCTACGTCCCGATTTTAATTTGCCGCGCTTCATCTCGTGCATCGTGCGCTCAACTTTGCGTGACGCCTTGGGTCCGTACTTCCGCTTGCCTTTTTTACGAGCGGTCGTTTTCTTGCGGGTAGTTTTGCGTTTTCGTGCCATGTGTAACTCCTAGGTTTACTCCGTGCTCGGGGCACTGTCGGTGTCGCCCGATGATTTCGTGACCAAAGCTTGCCTAAGGGCTTCGCGCAGCTCCGCGAGTGCGGGATCGAGCCCGCTCTGCTGATCGAGCCGTTCCAGCGCGAGCAGTACACGATTTGCGCCGGGTGCATCGAGCCGGATTGCGATCTGCCCGTGAGCAGCCGAAAAACGGTCAGCTTCCATATAACTCCTTTTACCCCGAACGGGCATTTAAACTATCATGCTCGAAGGCGCGATCATGATACCACCCGGAGGCCCCGATCAGGCCTCCTATCACGTTCACACGCATCCGTCGCGCGCCGAGCACTGGCGTCACATCGCGGAGATCGCCGCGCTCGTTATCGCTGCAGGCTGGGCATTCTACGTTTTTGTGTACCAAGAACGGATAAAACCGGCGAACCAGCCGATAAACGTTGAATCGTCGCTTGCGGTCGCCCATCAGGTCCAGCGCTCGAACATGGAGTTCGTCAGCGTGACCGTGAATTTCCATAGTATCGCGGCATCTCCAGCGGATCTTGCGGGCATCGCCGTCAATGTGTTCGGCACCCGATTCTTGCCGCGGCAGCACCACCAGGTCTACTTACATCCGCGTACGCGGGGCTTTACGGAAATATACAATACGCTCGACACGCAGAACGCCGTGCTGCTCGCGTCTTTCAACCACCTCTGGCAGCCTTTTGGCGGAGGCCAGGTCTTTCATTTGGATGCTAATGGCGCCGGCAACGTTTCGTTTTGGTTTGGTGTCAATCGTGGTCAATATGATGTATTGACTGTTGGCTACACGTACTGCTTTGTGAGGACGGGAGACCAGCGCACCTACGCGATTGCGATCGATCACCGGCCGGACGGCTCACTCAATTTTCCGGCGGGGATTGAGAACAGTCTTCCGGGAGGCAAGACCGGCTACCGCTGTGTTCGCGCCGCGGGTTCAGCCACGAATGGATTTCCGATCTGATGCCGGACGAGCCCAAAGAGATCTTTATGACTGCAGCAACGGTTTGAGATCGAATCGGCCGCGAGCTAGCGTCAGCGGCTTCCACAGATCGCCGAGCTTCTCAACCCGCTTGAGCGCATTGAGCATCGTAAAATCCTCGGGCTCGATTCCGCGCTCGACTTCTTTCCACGTCACCGGCATGGAAACGCCGGCATAAGCATTGGGGCGCACGGAATAGACCGAAGCGAGAGTCGCCCCCGAGCGATTCTGGTTGCAGAAACGTCGCAACGGTTGTGTTAAGGGGCACCTTGGCGCACGTAACGCGACCGCGATTCCATCGATTTTCGTCAACCCATTGAGGCGTTATCTTACCGCGTAGCCAACACTATCGGGGCATGCGGACATTCTTACGGCTAGCCTGGAAACTGCTTAAGCGAAATAGATACCGAGGGTCAAGACTCCGGTTAGTGGGTCTATGTGTTCCGCTGAAACTACGAGTATCGTGAAACCGGGGGCCCTGGCATAAATAGCGGTGCCCGCACCACTACTTAGGGTACGGATAGGCAGCCTAAATATGTTCTGTCCGATCTCCTTGGCATCTGGACCGGGCGTGAACGTTAGCTCCTTGTCTGCGAAGGCTGCGACTGCGCGAACGTGTGCTGCGTAGATGTTGTCGCGACGGTCACGAGAACAACCCATGTACGTTAGGGTCATTCGTAACCTATCCCAACTGATATTTTGGAAATGCTCTGGCGCAGGTAGCGTTATCTGCTGCTGTCCGGGACCACCAGTGTGTAGGGCGGTCGGGCCCGGCAAGTTGGGATTTATCCATGTGACCGTCTCGTATCTCAACCTCCAAGCGACGGATCGGCCGGCGAAATAAAGCAGCCATGACAATATGAATGTCGCAATAAAGACTAGGAGCGGAGCGAGCGGTCCCGGGATTGGCCCGACATTGTGGAGCTGCAAGAACGCGCTACCGAAAGCCTGGGCCAGAGCCCACAGAACTAGCGCGATAAAACTTCCAATAATAGTGGCGGCCACAAGATCGGAGAACGCCTTGTCGCTCAGTCGTTCGCGCCACCAGCTCATGAGCGGTCGCTTCTGGAGCAACCTAGCCGGCCCCTTAACTCAAATGGGACGACCACCCGACGGATGGCGCTCGGCGAGGTGAAAGGCGGCAAAACAAGCGAGCCAGCGCTTGTTGATTTTATTGTAATCAAAATACTACAATAAACTCATGGCAACTACGGAAAGCGACCAGGTTATATCTCTGCGCCTCTCGCCGGAAATCCTCGACTTGGTTGACCGCGCCGCAGAAAGGGACTTCCGCAGTCGCTCAAACCTAATCAAGACGCACCTCGCGCGAACGCTGGACTTCAGCCGGCCGGCCGACGTAATCAGGCGGATCACCGAATCTTTCTATCATGAACAAATCAATTTCGGCATGACGCAGCACCTGGAGGAGATCCGCGCGCAACTCGCGGGCGCGAAATGGATGTTGACAACTCTCTTGGGTGAACAGGTCAAGGAGGAGGTTCTGAATCGCGTTCGCCATCAAACGGAGAAGGCGATCCCGTCCGTTGTTCCTTTGAGTTCTGACGGGAATCGCTACGGTGTTGACCTGGATGCCGGATAGGTGTGCATCACGTGACTAAGACGGAATTGCGCGAGCCCATATCATCTTGGGCTATGGCCGGCATTGCGGCCGTCATCGTGGGGATCGCCGTTCTCTTAGCCGTAATCTTCGTCGGGCTCATAACGAAGTCGCACGCCGATTCGGTTGCAAGTGTAAGCGGGGTGGCAATCACTGTCCTCGGCTTCGCTATTACCCTAATTCAACTCCACCGAACGGAAACGGCAGCAAGCGCAGCAAATAAGGCTGTCGGCACGGTACGTGCCGACCTTGGCAGGTACGATACCTTAACCGAGTTAACGAAGGCCGCCTCAACTCTGCAAACCGTGTCGGAAATGCATCGCGACAAGAAGTGGGCCCAACTCCACGAGCGATACTCTGATGTAAAGCGATCGCTGGCGACGGTCAAGGCTATGCACGCCACGATGAAAGCGGAGCATGCGGGATTTCTTGATAGTACGGCCGCGGAGCTAACTGAAATGGACAATTACGTCGAAAAATTTTTGAATGGCCAAGGTGTGCCCGAACCAGACATTGCCTCGTTTAACAAGTCGATATACCATCAACTTGATTGGTTAAACGAGGTGTCCGCCGACATTCGTAGCCAAGTAGGGATGAAATGAGCACTGTTGATCCCAAGGCCGTTGAGGTTTTGCGGCTCGTATTGGATAGGACAAAAAAAGGTGCCATTTCGTGGTTGGCTCAAGGCGACGTTGTCACCACTCGCGTTGGTGAAAATCGCATCACGATTAGGAACATGGCTGAGTTCTATAATATGGCCATTACGAATGCCAACGGCGACCTATTAACATCGGTTGACTCGCGCGCGGGCGTGATCCCGGGACACTGGATTAGGGAACTTTTTGAACTCGCGCGGCGCCAGACGCTTAAAGTTGACGAAAATCTGGATTCGATGATAAACAAATTGAAGGGTTAGCGAAGCGGGGCACGCGCGAACGAGTCTTTGGGCCTAAATCAGCCTCATGAAGCGGGCTCGGTCCACGCCTAGGATATCAAGGATTTCGAAAAGTTCTATGACGTCGAGCCGCCGCTCGCCAGACTCCACCTTACTGATGAAGGATTGCGGCCGGCCCATTTGTCTGGCCACTTCGCCTTGCGTGAAGCCCCGCTTTTCACGCTCCCTGACCAGCAGGGCGCGCAAGACCGCATAACGGGGTGAATAGATGCTGCGGCTCACCCGTTTACTCTAGAACCCCTATTGGGATATCCCAAAAAAGGATAAAGCGCTTTAGCGATTAACTCAAAGGGCTTATGCGGCCACGGAAGAGCCTATCGGAAGAAGGCATCGCGACACTGCATGAAGTCGTCATGCGAATCGCGCGGGAATTGGAGGACGCGGTGCCCCAATCCGACTCGCGACCAACCTCCGCGACCGCGCAGCAAAGAGGCCACCGTCGCCATAGGCATCGCGCCGTACCCGCACGCACTGTCAATGAGCAGTTGATTGAATTAGGGGCCCACGGAATCCTCAAGCAGGCTATCGCGCAAAAAGTAGGGTTCGACCCCTCTTATCTTTCACAACTACTGCGCCGCGGCATGAACGCGAAGATGTTGCTTAAGATCGCCAAAGCGGCCGGCGTGCCGCCCCAGCATTTTGAGGAGTATGTGGCAAAGGCGGCCCCGGAAAAATTAATGCATGACTTGGAAATGCTCGAGGTGCTGCGAGCCTATTTCTTTGAAGCCGACGAATTTACGAAGTGCCGTCTCATCGAGCGCTCACGCCAGATTCTGCGTGACGAGTTAGATGTGGATTACCTCGAACGGCTGCGGAATAGTCCAGGTACAAGTCGGGAGTAGAACTATCCGCCAAGGCCCATCTCCTTAATCAACGCGCCAAGGTTGTACCTCCCCCGTTTCTGCAGAAGGGGCGCCCACAAATCCCCAATTCGGTTTACGCGCTTAACCGAATTTAGTATGGTGAAGTCTTGCGGCGTTATTCCGCGCTCGACTTCCTCCCATGTCACCGGCATGGACACGCCAGCGTAAAGATTTGGCCGAACACTGTAAATACTACTTAACGTGCGCCCACTCGCATTTTGGTTGTAATCCACGAGCACGGTGCCCCGCGGGCGTTTGGCCACCTTGTACTCGACCGTGAGCAGGTCGCGGTGCGCGCGCGCGAGCTCATGCCCGATACTCTTGGCAATTGCCCACACCTCGTGCTGCTTGGGGCCGCGCTTAATTCCCACGTAGAGATGCATGCCGTGACCGCCTGAAGTCTTCGCGAAGACCGTCATTTTGAGCGCGGTAAGCGCATCGTTTACGATCAGCGCGGCTTCGCGCACGGCCGAAAATGGCGCTCCCTGCGGATCGAGATCGAAGTGCAAGTAATCCGGCTGATCGGGCGAGTCGCAAGGCGCGTACCATGGATTGAGGTCGATGCATCCCAAGTTAATGAGCCACAGCAGCGCCGCGCGGTCCGGCGCAAGGGGAAAGTCGATGATGCCTTTGCCGTGCGCGATCGGACAGGTCTTGATCCAATCGGGGCGCGACGGCGGCGTGCGTTTCATGAAGAAGAAATCGCCGTCGATCCCATTCGGATAGCGTTTCATGACGATGGCCTTGCCGCGCAGGTGCGGCAACAGCACCGGCGCGATGCGCACGTAATACTCGAGCAAGTCGCGCTTGCGCAGGCCGAGTTTCGGCCAGAAGACCTTATTCAGGTTGGTTAGCCCGACGCGGTGGCCGTCGATCTCGACCGTTGCCGCTTCGGCGTTCTTTGGAAAGATGCTCAAGCCGGACGCCGTTCCGGCAGGTGTTGCAGAAACCATCGCTGCGCAAGCGAAACAACCTCTTCGAGCATACCCGCCTCTTCGAAGAGATGCGTCGCATCGGGAACGATGGTAATCTCGTGGCTGCTTAATTGCGTCGCCGCTTTGCGGTTCAGCTCCAAGACGACGGGATCTCGCGCGCCGACAATCAGTAATGTAGGAGCGCGGACAGCCCGGAGTGCGTCGCCGGCGAGATCGGGACGGCCGCCGCGCGAAACGACGGCGTAAATGTCGTTGCGTTCGGAGGCGGCCAGAAGCGCCGCGCCGGCGCCGGTGCTTGCGCCGAAATAGCCCACCGGCATCCGCGCGAAGGCTTTTTGCCCGCGCGCCCAGTCGGTGACGGCGGTTATCCGACGCGCCAGCAAGCCGATGTCGAAGCGCAGCGAAGCCGTGCGATCATCGAGCAGTTCTTCGTTTTTGGTGAGCAGATCCAAGAGCAACGTTGCGATGCCGGCTTCATTGAGACTGGACGCGACGAAGCGATTTCGCGGGCTGCGCCGCCCGCTGCCGCTGCCATGCGCGAAAATGACCAAGGCACGCGCGGGCTCGGACATGTTGAGATCTCCGGTGAGCTTTCGATCACCGGAACCAAAGTGGATTTCGCGCTCAGTTGCCATCCCGGTCCGTCACCGGTCGCGCGCGACGAAGCATTAGGCGCACTTCCTCATCGTCAACTTGCCTGAAATCGTGGTACCAGGCGCCGACGCCGCGAAACGGCTCGGGCGTTTCGGCGCAGACCATTTCGTCCACGTGCCGTGCAATCGCTTCGCACGTTTCGAGCGGAGCGACCGGAACGGCCACAATCGTGCGGCTCGGCGATCGCGCGCGCAATGCCAGGACGGCCGCGTACATGCTCGCGCCGGTTGCGAGGCCATCATCGATGAGAATGACGGGTTTGCCGGCGACGTCGTGCGCAGGCAAGCCGTCGCGGTAAACCGCTTCGCGCCGGTTCAGCTCGCCGAGCTCAGACTTGGTGACGGCATCGACGGTCTCTTGGCTGATGCGCAGCTGCGCGATCGTGTCTTCATTTAAGACGCGCACGCCTCCCGATGCGATTGCGCCCATGGCGAGCTCTTCATGTCCGGGAACGCCGAGTTTGCGCACCACAAAAACATCGAGCGGAGCGTTCAATGACCGTGCCACCTCGAACGCGACCGGCACGCCGCCACGCGGAAGCGCGAGCACGCGCGTATTGCCGCCGGCATAAGCCGACAGCTTTTCGGCCAGCCGGCGTCCGGCGTCAGCGCGATCGCGAAAGAGCATTCAGCACAACTTTGTGAGCGGCCGCCCAAGCGCCCTGCGGGTCCGCCAAGCAGTAAAGGGGCGCTCCATTCAATAAGAGTCGACCGCCCCTTCGTTATGGGACGGTGGTGGAACAGGTAGACACAGCAGACTTCGTTGGAGCCGCGGACCGGGAAACCGCCCGCGGGATGCGCTCAAATTCGGTGAACGCTTTTGCAGAATGTGCAAGTGCCAACGCCGAGCCAAGCCGCAAGCGCGGAAGGTGTAGAGACTGGACGGGCGCGGCCTACGTGGCGTAAGCCATAAGGTCAAGGCACAGTCCGGACCATCAAACGCCTAAAAGGGCGGTAGCGAAAGCTATAGTGGTGCGAAAATTTGCTGGCCGAAAGGCCGTCCGAGTTCAAGTCTCGGCCGTCCCAGAATACGTTAGCTTCGCAGCACGTGTACAAGACGATATTTGATCTGGGCTCGACAAACCCGATCGACTGGGTTGAGCTCATTCCCGCTCTGCTCGCTATCGTTTTTTTGACGGTTGGTTTAATCATTACGCGTGGCAAAGCGCGCTCGAACGGGCTGCCTTGGTGGGTGCTGCTGGCGTTCTTCGTCTTATGGACTCTTATTGCCGGACTATTGCCGTACGCCAGCTACCAGCGTAACCTGGGCTTGTATCGCTCCGGCCAATACCACGTGGCTGAAGGACCCGTCGAACTTTTTCAGACCAGTCGTGACGGGAAAGACGAGAGTTTCATCGTGGGTAGCTCCGTGTTTGACTACTCTTGTTATGAAGCTCTTGGGCGATTCCATAGGGCGAATGCATGCGGCGGAGCCATCAGGCCCGGCATGCGTGTGCGGCTAACTTACGTGAATGATGCAGACATAGTGCGCGTGGAAAAGCGGCTATGAATGGCTGGCGGCGTGCTCCGCAATTCGCCTTTTCACAAGTTTCCGAATAAGTGCAATTGGTAACGGATCGTCCGGCTGAAAACGGATGGTCCCTTTGTGCGTGTCGTAAGCTTTGAGCTCACTTTTGTGCACTCGAATCGGGTGCGCGCCGGCGTGAAAGGCGCAGTGTTTCGCAGCCGCGGCATATGCGACGAGCAGCTTTCCGTTTAGGCGGAAGGCCGGCATCCGGTAACTGATGCACTCCTCGGCCTTAGGGCTGCGGCCTTAATGGCCCTCCGCAGCCTCTCAAGCGCAGCTCGCTTCTCGCTGCTCAGGCGCCCAAGGTACGCGTCGACGGCTTTTGATCGCATGGCTAAGTCCATTTCGGTGGAGGCTACCATGGCCTTTTTCGGGTAGAAGCGCGTCATGGACGAGAAACTTCCAAGAGACGAATTCGGCGAGATACCGCAAGACGATCTGACTGAGAATCAAACGAAATTGGACGGCCCGGAGCGCGACGACATCGAGCACGATGAAGCGATGGATCCTGGGATCGATTCGCAAGAAGACGATCGCGCGATGGAAGAAAACATCTTCGGCGTGAACCAACCGAAGAAGCAATAAGCCTTGGCGGCATTCATATTCGATCTCGATGGGACGCTGGTCGACAGCGTCTATCAGCACGTCATGGCGTGGCATACCGCGTTGCGCGAGTGCGGCTACGATCTGTCCATTTGGCGGATCCACCGGCGCATCGGCATGAGCGGCGGCCTGATGATGCGTGCGCTCACGCGTGAATTGAATATGGACCTGGACGAAGCCACGGTAAAGCGTCTGACTGAGCTGCACGCGCAAGAATTCCGGCGGCGCGCGCCGTCGATCTCCGTATTACCGGGTGCACGGGAATTACTCGCGGATTTGCGGGAAGCGAAAATCCCCTATATTATCGCGACGAGCGGCCGGCTCGAAACGGCCCAGCCGATGCTGCAACTGCTCGGCATCGGTGACGACGAGCCGGTTATTACTCGCGAGAAGGTAAAGCGCGCCAAGCCCGATCCCGATCTCTTTCTCGCCGCCGCCGAAGCGCTGCACGTGCGCGATGTAGATACAATGGTTGTCGGCGACAGTGTTTGGGACATGCTCGCGGCGCGGCGCGCGAACTTTCTAGGTGTTGGATTACTGAGCGGCGGATACGGGCAACAAGAACTGGAGCAGGCCGGAGCCTATCGTGTGTATGCCGACCCCGAAGAGATGCGCCTGCATCTGGACGAGCTCGGCGTGCGCGCAGACTAGAAGGATGAGTATGGAACGCGAACGACTCGACGACGAAGACCAAACCGAGCGCGAGAACGACCCGCATGAATCGGCCGAAGCGGTCTACGGCGACACGGACCTAAATCCGAACGCCGACGACCAAAAAGACGCGCATCACGCGGAGCCGGACGAGCACGTCTAGGGGTTTCTTCACTCGGAAGCCGGATCAAAAATATCTTCGACGGACTTTTCGAACAATTTGGAGATCTTGAACGCGAGCGGAAGGCTGGGTGAATACTTTCCGGTCTCCAGCGCGTTTATCGTTTGCCGGCTTACGTCTAGCCGGCAGCCTAAATCTGCCTGCGACCAGCCGCGTTCGCTTCGTAGAACTCGTAAGATGTTTTTCATTGCGAGCTAGCTATACCGGCGCGATGCGATGGCGAGTCCGACTGCCCAAGTGAAAACCAGAACGGGCATAACGAGCGACATTGATAGTCTGGGAAAATGCGCAAACGACTCCAAGAAGCCGTAAGAAAGTGTCAGGATTGCCGTAATCAAGAACGAGAATTGGATCCCCTCCGATTGAATGCTGCGCTGAAGTTCGTCCAGCAAGCGCATCCGGTCTATGACCGCGATGGCGGCAAAAACTGCAGGAACTATCGGAACGAGGGCAACCGGAATGACGAGCCAAGACGGGACGAGTCTGAAGTTAAAGGCCGCGGCTTGCGCGATCACCGCGAGAATGTAGACGGCCATCCAAAACCAGAACCGACCCATGTGGGAGCCCCGAAATATTGTATGCATTGGGGCTATTGTAAAGTGACCTTGTCATAATGTCAAGCTTCCATGACACCATTTCGGGCTAGAAGCGCAGGCCCAGGCCAACTCCCAGGTAGTGCCCTCGAGCTAGGTCGGTCACGATGCTTCCGAGTTCGGCGTCGACCTCGAACTCCGGCGCGAGTAGATACTGGATGCCCCCGTTGATGCCGAAAAGTGTGCCGCCGTCGGGACGAATCTTCGTCTGCCCGTAGGCCTCGGCGTAGAATTGCGTGCGTGGATTTGTTTGCGTCGTGAAAGCTACGGAAGGCAGCGCCGAAAAAAATCGCGCGCTGCGTCCGTTCAGGTCTTGTGAATAAGAAGATTGCACGCCCAGCGTCGTTGCGAAGCCCGAAACGGATGAAAGGGAACGACCGTAGTCAAAATTGATCGTTGCCAGCGGACCTCCCGCGGTGAAAGCCGGCGCCCCCGTTGGAAACGTGTAAAGCAGATCGATTGCGGCCACGTTCGCGTCGTCCTGAAAGTATTCATATTTCGCCCCCACGCCCATGTCCAGAAAGCCGCGCTGCGTTGTTGCGCCTCCGCGCTGCACTTCGTAGAGCGGGCCGATGATATCGAACTCGACTTTGCGCGCCGCGCCGAAGCGTATGAAGCCCTGCGGGTAGATCGCCGCGCGCGAGCCGTCGGACAGCGACAGATTGTTGTAGCCAAGCTCCCAGACGCTCTCGCGCGGCTTGACGGCGCAGGCGCTGAAACCGATCGTCGGGCGATTCAAGGCCGCCAACAAACTCGTGGTCGCTCCGCCGCACGGGTCCGTGCTTGCGGCTCCGGGCGTCGGCGACGGACTCGGCAGGGCCGCCGCGGCCAATATGAGAATCATTCCTAAATTCATTGACGGCTATATTCCGGCGCGGCAGGGGCGTCCCTGCACCAGGCCCAATGAACCCGGGTTCTTTCCAACCCCTCCCGGGGTCTGTGCGTTTATAAGGGGCTCTTTCGCGTGAAAATCGTCGTGACCGTGAAGTTGGTGCCGGATGCCGGCGCCGTGAAACGGATCGATCCCGCGACCAAGCGCCTCATGCGGACGGGCGTGGAGACTGCGCTCAATCCGTTCGACGAATACGCGATTGAAGCGGCGCTTCAATTAAAGGAGCGCCTCGCGGATGATTCCACGGTTACGATCTTTACGATGGCGCCCGAAAGCTCCAAAGAGACGCTGCGCAAAGCGCTGGCAATGGGTGCGGATGACGCGGTGATGCTCAGTGATCCGGCGCTCGAAGGCAGCGACGCCGTAGTGACGTCGTATGCAATGGCGCAAGCGCTCAAGAAAATCGGTTTCGATCTTATTCTTTCCGGGGCGCTTTCCGACGACGGCAACACCGGCGGCGTTCCGGGCGCGCTAGCGGAATATCTTGGCGTTCCCGGGTTGACGAACGTGCGCAAGATCGAGGAGGCCGGCGGCGGCCGCATCAAAGCGCAGCGCGAAACCGACACCGGTTACCAAGTCGTGACCGGTCCGCTGCCGGCGCTCGTCACCGTAACGATGGCAGTCGGCGAACCGCGCTATGCATCGCTCAAAGGCATCATGGGCGCGAAGAAAAAAACGATCGACACGCTCTCGGTGAGCGATGCGGCCATCGATCGCCCCGTCGGCAGCGACGGCGCGAAAACCGAAGTTGTCGCAATAGCGGCGCCGAAGGCGCGCGAAAAAGCTCGCGTGGTTGAAGCCGCCGACGGCGAGAGCGGAGCACAGGCGATCTTTGACTTTCTGCGCGAACGGAAGCTCGTTTGATGCGCGACGTCGTCGTTTTCGTCGAGCACAGCGGCGCGCAAACGCGCAAGGTCACGTTCGAACTCGCAGCGGAAGCGCAAAGGCTTGCGGATGCGCTGGGCGGCAAAGCGCATGCGGTCGTGGTGGGCGGCGGATCCGCGGAGCTCGCAAAGCAGCTGCAAAATCATCCGCTCGACAAGATTCATTACAGCGACGATGCGGACGTCGACAAGTTCTTGCTCGATCCGCAAGTTGATTACTTGGAAGCCGTGGCCAAAGCCGTCGGGCCGTGCGTGATTCTCGTTCCGAACACGATGCTCGGCCGCGATATCGCCGGGCGGATCGCGGGACGGCTGAACGCGGGGCTGACCTCCGACGTGACCGAGTTGCGCGTCGAAGGCGGTCAGGTGCAATGCGTCGCGCCCAAACTCCAGGGGTCTACGATTACAACGTGCGCGTTCAAGAATGCCGACTATGGCGTGATTACGGTGCGGCCGAACGCGTTTGCGGCTGCCCCGCACGCGACCGGAGCCGAGCTCATCGCGCTTGAAAAGCCGTCCGGCAAGGCCTACGGCATGGCCATTGAGAGCGATGTTGAAGAAGCTTCCGGCGAGATCGGGCTGGAGGAGGCTGCGGTCGTCGTCAGCGGTGGCCGCGGGATGGGTGGTCCGCAGCCGTTCGAAACCCTCCTCAAACCCTTGGCGGATGCTCTGGGCGGCGCAGTCGGCGCGTCGCGAGCGGCCGCAGATGCCGGCTGGGTGCCATACAGCCTGCAGATCGGACAGACCGGCAAGATCGTCAGCCCTCAACTCTACATCGCCGTTGGAATCTCGGGTGCGATTCAGCACAAGGTCGGGATGCAAACGGCGGCCACGATAGTGGCGATCAACCGTGACGGCACGGTACCGATAGGCGAGACCGCGGATTTGCTCGTCGTCGGCGACCTTTTTCAAATCGTTCCCGCGCTTACACTCTTGGTCCAAAAGGCCAAAGCTGCTCACGCGTGACGTTCGCCCCGGTTGGGGCGTTAACACCGTAGCAATTCTATAAGGACGTCAGACTTGAAACGTATCCTACTGGTCGCCTCGTTCGTTGCCGCGCTTGCCTCGGCGCTTGCTTTCTCTGCCGGCAGCGCGCACGCCGACCTGGTTGCCGCCGCCAAAGCGACCGCAACGCCCTCGCCGACGCCGGCCCCGCTTCCGACCGCCTCCCCCGAACCGCCTCAGATTGCTATTCCACGCCTTGAGGGGCTCCTGAAGACGAATCCCAACGACCGGGACGCGATGACGCAGCTCGCCGCGCAGTTCTTGGCATTGGGCTCGCCGCAGGCGGCGCAGGCCGCACTCCAGCTGACGCAGCGTGTGATTCAGCTCGGCACGAAAACGGCACAAATCTATTTCCTGGACGGGTCGGCGCAACAGACGCTCGGCAATTACCCGGCGGCAATCGCCGATCTTGAAAGCGCGTCGAACCTCGAGCCGACCAATCTGACGATCCTCAGCCAGCTCGCGCAGCTGTATCTCAAGACGCAGCCGCCGCGGTTTGCCGACGCCGAGCGCATCGCCAACCGCGCCGTAACCTTCAACAAGACCGAGCCGTCAGCGTACGTCGTCCTCGGCATCGTTCTCGCCGCCGAGCAAAAATGGGATGACGCGCGCAAACAGTTCGACCAAGCCTATCTCCTGGACCCCAAAGACGTCACGCCTTTGATTCAGGAAGCGCAAACCTGGGTCGCGCAAAACACGCTGCCCAACGCGTTGACGTCGATCGAGCGCGCGATCGCGGCCGATCCGAAAAATGTGCGGGCACTCGTTTTTCGCGCCAGCATCTACGCCAAACAGAATAACACTTCGGCTGCGGCGCAGGCCTTCGACGACGCCATTGCCGCGGGCAGCAACGACTACGAGAAGGCTGCGATCATCGTTCAAAAAGCACTGATGTACGCCACAGCCAAGCAGCCGGCTCAAGCGCAAGCCGTCTTCGAGGGCGCGTTCCGGCAATATCCGAACGTTTCGGCGCTGCACACCGCCTACGGCGAGTACTGGATGGCGAATCGTCAAACAGCGCGAGCGGAAGCGCAGTTCATCCAAGCGGTACGAATCGACAAGAACGACACCAGCGCGCTGATCGATCTCGCGCAGCTGAAGATCGGCGAAAAGAAACCTGCCGATGCCGCGGGCTATCTGAAACAGCTGGCAGCCGTGGCGCCGAGCGGGCAAACGTATGCACTGCTCGGCCAAGTGTACGTCTCAAGCCATCAGTATGCACTGGCACGCGCGGCCTGCATGCAGTCGTTTCAAATGGCGCGCAATCCGGACACGCTGGCTTGCATCGCCGGTTCCGACTACAGCGTGAAGAACTTCAAGGAAG
The DNA here is from genome assembly GCA_035710515.1 of Candidatus Rubrimentiphilum sp. Lineage (NCBI taxonomy): Bacteria > Bacillati > Vulcanimicrobiota > Vulcanimicrobiia > Vulcanimicrobiales > Vulcanimicrobiaceae > Candidatus Rubrimentiphilum > Candidatus Rubrimentiphilum sp. The sequence continues at coordinate 277,354 of DASTDE010000003.1, read as the reverse complement.
CCGCCACGCTCTTCACGATCTTGGATACGCAAGTCAAGGGCTACATGCAGCAGCATCCCGAGTACTTGTACATGGAAGCCTATTCGTTCGGTCAGACGAAGCAGCCGGCGAAAGCGGTTAGTACGTTCAAGCGTTTGCTAGCAATGATGAAGCCCGGAACGAAAGAGTATAAGCAGATACAAGCTCAGGTAGCCGCTCTTCAAAAAGCGGCGCCGCCGGCGAAGAAAAAACCCTAACGAGAGTCGTCTACGACGAGCTTTTCCGCGATCACCTGCGTGGGGTTCCGTTCCCGGAATCGCCCGCGCGGGTTGAAGCGATTGCGGATTACTTGCGCCGGCGCGGGGGTTTGGACGATCTGCTGGCGCCGCGAGACGCCACCCAAGAAGAAATCGAGCGGGTTCACACGCGCGGATATTTCGATCTCGTGCGCGCGGAGATCGCGCGGTTACAGGGCACGGCAGGATATCTTTCAACCGGCGACACCGTTGTAGACGAAAACTCATTCGCGGTCGCGCTGCGTGCCGCCGGCGGCGCGATCGTTGCAGCCGAAACGGCAATGCAAGATGGTAAGGCAACCTTTGCGGTCGTTCGCCCGCCAGGACACCACGCTGAACCCGCTCGCGGGATGGGATTCTGCGTCTTCAACAACGTGGCGATTGCGGCACGCGCCGTACAGGCGCAGAGCGGGGCGCGCACGCTTGTGGTCGACTTCGATTATCACCACGGCAACGGTACGCAGGCCGTCAGCGGTGACGGGCTTTCCTACGTCTCAACGCACGCATACCCGGCGTATCCGGGTACCGGTGGCGTCGAGGAAAACTACGTGCTTCCCGGCGGCGACGCAATCATAAACGTGCCGCTGCCGCCGCACGCATTCGGCACCGAGCACTTCGTCGCGCTATGGGAACGGCTGCTGCGCATCGCCGCGCAGCGCACGCGGCCCGACCTGTTGATCGTAAGCGCCGGCTTTGACTACGTCGCGGGGGATATAGTCGGCGATTTAGGCGTCGATGTGGACGCCGCCGGGCAACTGGCTGCCGCCATCAACGCGACCGCGCATGAATTTTGCGGCGGGCGAGTCGCCTACGTGCTGGAGGGTGGTTACGGCCTGGACGCACTCGCGCGCTCGGTGGCGCAGATCGCCGACGTGCACGACGAAGATCGCACGTCAGAAAGCGGTGCGCCGGACCGCGCGGTCCCTGCTGCGCAGCGCAATCTGTTGGAGAAGATCGAGAACTTAGACTGAGCCGCCGATGCGCGTCAGTTCGGCAAGCGATAACTCACCGACGAGCGCGAAGTACAACCCGCCTTTGTTCCATGCCAGCAGGGTCATCGCGCCGTCTTGAACGTACTGCGCGTCATTGGATTGAATCTTGGTTCCGTGCTGCGTGTACCGGCTCATATCCACGGCCGCGCCGCGCGCGTTTTCAAAGAGCGATATGGTGCGCAATCCGTCGGAGTAGAGCAAGTGCAAGGTGCGCACGCCCTTGATGGTGTTCACCTCGCCGGCGATGGGCAGAAAGCCCTCGGGCAAATACTTTGGACCAAGCGCGTGGAAGCCGGCGCTCTTTACGAGCGCTTGCAAGTCGTTGGACGGGATGCCTTCATCCTGACCACGCACCTGCGAGAAGCCCGACGGCACGTCGAAGACTTGCGGCTGGACGGCGGTGTAGCGGATCTGTTCGAAGCGCATTTGGTTCGTGACGGTGCCGTTGCTGCCGAAGCGGTCTTTCTCCAACACGAGCTTGGTTTCGGCGTCGAGCGAAAGCCGTATCACGGTTTCGCCTGTGTATTTGTTGACTAACAGCACCTGGACCGCTCGTCTTCCCGCGACGCTCGTATCCGGCCCCATCACGGCTTTGTAGTTGCGCAGCAGCATGCCGAAGTTGTCGTCCAAGGCCACCTGATCGTCCAGCGCATTATTGCGCGCGACGACGATGCGGCTCTTGTGGACGTCGACGTCGTACTCCATGCTTCCGCGAATGATGATCGAGTCGCCGTACAGCGAATCGGGCGCGAGGTACCAGCGCCGCGTGAAATCCGGCGCACGATGCTCGATACGGAAGAGCACCGCGTTCGCGTGGCTGCTGCCGAAGTCAACGTTCTGAATTTGTCCGACGTAGGAAAGTTTGCTGTATGCATCGACCGCCTGGCGCAGGAGCTGCGCCGGGTCGGTGCGCTGCGCCGCGCCCGTTAGGAGCGCGGCGAGCACGAGCGCTGCGGAACTCGCTTTACGGATTGGCATCCGCCATATACGAGGCGGTTAACGCGACGGCGTTTGAAGCTTTGGCGGAGCTGCTCGTTTCAAGATCCCCGGAGCTCGAGCTCGCGCGATCGCTGAACGGCACCGTGCTATTGAAGACGGCGTGGTCTTGCAAGTAGTACGCGGCGTCGATGGGAGCGGCGCCTCGCGGCCCCATGTAAGCGGTTCCAAAATACGCGGCCAAGGCAATGGCGGCTGCCATCGGCAGAGCGACGGCGGGGCGCAGCCAGCCGGCGATCTTTTGCAGCGGCGAGGGCTGGGCGGAACGGATACGTTCCCACAGTTCGGCCTTGAGCATCGGCGGCAACTCGCGCGTTTCGGCGCGCGCGTAGGCGCGCAGCAAGTCCGTCAACGCCAATTCGGCGTCGTACTCGGCGCGGCAAGCCGGGCAGGCTTCGAGATGCGCGTAAACGCGCGCGTCCTCTTCCGGAGCGAGCCCTGCGTGCATGTAATCGATCAGGAGTGGGTTGGCAAGATGCTCTGTCATAATTTTTTCTGCTCCAGTTGTCGCTGCACTAATCTTCGAAGTAACGCCCGCGCGCGGTGAAGCCTCGATCGGACGGTTCCGATCGAGCACCCCATGATCTCGGCGATTTCCTGATAGCTGTACTCCTCGATATCCGCCAAGACGATCACTTGCCGCTGATCACCTGAGAGCTGCTCCAGCGAACGCGCGAGCGGTTCGCTCAGCTGGCCCTCGACGTAGTCCTCGATGGGCGACACGGCCAGTGGGCGCCCCCCCGCGAACTCCTGCGGCGCATTGTCCTCGGGGATCTCCTCTTGGTAACGTCCCTTTCTGCGCCGAAGTTCGTCCCGGTGCAGATTCGTGACGATCCGGTAGATCCACGATAAAAACGAGGTTCCAGGCACGAAGGAGCGCCAGGCCCGGTAGACCCGGATAAAGGCCTCCTGGGTCAGGTCGCGGGCATCGGCCTCGTTGTGCGTTAGCCGGTAGGCGAAATTATAGGTCGCCTTGCCGTACTGCTCGATCGCCCGCTCCAAAAAAGCGGCCTGCTCGGGGGTCGGCGGTTGGATCGGCTTACGCGGAACTCCCATTCAACCGTCGTTTTACCCGTACGCTTGGTTCCGGACCTGGCAAGCGCAGGCAACCGCTTGTCCGGGCCTCGTCCCGCCGGATGGGTACCTTGATATGGCAATGAGCGTGCGATGCGGGTAATCCGGGCGGAACAGCTCACGCGGGCCGGTGAGGCATCGCATGGTGAGCTGGCCGAAAATTGCATCTTTGGCGCTCGTTGCGAGATTGCCGGCGTGGTCATGGAGTTGCGGACCGACCTGCACGAGGTAGCGCGGCTTTTCGGACTACGGTATGCCGATCATCCCGCTTCGCGCGAACCCGACTTTTGCTATTACGTTGCCAGTTCGCGGAACGGGTATTCGTTTTGGTCTGACCATGCGCCGTCGTGGCGCTGGACGCAGGGAACGCTGCCGCCGAACGCCATTGCGTTTCTGGCCGACGCGGTCATGCTCTCGGCCGTCATCCGCTTCGATCCCGACATGGCCTCGATTCACGCCGCGGCGCTGGAGTACCGGGGCACCGCGATTGCGATCGCCGGACATTCGAGCGCAAACAAGATCGCGGCCCTGATGGCATGCGTGCGCCGTGACATGCACGTGTATTCGGACGAGCGCGCCATCGTGCGCGGCAATATCGTCTATCCGTTCTTGCGCCGCTGCTCCGTGCGAACCGCGGGTCCCCGGCTGCTGCTGGCGGATCACCAGACGTTGCCCGACGTGCCCGAGCTCTCGTTAAAAACGTGTTTTGGCGCGGCTGCCATCGCCGACCCGCGGCCGCTCGGCGCGCTGTTCGTGCTGGCCGGTTCGGGCAATTCCGCGTCGCTGGAGCGCATCGACGCCGCGAGCGCGCTGCCTGCGATTACGCGCTGGTTCGATGCGCGAGGCGACTTGATGGATCGCGTGACGCGCGCTATCGCACTGTTGCGCGGCCTCCACTGCTTCCGGCTGATCCTTGGATCTCCCGACGCAACCGCGGATGCGATCGGCAACGCGATTTTGTCGCTACGAGCCTGACGTTCCCCAGAGCCTGCGCGCCACCCAACTTAAGAGAACGAACGAGATGGCGGCGATGATCAAGAAAAGCATCGTCTCCAGGGCAACGATTCCGGCGAATTGATTGCCGCCGCACAGCGCCGTAACGCTGGCGATCAGCCACAGCTGAAAGCGGCCGAACGGGTTGCTGACCATGCCGGCAAGGTGCTTGGCTTGCGCCGCCATCGAATCGGGCGTGAAGCCGGAGGTTTGCACGACTTGCGTGATCCGGCCGTCGGGCGCGGACAAGAACAGCCTGTCGTTGTGAATCAGGTTGCCCTTCTCGACGCGCAGCGACGAGATGCCGAAACGATCGAGCAAATTTGCGATCTCGTGCGGCTGTCCGGTAACCATCGACCAGGCCGCGTTGTCGGCTCCGAACTGCCGCGCGTAGCGCGCGAGCACCGAAGGCGAGTCGTAGACCGGATCGATCGTCACTTCGACTAAGTGAAAGTGCGCCGGGTCGAGCTCGCGCTGCAGCGCCGCGAACTTTGCGCTAATGATCGGGCACTCGTCTTTACAGCGCGTGAAGATGAAACTGACCAGGCTTACTTTGCCGCGCACCGCGGCCGCGAGATCGAAGAGCTTCCCCTGCTGGTCTACCAGATGCGTATGCGGCAGATAGCCGCCGACGTCGAGCGCTTTTACTTTTCCGGTTTGCGGCAACCCGGGAACGAATTCTCCGGCGATCGCTGCATCGTACCAGCGCCAGGGCCGCGTGCTGCGATCGATAAAGCCGTCGATCCCCACGCCCGCACTCAACGCAACCGGCGGCTCGACGCGATATGCGTGCGTCATAGACGGCAGCGTGCCGGTCACGGCGTCGTTGCGAATAACCGCAGTGTCTTTTGACGTAACCGCCAGCACCGTTCCGTGCACCGGAATGATCGTGCCGGCGGTTGCGGTTCCAGTGGCCAGCGCCGCGATGAGGATGGTTAAAAGGGTCGGCCCGACAAGGCCGGGATTCTTCATACGCCGGGCGGGAACGTGTAAATTCGCGGAGCCACGATCGGCGCGCCTACTTCGAGCACGACTTCCTGGTGAGAGCGCAGTGGAATGGATGAGAGGTCGCCGTTATACTGCGCGCCGTTGACGAACGCCGTAACGGCTCCCTTGAACGGTCCGACCTGAGTGCGGCTGAGCGGCTGTCCCCAGATGTCGAAGAAGTTTCCTAGCGTATAATTCCCGCCGGCTGGTGCGATGGCACTCCCGGCTTCGACGTGAATAATGCCCGTCGCATCGTGGGTGTGGATCCAGTATAAGCACACACCCTGCAATGTCCCCACGATTCCAACGTTCCGCGGGATCGCGATCTGTTTGCCGTTCACGAAAAGCGAGAGCTCCGTGTGCACGTGCAAGATCGCCTGCTCCATCGATTCGCAAGGGATCCCGTCGACGAGTGCACCCCGGCCGCCGGTCGGAAGATCCGCCGACTGGTTGATGGCGACCTTAAAAAAGTTCTTGCCGACCGCAGTAGGCGGTTGCAAGACGATCGGCTTTGACTTCGCATTTGGGCCCGGCGTCGGAGTCGAATTGACGAAACTCAGCTGCGCGTTGCGCGCCGAGTTTTGCACGTACGCCATGATGCCGAATCCGGCGAAGATGAGGACGATGACGATCCCGAGGCCGATATAGATCGACGTCATGGGATCGCGGCGCGGGGGCGGTCCGGATCCGCCGCGTTCTTGGCGGCGCCGGTCGGCTCGAGAGCTCATGCGCTGCGATTAACTGCCGCGGACGATTCCGCCTGCGGATCGAGGCGCCGGCCGGGCATCAAGTAGTTGCGCACGTAATCTTCGACTGCTTCGTTCAGCGGCGTAACCGGGCGTTTATAGCCGGCCGCGCGCAATTGCGCGATGGTCGCGCAGGTGCAGTACTGATACTTGTCGCGCAGCGTCGCCGGCATGTCGATAAAATCGATCCGCTCGGGCACGCGAAGCGACCGGAAGATCGGCCGCACTAATTCGAGCCACGTGTGAGGCTCGCCCGAGCCGACATTGTACAACCCGTACGCGTCGCGTTCGGCCAGATGCAGCGTCATGTCAACCGCGTCTTTAACGTAGAGGAAGTCGCGGCGCTGCTCACCGTCCTTGTACTCGCTGCGATAACTCTTGAAGAGTTTGATCGAGCCGGTGTCTTGAATTTGATGAAACGCCTTGTCGACGAGACTGCGCATGTCGCCCTTGTGCTGTTCGTTCGGGCCGAACACGTTGAAGTATTTGAGGCCCGTAATGCGATCCAGCCAGCCGCTGTCGCGCGCGAAGAGATCGAAGCGGTGCTTCGAGTACGCGTACATGTTCAGCGGTCGCAGCGAGTCGAGATCGCCGTCGTCACGCAGATCGCGCTCGAGGGCGCCGTACGTCGCGGCTGAAGAAGCGTAGACGAAACGTACGTTGCGATCGATCGCCCACGTCGCCACCTGCTTGGTATATTCGTAATTGTTGCGCATCAGAAATGCGGTGTCGGTCTCGGTGGTGGAAGAGCAGGCGCCGAGGTGCAGCACCGTGCGCACGTCCGCGAAGCTTTGCGGCCGCTCGCGAACCGCCGCTTCAAAATCGCTTGCGTCCGCGTAGTCTCGATAGCGCAGCGGGACCAGGTTCTTCCATTTCTCGGATTCATCGAGCCGGTCGACCACCAGGATGTCGTCGATTCCGCGCAGGTTGAGCGCCCATACCAGCGCGCTGCCGATGAAGCCGGCGCCTCCGGTGACCACTATCCGTCCGCGATCGAGCGAGTGCGACATGCCCTACGTTTCCGCTCCGGGCACGCCCGCGCCCTTGTTAGCCGCTAGTGCGCGTGTTCGTGAGCTGGGCAGTGGTGCGCCATCGGGTGCTTGCGGTTCAGGTACCACAGGTACGCAGCAAGCAAGCCAAAGACGATGTTCAGCCAGAACGTGTAGTTGATCGAGAACATCTCCAAGTGCGAGCGAATGTCCGGATTCGGGTGCGGGATTGCGCCGAAAGCGCCAAAGGCTAACTGCATGATGATGCCGGCGGCGACCATCGTCACGAAGAAGACGGCGCCGATGTAGGCCGCCATTTTCAATCCGTAGTAACGCCGGTACACGTCCAGCAGCGGCAGCACGATCAAGTCGGCGTATAGGAAACTGAGCACGCCGCCGAAGCTGATGCCGCTGCCCCAGAGAATCGCCGCCATCGGAACGTTGCCGATCGAGCAGACGAACGAAACGACGGCTATCAGGGGTCCGACTATGGCGTTCGCGAGAACTTGCACGCCCGGCGGCGCGCCGTGTAAGAAGAGCGCGCTCCAGACGCCGTTCGGGATAAACGCCGCAAGCGCGCCCGCGATCAAGAATCCCGCGGCCAGATCCTTCCAGAGCATCGACCAGTCCATCACAAAACTCTGCGCAACGAGAACCGGTGTCTGCGGGTCGCGCAGCTTCTCCCAGAACGTTGCGCCCTCTGCCATGTCGTCGTCATCGCCGCCGGTGACGTCAATGACGTGGCGGCGCGCATCGTCGATGAGCCGTTTCGGATATGTCGCCTTCACGATGACGGCCATGATGGCGATCAACAAAACACCGCCGAGCCATTCGGCCGCCGTAAACTGCCAGCCCATGAGAAGATACAAGATGATGCCGAGCTCGACGACGAGATTTGTGGATGCGAACAGAAACGCGAGCGACGGAATGAACCCGGCGCCCTTTTTGAAGAGGGTCTTGCTCATCGCCGCCGCCGCGTACGAGCACGACGAGCTCGCCGCGCCGTACGCCGTGGCGAGCGCGATCTCGCGCACGCCGTTTTTTCCCAGCTGCGCGGTCATGCGTTCCTTTGAAACGAGTACCTGGATCAATCCCGAGAGCAAAAATCCCAGGATCAGACTCCACGCGACCTGCCAAAACATCCCCGCTGCGAGGAGCAGCGCCTGCCCGATCGCCTGAAGGATCACGCCCGGTACACGACCTCGGTCATCATGCCGTCCATCATATGGATTGCGTTGTGACAATGCAATAACCAGCGCCCGGGCGGTGAATCCGCGCGGAAACGCCAGCTCAATGTGCCGCCGTTTGCGCGAACGAGAGATGTGTCTTTGGGAAGCGGCCGGGCAAGTGCAACATCGTCGATTCCCGTGATCTCAAAGACGTGGCCGTGCAAATGCATCGGGTGATCCATGTCGGTCTTGTTCAGGAGGCGCACGCTTACGATGTCGTTGCGATGCACGAATATCTTCGGTGTGTACGGATAGGTCTGGCCGTTGATCGTCCAGCGCGAACTGCCGTATTTTCCGTCGTCGAGCGTAAAATCGTAATGAGCTCCGCCCTGCGGCGGCAGAGCTCCCGCTGTGCCTCCCGCGTTTTGGTAGGTAAAATAATCGACGCCTTCAAGCGATTCCGTGCTCGCCATTGGCGGCGCATTTTCCATCGATTCGGTGTGAACGACGGCCGCCTGCTCGTACGCCAGCGGATCGCTCGAAAGACCCTGCAGCAGCCACGCTCCGGGAGCGTTTACCTCAAACCATGCGTCATAACGTTCGGCGACGCCCACCCGAAGCGCGTCGACCTCGACGGGTTGCGGCAGCGGATTGCCGTCACTATGCGTTACGACGAGACGATGGCCTGCCAGGCGCACGTAGCGCGTCTCCGTTGGATTTGCATTGAGGATCCGCAACCGCACGTGCTGGCCAACCTTTACCGGAAGCCGCTTCGTGTTCGGATAAGCAGCGCCGTTGATGCAGTGCGCGATGAATGCGATCTCATCGCCCATTTTGTCGTCCATGGGCATTTGCGTGAGCTCCGGCGAGCCAAGCGGATCGGTCATCGGGGCGTTCCCAACGCCGCGCATTGCCGGGTTGACTGTCGACATCCTCGGTACATCGTGAAAAACAAGTGCGAACTCGGCATCGGGTACCTGGTCGCGCGGATCCTCGACGATAACCATGCCGAAGAGTCCGCGCAACAGTCCATTGCTGACGTGATCGTGGTACCAACGCGTGCCCGGAGGGTCCGGCAAAAACTCGTAGACGAACGAGTCGCCACTGCGGACGGCGGCTTGCGTCACGCCTTCGGCACCGTCCATCGAGTTCGGCAGTATCATACCGTGCCAATGAATCGTCGATCCCTGGCCGGTGTTATTGTTGAACTTCGCCCGCAACCGCTGGCCGTGCACGATTCGCAGCAACGGACCGGGAATGGATCCGTTAAAGGCCAGTCCGTCGAAGCTGATTCTGGCCGCCGGTGAAAAGCGCATTGGCGCCGCTGTAAGCGTGTAATCCACGACATCGCTTGCCAGAGCGCGCGACGAGAGGTGGGGGAGCGTCAATACCGTCATTGCGCCCGCGCTCGCCTGCAAGAAGTGCGAACGCCGCATTACGATCCGACGCTTAAAGGCACGTCGAGCTCGTGACCGTCATACACGATTTGCACGATCCACGGCCCACCCATAGAGAACTCTATGCGGCCCGTGAAGGTGTTCGGGTCGGCGGGCGAAGCTTGCAGTTGAACTTGCCTGGTGTGATGCATGCCCGTGCCCATGTGCATGACCGGCAGCACGCTAACGCTGGTGGGAGCATTGCCCGGGAACGTCACGCTGATCGTTGCCTGATCGACCGGCTCCGAAGGAGAGAACGTCACGACCGGCATCGTATTCCCGAGTCCGCCGTCAAGCGCCCCCAGATAAGCCACGATGTCCGAGATCTGTGCGTCGCTGAACCCAAAGTTCGGCATCGGCGCACGCGGGTGAGCGATGAAGTCGGCGATCTGCGGGTTAGAAAGGCGATGCTCCAGGCCGTAAAGTGCCGGCCCGATTCCGCCGCCTTTGAGTCCCGCGCCGTGGCAGCCGGCGCATCCGTTGGCCTGCACCAGTTTCGCACCGTTGTTGGCATCGCCGGAGCTCGGCGACAGCGCGGTCGCCGGTAGTATTGTTGCGGGCGCGGTCTGCGCCGCGAGGTTTGCGGGCATATCGTGAAGGTTCGAGAGAATCCGCCGGCCGTTTTCCCACGGACCCGCATAAGCGAGCCGGAATGAAATCTGCGGCTTTTGCGCCGGCCCCATGCGAGCCTCGCCGATCAGTGCGAGGTTCGGCTGAAAGTTGTGCGCGAAGTCGACGACGTATTGGCGATTAAGCGTGTCGCTTGAGGCAACATCATAGCGTACGAGCGCGCGATCGTTTCGGCCGAACGCCCGGTCGGCTTCAAAGAAGTAGCCGTTGAGCGGGGCGTTCATAACGTCCACGTCGGATTGACTATCGTTGCCGCGATAATACATCGTCTGAAAATGCCAGCGGTTGTCTTGATACGCTAAGTATAAACCTTGCCGAGTCCACAGCTCGCTCTGAAGAAAGTCGCCGCTATCGGGATCGAGCAGCGGTGAATCTCCACGTATGGCGACCAAACCAATCTCCCACGGCACCTGCATCCCGCCGTACGACGCATTCACGTCGTAGGCGCGCGGGCCCGCAGTCTTGTTGAAATTCAACGCCTGGCCGGTTGGTCCGCTGCCGGCGATGTACGAAAGGTTGTACATGAATTCATTCGACATGCCGCTGAACGCCATACCCCAGCGCGCTTCGTCGGGGTTAAAATCATTTTGGCCATTTGTTTGCGTGGCCAGCAGATATGGCGAGAGCGTCCATGCGTGCGCCGGCATGAACGGAAAAGGCGTGTGAAATTTGCCGACTTGCAATGAGTTCGTGCCGCCGAAGAGCCCGTTCCACGAAAGCCACACCTGCTCGGTCTGTCCAATCTGCCCCGAATCGATAATGTGCTGCTCCGCATACCAGGTGAAGTTTCTTCCGGCGAACCCGCCGCCGAGCAGCGAAAGGTCCCCCACCTGCGTGAAACCTTTTTGATCGGACGTTCCGAGCACGGAGTCAACGTACAAGCGCACGCCGATCGGGAGCGCTTGATCTTGAGCGTGACGATTCAGGATTTGGAAGTTGGTCATCATCACCATCATCCCGTAGCGCGTCATGCCGGGAATTGTGGTGTGACAAGTCTGGCACGAGACACCTTGGCCATTGGCAAGGACGGGAATGGCCTGTGCTCTTGTGGTGAGCGCTCCGATGATGAACGCAATCCCAAATACGAAGCGAATGTTCATATTTAGAAAGGCGCCGACAGCCGGAACAGAATGCTCCGGCCGTTCGCAATCTGCGTCGTGTTGAACCCGTTGGCGATCTTGATGATGTACTGGTGATTCAACAGATTGTCCACAGTCAGATCGAAGCCTAACGACTTATCGCCGTTCTTTCCGGGGTCTTTGCCGAGCGACAGGTTTGCAGTAAGGTGCGCCGGCAGCCGGCCTTCGCCGCTTTCGAATTGGACCGGATAGCCGGTGCCGTACTCGCCTTGCAGCGTCGCAAACCAGGCCGACTTCAATCCAAAGCGGTGCGTGTATGCGGCATTCGCTTCATAGGTTTGATCGTGATCTTCGGGTTGAAAATCGGCGGCAGTAATTTGACCCGGCGGGTTGACGTCAGGCGGGAAGAGGAACGTCGAGCCGGAGACGCCCGCCGCTTCAGCTCGGGACCATGTTCCTGAAAAGAACCAACTGTCGGCGATCCCGTTGCGGCCCTGCAGCCGAACTTCTACGCCTTCGTCGCGACCGATCGCGTTGTTGAAGACCGCGAAGAGCGGCGTGTTTAGCAGCTGTGTCGTGTCCAGCACGTTGACTGCCGTTCGCATGAAGAAGTTCACATATCCCGTCATCGAGGGATCGAACGTGTGCGCGACGCCCATCTCAAAGTACGCGTCGCGTTCCGGCTTTAAGTCATAGACGGGTTCGGTGGGACAGCCTTCGAGCGCGACGCATGCCTGGCGTACATCTTCCAACTGCGGAGCGGCGTACATCCGCCCGTAGTAAAAATGCACGACGTTCCTGCCATCAGGCGCGACGTTGATGCCGATGCGCGGGCTTATTTGGTAGCCGCTAGTGAATCCGGTCGAATGATCCCAGCGCACGCCGTAATCCACGGAAAGCGCTCGCGAGGGCGACCATTTGTCTTGTGCGTAGAGACCGATCTGCCAGCCCGGCTGGGATACATTGGTGGCGACCGTATCCAAATCGCCGGTGATCGGATCCATGCTTCCGAAGACTTGACTTGCGGTGAAAAATTCGCGCGACAAGTCGGCGCCGACTTTCACGGCGTGATGCTGCGAGGCTCGGAACTCAGAGAGCCGCAGACCCACATACGAGGCACGGCGATCTTGCCGCAAACCGATCAGGTTCACAGGAATGCCGGTATCCGGATCGGGCTGTGTTGCCTGGATATCGTTTGCGAGGTCGCCGTCGTAGGCGATACGCGTGAACCTGAACCACGGAATGAGCTGGAAGAAGCCGTTGCCGTCTTTCGACGTCAGCGTTAGATTCAAGTTGGCATAGCGGTCGTACTCGCGCTGAACGTCATCCGTTCCCGGAACGCTGACGACCGGGTCATTCGGATTTCCGGGATCCGTATTGATTGGAATCTGAAATTGCGCCAGCTGATTGGAGAGGTCAAATGAGAGCGTTCCGCGCGGCCCGATCGGCGTGATGAAGCGCAGAAATTCGTCGGACTGCGACGAGTTGTCGTGGATCGCGTTGAAGTTGGGTGCGTCCAGCCCGCGATTGGTATGCTGCGAGTTCGCGTTCAGGAATAGCTCGGAAGAACCGAATTTGAACGCTTGGTCGAAGCTGGCTTGCGCCTGACCTTGATTGCCGCCGCCGAATGTGAGCATCCCTTGGGACGGCGGGCGGAGATCGCTCAAGCGGTTGCTGACGATGTTGATGACGGCGCCCTGCCGGCTGCCGCCGTACTCCGCGGGGAAGGCCCCCGTAAAAATCTCGAGCGAGTCGATATTTTTCGGATCGATCAACTCGGCAAAGTTTGAACTGGTCGCTTGGGGAATCGGCGCGCCGTCGATCTCGTAGGTCACGCCGTGAAAGCCGTGTGCGACCGGTTCGTTGTACGAAAAGCGAACGATGCCTGGTACCGTCTGTATGATACGATCTAAACTGTCGTTTGTCGGCATGGCCGCCAGTTGCTGCCGCCCCAGGACGTTGCTTGAAACGGGTGTGCCCGAAGCGCCGCCGCGCGATGTGACGTTCAAATTACTAATCAGTTTGAGTTGTCCAAGCCCGAAGTTGATGTTCAGCACCGCGTCTGAGGCGACGGAGATGCTCAGCGTGCGATCCGGAACGCCGCTGTAAGCCGCAGTCAGCGTGTAATCGCCGAACGGCACTTGTGAAAAAACGTAGTTGCCGGCTACGTCAGTCGTTGTTTGTAGTTGCGCGCCTTCGCCCTTGAGAGTCAAAGTGACGTTCGCACGCGGGATGTTATCCACGAGCACATTGCCGCGCACGATGCCGGTCACGGCCGCGCTAGCAGGCAGCGCATCAAAAAACAGGACGATGGCACAGAGGGCCAGGATAAGCTTTCGCATGAGGTTTCCTTTAACGCAGAGAGTTGAGTAACAATCGCGCGAGTGCGCGTTCTTGCGTTAAACCGGCGGCGGCCGGGAGAATAAACGATGCGCGTGAGCGTGCGCTGCGATCGTTGGAACTGCAATCCCTATGCCGGCGAATGCCCGGGGCTCGGAGGCCGCGCGCAGGATCTGAACCAATTCGAGCGCGATTTCCGCCGCGGCGCGAGCAAGTCCGCGCCAAGCTACACCGACGATCCACGCAGCTAGGCCGAGCGCGATCATCGCGGGCAGGACGGGAATCGCATGCGGCTGCTCGCGCAATTCGATGACGGCAAACCACGATGCCGTGCTGGTAAGCAGCGCAGCCAACGGAGGCGCGAGAGTCGATTTGAAGCGCGCGTTCAGAAAGGCGGGGATGAGTGCGCTCGCAACGGCGGCGCCGGCAAAGGCTATCCACAGCGCCCAGAAAAGCGCGTGGCTCCCTCCGCCCAGGACGTGAGCGCGGCCAAAGATTCCCGCATGAGCCAAGACGGCCGCCGGCAAGCCAAGCAGCGCGGAGAGGGCGACTATGCGGCCGGCCTTCTGCGTCACGTCCTCCATCATAGGTATTTACGAGGCCTCGGGCAACCGGGACCCCCTGGCGGACGGTTGGAGCTGTCGTGAAAGGCACAAGGGGGGCTGTTGGCACGATGTCTAAGAGACGGGACCCCCTAGCCCGGCCCCATCAGATCAGGTAAGGAAGTATCATGACCGCCCGCCCTCTGGAGAACAGCGATACCGTCAATTTGGTGTGCGCGCTGCTTGTGCGCTACCCCGAAATTGCGTCTATCCGTTCGATGCCGGGTGAAGGCACGGTCAAGTTTACGTTTGCGGTCGGACAACGCATGGACCGCGCGACGCAACGTGCCGCGGCGGAAGCGATCGAGGCTCACGTCAACGGGTTTCTCGCGCTGGCGCGCGACGGGGGCGACGTCAGCGTCGAGTGCGAGTCGGACCGCACGCACAGTTTCGTTCACGTAACCCGCGATCTCGACAGTTTCACCAAGGACGAACTAGCGATGCTTACCGCACTGTTTGCGCAGCGCTTTGGAGCGGCGCTGGTCCGCAATCCCGTGCCCGACGAACAGCCTGATGAGGATCCGGCCGCACAAGAGGAACTGGTCGAATCCGCCATCGAGGCGTTGCGCGATCCCGCGCAATCCAAGAGTTTGGTGGGATTCCGCGAAGAGAAACACGTTCTCGTCTACTTCTTGAACTCACGGAAGAAAGCAAAGGCTCCGGCCCGCCGATAAAGACACTCAATCTGCTGCTGGTGGGCGACGTCGTCGGTTCACCAGGCCGCGAAACGCTCAAACGCTGTCTCCCGATGGCGCGCGATCAATACAAGATCGACGCGTGTATCGTCAATGGCGAAAATGCCGCCGGCGGTTTCGGACTCACGGTACAGACCGCCGAAGAGATGTTTGCGACCGGCGTTGATTTTATTACGAGCGGCAATCACATCTTTGACAAGCGCGACTTCAAAGACTATCTCGATACGTCCGATCGCGTCATCCGCCCAGTCAACTATCCGCCCGGCGTTCCCGGGCGCGGCACGGGCACGTTTTCGGCCAACGGCACGACGGTAGGCGTTATCAACGTGATGGGACGCACGTTCATGCCGCCGGTTGACGATCCGTTTCGCGCGGTTGACTCGGCGCTTGCCAACGTCGCCGCCGATGCGCGCATTATCGTGGTGGACGTGCATGCCGAAGCGACCAGCGAAAAGGTGGCGCTCGGGCGCTATTTGGATGGCAAAGTCGCCGCCGTGTATGGCACGCACACGCACGTCCAAACGGCCGACGAACAGATTCTGCCCGGCGGAACGGCATACATTAGCGACCTGGGGATGACCGGGCCGACCGAAGGCATCATCGGAATGGAGTCGGAAGCCGTCCTCGACCGGTTCATAACGGGGTTTTCCGATCGGTTTTCCGTAGAGAAAGCCGGAACGAAACAGTTTTGCGCCGCGGTCGTAACCATCGACATAGACTCCGGGCGTGCGACGGAGATTCGACGTATTTTTCAGCGAGGCATAGCATGATAGAGAATCCGGTAAAGCCCGTTATCACAGGCAACGTTCTTAAGGTCTCCGCCAAGAGCAACCCAAACTCGGTAGCCGGGGCGCTGGCGGCGGTTCTGCGCGAACGGCCGCTGGCCGAGTTGCAAGCCGTGGGCGCGGGCGCGATCAATCAGGCCGTCAAAGCGATTGCGATCGCGCGCAGCTATCTGGCCGGCCAGACCGAACTCGTCTGCGTGCCTTCCTTTATAGATGTGCAAATAGAAGGCAACGATCGCACCGGCATCTCGCTGCTGATCGAGCGCCGTCCGGAAGGGGACGTCCAGCGCTAGTCGACTTCCACTCGCACACGAGCGAGAGCGACGGCACCCTTGCGCCGGCGGCTCTCTGCGACTTCATGCGGTCGCGCGGCGTGCAGATATTCGCCATCACCGATCACGACACGCTGGCAGCGTTTGACGGGCTCGAAACGCCGCCCGGCAGCCGCATCATCACCGGGATCGAAATCAACGCGACGTTTGACGACAGCGAAGTTCACGTCTTGGGTTTTCGCCTGCCGCTCGGCCCGTCGCCGCTGACGGCGGTGATCGAAGCGAACCGCGCCGCACGCCGCGTGCGTGTCGGCCGCATCGTGACGCAACTGCGCGACGCCGGGCACCCAATCACGTTTGAAGACGTCGAAGGCGAAGCGACCGCGAACGCATCGCTCGGCAGGCCGCACGTCGGCAAAGCATTGATCCGCAAGGGGATCGTCTCAAATATAGAAGCGGCCTTCCGGTCGTTTTTGCGAAGAGGCACTCCCGGTTACGTTCCTTCGACGCACATCACACCGCACGAAGCGATCGACGTGATTCTGGCGTCCGGCGGCATACCCGTGCTCGCACATCCGGGCCGCCTGCGGGATGAAGCGATCATCGGTGAATTAGCTGAGCGTGGACTACGCGGGCTCGAAGTCTTCTATCCGCGGCACGACGCGAATCAAGTGCACCACTTTCGCGGCATCGCTAAGCAGTACGGCTTGGTGATGACGGGCGGCTCTGATTTTCACGACATCCGTTATAACAAACGCGGCGTCGGCATGGAAGTTGCCGAAGACGACATCAAACCGTTTCTAAATTTGCTGTCATCCTGAGGTATCGAAGGACCCCGAGGTAACGAGGGGAGCGTGCTACCTAGTCAGCGTTGCACTCACCGCTTTACGCAACGACGCCACTAACCCGGTCGCTTCCCGCTCGTAGTCTTCCAGCAGCGCACGCTGGTCGGCGACCTTCGCTGCGTCTTTCATGAAGCGGTGATTGATGCGCACGTTGTAGGCGCAACCCATGAGCCCGGCGTGCGCGAATTCGGCGGCGCAGCCGGCGTCGCTGACGAGGTTGACGTTGCCAAGCGCGAGCGCGTTCGCGCTTAAGTGCAGCGCGTCCAGAGCGATGCGCATGCCTTCAAGCGGAACGGCTGCCGCCTCGGCCAGTGCGGCCTGGCGCTCCTCGCCGCGGGTCTGCATCACGCGTTCGAAGGCTTTTTCGTCCCGCTCGCTGTGCCCGAGCGCTTTCGCTCGGAGCGAATCGGCCGTCGCCGCGAGGGCGTCGTCCTTACAGATGCGTGCGACCATCGCCACCAGCGCGCAAGCGGCGCCTGCGACAACCATCGCAGCGCTGCCTCCCCCGGGAACCGCGTCCGCCGAGGCTAGACGCTCCAAATACTCGTCCACGTGCCACTCTTTAGGTAGCGGGGAGGGCAACTCATGTGGCAGAATAGCGAGTCTTATCCCACCAGAGAGGAATTTTGCTTTGCCAGTACTCCAGGAGCACACCGTGCGCGGAGACGTGAAAGATCGCGCCCTAGCCGAAACCGGACGTTCCCGGATCGCGTGGGCTGCGGCATACATGCCCGTGCTCGCACAGATTCGCGATCGCTTTGCGCAGGAGAAGCCGCTGCGCGGCGTCCGCATCGGCGCGTGTCTGCACGTCACCACCGAAACGGCGAATCTCATGCTCGCGCTGCAAGCCGGCGGCGCCGAGATAGCGCTTTGCGCCAGCAATCCGCTTTCGACGCAAGACGACGTCGCGGCCGCGCTCTGCGAGTTCGGCATTCCCACCTTCGCGATCAAAGGCGAAGACAACCAAACGTACTACAGCCACATCGAGGCCGTGGTCGCCACGCATCCGCACATGTCCATGGATGACGGCTGCGACTTGGTCACGACGATCTTTACCAAGCACAAGGAACAGCTCGCCGAGATGATCGGCGGCTGCGAGGAGACGACCACGGGCGTCATCCGCTTGCGCGCAATGCAGAAGGACGGCGTGCTTCCCTACCCGGTCATCGCCGTGAACAACGCGCTGACCAAGCACATGTTCGACAACCGTTACGGCACGGGGCAGTCGACGCTCGACGGCATCATTCGCGCAACCAACGTTCTGCTCGCGGGGCGGACGGTCGTCGTGGTCGGCTACGGCTGGTGCGGCCGCGGTGTTGCGTCGCGTGCGGCCGGTCTGGGCGCGCACGTCGTGATCACCGAGATCGATCCGCGCAAAGCGCTCGAAGCCGTCATGGACGGCTACCGCGTGATGCCGATGGAACAAGCCGCACGCGAAGGCGACATCTTCGTGACGGTCACGGGCAACTATCACGTGATCGACGAGCAGCATTTCAACGTCATGAAAGACGGCGCGATCGTCTGCAACTCGGGCCATTTCAACGACGAGTTGAATCTCGATGCGATCGAGCGCATCAGCAAGCGCAAGACGGCGCCGCGCACGTTCGTCGAGCAGTACGAAATGGCAGACGGACGCCGCATCTGCATCTTGGCGGACGGCCGTCTGATCAATCTAGCCGCGGGCGAGGGCCATCCGGCCTCCGTGATGGACATGTCGTTCGCGAACCAGGCGATGGCCGCGGCGTACCTCGCGCGCGATCACAAGAAACTCGAAAATAAGGTTTACGACGTGCCCGAAGACATCGACGAAGAAGTGGCCACGCTAAAGCTAGCATCCATGAACATCACCATCGACAAACTGACGCCTAAACAGGCAAAGTACATTGCCTCGTGGAGTGAGGGAACGTAAAGATGGCATCCCGCCGGCTCTTCACCAGCGAATCCGTCACCGAGGGTCATCCCGACAAGGTCGCGGATCAGATATCCGACGCGGTGCTCGACGCGATTCTCAAAGAAGATCCGAACGGGCGCGTCGCGTGCGAGACGTTCGCGATCACCGGCCAGATTCACATTGCCGGCGAGATCACGACGAAGACGTACATCGATATTCCGCGCATCGTGCGCCAGGTGATCGAAGATATCGGCTACACCAAGTCGGCCGTCGGATTCGATGCGGAGACGTGCGGCGTCAGTGTTTCGATCGACGAACAGTCGGCCGATATCGCGATGGGCGTCGATAATTCGCTGGAAGCCAAAGCCGGGGAGCATCCCAACGACCGCTACGAGCGTCTCGGCGCCGGCGATCAAGGCATGATGTTCGGCTACGCCTGCCGCGACACCGAAGAGCTGATGCCGCTGCCGATCGTGCTCGCGCACAACTTGGTGCGTCACCTCACCGCGCTGCGCAAGAACGGCGACATCCCGTATTTGCGCCCTGACGGCAAATCACAAGTCACCGTTGAGTACGAAGACGATAAACCGGTCCGCATCGAGGCGGTGGTCGTTTCGACGCAGCACGACCCGGAGATCCCGCTCGAGACGATTCGGGCAGAGATCACCGAAAAAGTGATCAATCACGTTATTCCGGCCTCGTTGCGCGACAAGAACACGCGCATCTACGTCAATCCGACCGGACGCTTCGTGATCGGCGGACCCAAAGGCGACGCCGGTTTGACCGGACGCAAGATCATTGCCGACACCTACGGCGGGATGGCGCGTCACGGCGGCGGAGCGTTCTCCGGCAAAGATCCGACGAAGGTCGATCGCTCGGGCGCGTATGCCGCGCGTCACGTTGCGAAGAACATCGTGGCAGCGGGGCTCGCGGATCGCTGCGAAGTGCAGGTCGCGTATGCGATCGGAGTCGCGCGTCCGATGAACGTTTCGGTCGAAACGTTCGGCACCGGTAAGATTCCCGAGCAGCGCATCGCCGAGATCGTTGCCAAGACATTCGATCTGCGCCCGGCCGCAATCATCGATCACCTCGGGTTGCGTCGCCCCATTTATAGGCAGACGGCCGCTTATGGCCACTTCGGGCGTCCGGATCTCGATCTGCCCTGGGAGAAACTCGACAAAGTCGAGGCGCTGCGAGCGGCCTCGGGCGTCAGCGCCGACACGCTCAAGGTCCCCGATTTCGCCAAACATTGAACTCCGCGCGGGTCTTTCACGTTAACCGGGAAAGTATCCAGCCAAAGGAGACTGCATGAACTTTCGCAGTAAAATCGCAGCCCTCGCAATGCTCGCAGCCTTCGCGGCCCCGAGCGTTGCGCTTGCACAGGCGATGGTCACGCTTGCCAAAGGCGACAACGTTAACCTCGTGATGCAGAGCGCGCTCGACACCGGCACGGCCTATGTCGGCCAGCGCTTCACCGCGCGCGTCGTACCGCCGTATCCCGAAGGCGACACGGATCTCGCGAATGCCGTTGCCAGCGGCGAAGTCGTCAAGGTAACTCCGGCCGGACAGGGCCGCAATCCCGAACTGTTCCTGAGCTTCACGACGATCACGCTAGCGAACGGCTCTTCGTATCCGATCAACGCTGAAGTGACCGGCGCCGGAACGACTCAGCAGCAGAAGAACGCCGGGCATACAGTGCTGACGACGATCGGCGGACTGATCGCCGGCAACATCATCGGCAAGACGATCTTCCACGCCGCCACCGGCATCGGCGGACTCATCGGCGCGGCCGGCGGATTCCTCATCGGGCAAAACAAGAAATCCAACCTCACGCTTTCGCCCGGCGCGAATATCCAGCTGACGCTGACCCGGCCCTTGCTCGTCCGCAGGCAAGCCACGCAGCCTTAGCCCCAACCAACCGAGCTGCAGAGCGCGGCATCCGGAAACGGGTGCCGCTTTCGTTAGCGCCGAACATGCGGGGCGCAGTCCGGATTAGCTCAGTTGGTAGAGCAGCTGACTGTTAATCAGCGGGTCGTTGGTTCGAGTCCAACATCCGGAGCCACTTTTCGAAGATCCTGACCCCAATCCCGAACCCAATCGGAGATTGGGATCGGGATCTTCGAATTTATTTTGAGAAGGCCCGCGCATTGAATTAACTAAGAGGCTGCGTTGGGAGGTTCACATGAAGGTTCTTATTTATTTCTTGGTAGCCGTTGCCATGCAATGAGCTGCTCGCAACCGGCGAGCGCCTATTTCGACGCCGTAACCGCTTACAACAGCTCGACATCATGCGCGAGGGTAACGGTCTTTCAAGCTGACGCGATAGGAAAGGGCACGCGCCATTTGGCCGACTCACACGACATCAGCCCCGGCCGGCACTATCGGTTTTTATGGATGAGCCTCCCTGGTGGCGCTATGGGAACTATACTGAAACCCTATACCGTATTGGCTCGCTTCGAGATGTTTCCGAGCGCGGACTGCCACGGTAGCCCGGTTGGAAGAAACCACGAAATGAAGAAGCAAGACAGCAACCCGTTCAAGGGCAACACCTGGCGCGTCAGAGTGCTGGGCGAACCCGGCCGGTACTACCTCCGGGGCTAGCTTGCGTCGTCACAAGTCGCCATCCGATCGACCGGAACAAAACCCGGCCCAAGGCCGTATCCCATGTAGTTTCGTTTATGCGCGTCATAATTGCCGCCCTCGCCCTTGCCATGCTCGCGCCGACTGCAATTGCGTCGGCCGATACCCTGTCCACCGGCGTGCCCATACTCGCGGCAATGCCGAGCATGAACGGCACCATCGACGACTCCTGGAGCAAGGCGGTGAAGCTGCCCGTGCTCTTCGATTTCACGTACCAGCGTTCCGGTGAACCGACAGACGCCTACGTCGCGCAGGATCCCAACGGCCTCGACGTCGCGTTCGATGTTACGCAGCACGCTACGCTGACCGCGTCGCAGCAGACCAACGGTCCGGGCGTATCCAGCGACGATCGCGTTGCCGTCACATTGTGGCCGCAAGGCAACAATGGCTTCCGCTATCGTTTCGTCGCCAACGCGCTCGGCGCGCGGTACCAAAGCTCGAGCGAAAACAGCGCGTATGAACCAACGTGGATCGCAGCCGCGCGCCGCACACCTTCTGGTTACACCGTTACGATGCACATTCCGTGGAACATCATTCGCAGCGGCGGCTCGAAAAGTTGGAGCGCGCAATTCGAACGCCTCACCGTCGCCGACAACGGCGACCAAGTTTGGGAACACATGCAAGGCCAGCGCAACGCGGCCGATTCCGCATACGCAGGGCTATTGACCGGCCTCAACGTCACCGCGCAAGCCAAGCTGGTACGCCCGCAACCGCGCTTGCAAATTTATGGTCTGGCCGAAGCAGCTCCCCCGCGCTTCGGCGGCAACACGTCACGCATCGGCGCCGACCTCGCCATCCCCGTCACGGCGACGTCCTCGCTGCTGGGCGCCTTCCACCCCGATTATTCTAACGTCGAGACGGATCAGCAAAGCATTTCCCCGACCGCATTCCATCGCTTCCTCAGCGAAGTGCGGCCGTTTTTCACGCAGGCGGCACAGAATTTCAACAACACGTTCAGCTGCACGAACTGCCCAACCACACTCTATACGCCCGCCATTCCGACGTTTCGGCAAGGCTATGCGTACGAAGGCACCGCCGGCCGTTTTTCATTCGGCGCGTTTGACGCCGTTGGTTTCAGCCGCACCGACAGCGCGCAAGTGCTCAACTGGGGCGTCAACAATACCAAACAGATCATGGGCGTCTCACTTCAACGCGTGAGCGTGAACGTTCCGGGCTTCCGCGACAATACGACCACCCTCTATACCGGCTATCTCAACCAGCATACGCACGACTTCGTCTACTTAAACGCCGGAAGCGATAGCGGGACCAACGTCACCGACAACGGCTTCGCCCAATACTGGGAATATGGCGGCGGGTACGTCGATAAGACCACCACGATCGGCTTCACCTTCCAAAAAGTCGGGCCGCAATTCAATCCCGTCGACGGATTTCTGAATCAGCCCGACGTTTCGGGTTACCAACTCTTCGCCAATAAGAAATTCATCTTCTCAAAAACCGCCACGCTCCAGGATGTCTTCGTCAGCGGATTCTTTACGCGCATGCACGATCACAGCGGCAATCCGGCGCAAGCGGTCAATTCCTGGCAGACGAACTTTGACTTGAAGAACCAGCTCTCGATACACGTGTTCGGGGGTTCGCAAACCATCGAGATCTTCAACGGAGAGTACTTGCCGTTTTACGGCAACGGCGGCGCGCTGATCTACCGGGGCTCGACGTCCACGCCTACGACCATCGTGTACTCGGGCGGCCCATATTATCACGGACACCTGACCTCGTGGACCTACAGCACGGTCCTACCGATCATCAAGCATCTGAACTTGGCGCTTGAGGATGACGAAAATTATTACGCGTCGTCCACCGAGCCAACGGCGAAGCAGTGGTTGGAGCGCGCGAGCCTCGACTGGCAGTTCAGCCGGACCGCTTCATTTGACATCGGCGCACGAAAAATCATCGGCCGAAATCTCCCCGACGCCTTCGAGCCGCCGCAATTTGCCTACATCAGCGCCGGAAACATCAGCGCCGCGTTTCACTTCCTGGCCGCCAAGAACGAGTTTTATCTCGTCTACGGCAGCCCGAACAGCTTAGCGACCACGCCTGCGCTGATCTTCAAATGGATCCGCTACATCGGGGCCGAGAAGGGCACGTAACCGGTCTCAGCCGGCCTCTAGCGCCGGCCGGATTCGCCGGCTCTCCCTAGAAAGGGCGCCGTATGATACACGCTATTGTGCTGGCGGGTTTAACCGCGTCCCAAATCAGTACTATCGAATCCTCGGTGCGCGCGCGGATGGCGGCGGCACAGATTCCGTCGGTCGTCGTCCGAATCGATCGCGACGGAAAAAACATTTACGCGCACGCTTTCGGCTACCGGGATATGGCCGATCGGGTTCCGGCCAATGTCGATACGCGCTTTCAGTACGGCTCGATTACCAAGCAGTTCACCGGCGCGGCCATACTTACACTTGTCGAAGACGGCAAACTCTCGCTCGATGATCGAGTGGGGAAGTGGCTTCCCCAATTCGCTAAGTTTCCGATTACAATTCGGCAACTACTCGTACATACCAGCGGCGTGGCCGATTACACCGGGGAGTTGTGGTATCTGCACAAGGATTACACCAACCCGTTCGTTGGTAGCGGGCCACTTCTGGAATGGTCCGCATCGCAGAAGCTCGAGTTCGTGCCGGGAACCAAAACCGTATATGACAATGCCGCTTACACGATGCTCGCGAGGATCGTCGAGCGGGCGAGCAAGGAATCATTCTTTTCCTACTTGCAGCAGCGTTTCTTCAAACCGCTCGGCATGACCAGCGTCGCGCCGCAAACGTTCTATAAGATCGAACCGAACACGGCGCGCGGCTACATGATTATCGACAATAAGGATACGTCCACGGCGTACGGTTTGCCGCTCGATCCCCGCGCGTTGCTGCCGTCAATGGCATGGAATATGGAACAGGTTGACGGCGCGGGCTATCTCGTTGGCGACGCCGCCGATCTTCAAAAATGGGACAACGCGCTTCTCGCCGGCCGCGTGTTTAAAGGGGTCGGGGCAAAGCTGTTTCATGAGCCCGGCATGCTGACAAATGGCAAGCCGACCTATACGGGCCCGGAGAACCCGGCGCACAAACCCGGCGTCTATTTACTGGGTGGCCTCGGGAATTTTCTGGTCGACGATGTCAGCGTCTATGGGGCCAACGGCGGTACGTCGGGGTTTCTATCGTTCACGGCGACGATACCGTCGAAGCACATCTCGATAACGACGCTCAGCAATCACGGCGCAGACCTCAATAACAGTTTGCTGACGCTCCCCATCATGCGCGCGCTGCTTCATTAATTTATTCTTATCCCGGCAGGCATCGCGGCCCAGGGGGCTAAGGTGCCTCGCGGAGGTTGCCTTATGAAGATCTTCGCTGCTGCTTTTGTGCTCGGGAGTCTGCTTGCGAGCAGTCTCGGCGCCGGTGCGACTGAGGTGCGTCCCGACGTTTTCTACATTCAATTGAATAACCACACCGGAGACAAGATCTACGCTTTGTTAGCCGGAGTGGGGCCAGCCGTCGGTGTAGTGGCTGGGCCTGATGAGGAGTCGCCTTGGGAAACTTTCAAGAGTACGCAAAGCACGGGCAGCCTTTCGTACAATTGCGGGGGCAAGGGACATTCAGCCATGGTGTGGTTGAAGCTATCGCAACCACACATCCTGGTTACAATCTTGTCCAACTGCGAACACAAAGTCACGTACAGCTGATGAACATATCACGCCGTTTTCTGCCGGCAGCACTTGCCGTTTTCGCCGTCCTCGCACTTGTACTAGTTACGTCGCGCGCGTTTGCCCGAGTTGAACAAACCGTTCGATTGCAGGTCCGCGATCAACAAGGCCGCGGCGTAGATGGATCGCAAGTGCGCCTCTATATGTATGAATCCGACGGTAAACATCAGGTTCTGATAAAAATGGATGCCGAGGGCAATGGTATTGCCCACGTGTCGAAGGCCTCGACGCGCAACTGTTGGCAAGCGATCACATTTTACAGGGGATCTGCCGAGCAGTGCTATGATGTTAGCGATCAGCCGAACGAATTGTCGTTCACATTGCCGTAACCATTAGGGAGAGTATAAAATGCGAAAGATGATCCTACTTATCGTCGCGTTCCCATTGGCTGCAATTCTTTTCCTAGGTGCGCCGCGTCCGGGAGTGTACGAGAATGTCACCGTGCACGTTGACAATACCTCGGATGCGTGCGCGTGGATCACCGTTTACTACGGCCGGTTTTACTTGCCGTGGATCATTGCCACGGGCTCGGCGCGTCCGGGTTATCTGAAACCCGGCGAAAACCGCGAGTTTGATGTCCGGATGCCCAATCCGCTTCCGGTCAAGACGGCGGAGATCAAGGTGCGCGCACAGTTCGAATCGGATGCGCACTGCACGAAGCCCACAATCGACGACAAGTCGGCAGAAAACAAAAGCATCCAACTCGGCTCGGAAGGGCACGCAACGGTGAGCTCCAAGGTCGAAGGCACGAAGGGGCACTACTCGGTCACCCGGCCCAGCTAACTAGCAATAAAGAAGCCGCCCGGAGGCGGCTTCCTTATTATTCGGCGAGCGTGCGTTCTATTTAGCCGAACGTTGCGCGAGGTCGACGAGAAACTGTCCCGCGTCTTCCGCGTCGCTGGCTGTTTTCTTCGCTACGGCCAGCACCGATTTCACTTCGCTGTCCGAGAGCACGGCATCGATCTGAGCGACCGCGGTAATTGTGTCTATTTGGCCGGTCGAAAGCAGGCCAAGGATGTTTCGTACGAGCGCGCGGTCAGGCTGCGTGAGACTTCCCAGCGCAGCACTTTGGATCGCTGTCGTGCTTTGGACATTGCCTTCCGCGAAGACCAAGACGGGAGACGAGAGGGCTAAAAGAAGCGCGGCAACCGCAATTTTTAAAGTAGTCATATACAGCAATTACGCTTAGGTATTCTCTAAGGTTCAATCCGACCCGCGAATGCTCTCGACGGCGAAAAACTTGCCACTGAGCCGCCGCATGTTCGTACCGGTCACATGAATAATATCTGAAGCACGGAGGTGCATTGCAATGCCGGCGGAGGCGATACAGCGTAGACGCATGTACCGATCACTCTCGCGCGCGATGACCTCAAACTCGCACATACCTCCGCCTGCGGCGCAGGGACTCGTTGTGACGCAAGCGAGAAAGGTTGTAGTGGATCGAAGCGGATTACGGGTGCACGCGTGGCCGCGCAGGGGTGGCATAGAAAGCGCCGCCTTGTGATTCGCCAGCATCTCGCTCAACCGCGCTGTCGCGACGATTGCCGCGGCCGACGTTAGAGAAGCTTCGGCCGCCTTTTTCATCGCAGGCGCGCCGGAGCGATTACCGGTCTAGCGGCGGCTGCAGAAAACCTTAGTCGCGCCTTACGTGCGTTGCGGTTTTGGAGTAGTAAAAAGTTCGCGAGTGCGGAATCGGCTTGTTTCTGCATCTTTACGCGTTGAACCGGTGCGAACGTGACCTTGTTCGTGATGCGAAGGAGCGTGGCTTGATTAGCAGTATCCGGTGGATCGGCTTGGGCCGCGGCGACACCTGAAAGAAAGCCAGCGATAACCAACGCTATTGTGCCGAATTTCATATGGGTTCTCCTCGCCAAAAGAATGCGCCGTGGTCCGTAAGAGTTCAAACCGAAGGGCACGACCTATTCGTAACACGGTCGTATGAGTCTGGAGAAGAAAGACGTCATTGAACTGGTGTTGACACTAGTCGCTGTAATTGCTGGTTCGATCGCTGCGTCAGGCGCATTTGTAAGCGCTTCATACGAGCAGCAGCGAGTGGCCCTCGAGGAAAAGCCGGCGATCTTTCTTTCCTGCGAGCCGGAGTTTACGACGCTTGACGCGGCACAAGGGAGGAAGCCTGAGGAAAACGCTGTTTTTCTGGACGGTCGCGGCGCCAGCTGGGTTCACATCGCCAACCTCGATCGCGATCAAACGCCGGCGCCCTTCGCCCGATGTACGCTAACCAACTACGGTCGTTTGCCGCTGCTTAATCTGCGCCTCGGCCTCGCATTGCAGAGCAAAAGCCACTCGCTGGATGTCCCTGGACTTGCTGCGGCTGAACGGTTCACGTTTTCGCTGATCAACGGGACAAATGCGAATCTTCGATTCGCCTTCGCTCCGACCGTTCAGGTTACGCGAGTTGATAACGGTTTGGACGATACTGTTGTGCTTTTCCTGAGCCGTTCACTCATTGCGCTGCAGGCGCAGACGATCAAGCCCGCGACGGTAGGTCAAAACTGAGCGTGATCGTCATCTGAGTGGGCTCGCAGGCCTTCGAGCGCCTCGCAGGTAAGGTGCGGGCTCGGAGGTTTCATCATGAAACGCTTTAGCTTTCACGCTGTAATGGCTTGCATAGCTTTGCTCATCGCCGTTTTTGGAATGTCGGCGATGGGAGCAAGAGCCGCCGCGAAGCACGCGATCGAGGTAACGGTTACAGGAGAGAGTGGGAAACCGGTCCACGATGCTCATATCTACGTGCAAATAGAGAAACCTAAGACCACCATCGACGAGAACTGGTCAGATTCATCGGGAAGACATACGTTCATGCTCCCGGATATCGAGGGGAAGTATTGCATCTGGGCCGTCTACAATGGAGCCGGAGGCGGAATTAGCTACCAACACTGCTTTGAGAACGAGTATCCATCGACCGTCGATCTCGTCTTGCGATAAATTAGTGGTCAAACGCCGCTATGGCCGCCGCTAATGCGAGTTTGTGGTCCGCATTCCACGGCGGCCCGGCCGCTTTGCGCGCTTGCAGAAAGCGAGCGTCGAAATCCTCGTGCAAGGCCTGGCTCGCTGAACTGACAACCTTCTTCGCGTCGTACCAAGAGACAGACCAACCGCGCGCCTGCGCGGCGGAAGCAAGAGCTTTGCGATACATCACCCAGTCGGCAACGTTTCTGGCGCGGTAATCCTGGATGCGCTCGGCGATCGTGGCCGGAAGCTCCGGACAATGGCGAAGTGCGACTCCGACGATGTCCGGTATGGTCGCCGCCACAGCTTCCAAGGCACTTGCCGCATGCTTTTCCGCCGAAGCGCGCACGCGCTCAACGAGCGCGACAGCATCGTTTATCGGAAGCAATTGGCCCTCGTGATGATGCGGAATTCCGGGTAGATCGTCGTCCACCAGCTCGACGCGGCGACGGTCCAAAAGCGTCCCATCGCGCGCTGCCGTTACCAACACCGCCCAACCGCCGTGATCCGAGACTCCGATGATACCGCCGGCCCTCGACATCGAGGCTAGCTACTTGCCGAAGAGCATCGCGTCGAGCTGCGCGCAGGTCGAGAACGGCCCGATCATGCTTAGGAGCGAAGGCGGATTCGGCTTACCCAGCGCAATCGGCGGCGCGCCGTACAAATTCTGCACCTGGCGTGCGAAGTAGCCGCGGTCAAAATCCGGGCCGAGACCGGCGCCGTTTGAAGCTTCGGCGACATAGGTGCCGTCAGGAAAGACCGCGTTGATCGCTGCGGCGATGGTGAAATCACCTTCGTGAAATACAACACCATTGGGAGTTACGAACCAGCCCAAAGCCATGCTCGCACCGCCAGGGAGTGGAAAGGCGGGCGCAACCATCTCTTTGCGGTGCGCTACGTCGAGCAGCGTTCCGTTGAAAAGGGCGATATCGAAGCGCACGAGATCGCTGGGCGTAGAGATCACGCCGCCCGCGCCAAGCTCGCCGCTCCAATCGGGTGGGGCACAGGCCAGAAATGGGTCTTGCGGCAGACGGTGCACGTACCCGAGCGCGAGCGTGGGGTCGGATGCGCCTTCATCGGAGTAGGTTTGCGTCATGCCGGCGGGCACGAAGATATGCTGCTTCAACCACGACGCGAAGCTCGCATGCCCGACGTTTTGCACGATCTGCGCGAGCAGGTAATAGTTCTCGTTCGAATAGTCCCATTGGGTGCCCGGCGTCGCATAGAGCGGCGTCGCATTGAGTTTGGTGAAGAATTCCGTTTGTGTGACCGGCCCGTCTCCGTGCAGAATCGGATCGCCGTGACCGCGCCCGGGGATTCCTGAGATATGCGCGAGGAGCTGCCGAATCGTAATTTTTGCGCCATTCGAGGTGAACTGCGGCACGTACGTCGACACCGGTTTATCGATGGAGATCGCGCCGGCTTGGTCCAGCATAAGAATCGCAGCGGCGGTGATCGTTTTCGAGACTGAGGCCACGCGCATAGGCGTCCGGGACGTCATGGCAATCGATGCCGCGATGTTTGCACGCCCGTAGGCGCCGGCTGCAAGGAGGCCTGTGCTATTTCCAACGGCGACGGAGATGCCGGGATAAACCTTGCCGGTAATCGGCGGACGTATGAGCTGATCCAGACCGTTAGCCGGCGTCGCCGGAGCTGCGGCGCACGTCGCTAGAACGAGAGCAAGGCTCGCATATTTGAGAATGCGTTCGAGCATGTGAGCGCCCCTAATGAGCCACGCCGAGCACTTGCGCGGCGGCACGCAGTGCGGTTTTATGCTTGGCGTCGCTCGCAAGCCACTCTTGGGGATACAGCTCGAGAATCTGCGCTTTATTTGCGATCGCGTACGGCAACAGGTTTGAGATGTCCAATTTGTAGCCGTATTCGTAGCCCGGCGTTGTCGCCACTATTGGCTGGAACTCGATCGGCACTTTGCCGGCGTGACGTTTCGTGGCTTGGCACCAGTAGAGATTCTCACTTTTGGCTTGCGGATTGCACGGGCCCGGCGTTGTTCCAGGGTCGGCGACGTGGCCGATTCCCAGATTCTCAGTACCGAATGCGATGCCGCGCGGCGCAGCCGCGGCCGTCACGGAGTTGGCATACGCATAGACGGATGGAGAATTCACGATGTAATTCAGCGCGATCATCAACTGCTTTTGGCTGCCCTGACGGGCCAGCATGCCGACCACGTTCAAACTGTGTTTCAGCCATTTCCTATAGGTCCAACCTGTGGCTTTCACCCAAGCGTTATAACACGGCCGCGACTTGGCCGACGGGTTTTCCATGTGCCCGGGATACGCTTCAACGCCTGCGCCGATGCCGAATCGCATGTAGCCGATCGACGAATCGTTTCCAAACTTTTGCACGGCGGCTGCGATAAACGACTGCCAATCACTCTCGAACTTCGGATCCATGAAATTCGGATAGTCCACTTGCTTGGGGCATTGCACTTTCGCAACGCGATCCTGAGTGAACACCCACGAAGGCGTGGTAGTATCCGACTTGCCGACTTCGGAGGCGTCGGCAAACAACAGATTCACGCGCAGATGCGCGCGGAGATACGGCGCGGCTTGCGTTTTGATGCTGCTCCAATCAAACGAGCCCTTCGAAGGCTCGACGGTGCTCCAACCGACGACCAGACTGACGCCGCAAAGCGTTGGATCTTTTCCGATCACGCTCGCCTCGAGTTGTTTTTCAAATTTGCCGCTCTGGACTTTGTACGGGTTCCAGACGTACATTCCGTGCGGCGCGTCCGGCACCGGAACATGCGGGTCACGAGCTGTGCAATTCACCGCAGGTCCGCTCGCGGTTACAGGCTTTGCGCCGGCCGTGTGCCGCGCTTTATGTGCCGGTCGGTGCGGCCGCGCAGCCACGACTCCACAGAAGAGGGCGACGATTGCAAGCGCGGATAGAACGACGGCTAAACGCTTCATGGACGGGCCGCCTTTGCTGCCTTGGCGCCGGGGTCCTATGGTCCTTAGGGAATTGCCGCGGCCCCGGCGAAGCGCTTCCCATGAAGAGACGTCTACTGACAGGTCTTGTTGTTCTTTGCATTCTGATCGGCTCGTTTGCGAAGCCGGCTCAGGCAGCGACATTGCGATTCAAGAACGACAGCAACGCGTACGTCCATTTAACCCTCATTTGGAGCATCTTCAAGGACTATCACGGCGTCTGCGTCGCGCCGCATTCCACGTACTCGGATCCGCTTCAGGAAGAACCTAAGGAGATCCACGCGCAGTTTTACAAGGGTCCGAGGCAAGGCCCCAGTTGTTCGGGACCGGTCGAATACGATTCCGTGTACACCGACGTGTGGCGGAACGGTATTGAGTTTTGGGCCGTCGGGAACGACGCCGACTCGTACCGCTTTTACCACAACTAGCTCTCGGCTAGGTTGGTGCTAAACCGGCGCGACTTTCTCAGCGGCGCCGCGAGCGCTGCCGCGCTCGGCGCGGGCGGAGTGGAACTGCTCGCCGCGACTCGCAGGCTGCCTTGGCAGGCGCTTGCGCACCGGATTTCGGGAAGCGTCGTGCTGCCGGGCGATCGCGGATTCGCTGAACTGGCGCTTCCGAAAAACCTGCGGTATTCCGCGCTCCGCCCGGCGGGCATCGCGATGTGCAAGAGCGCGCGCGATGTAAGCGCCGCAATTCGCTGGGCTCGCGAGAACGGCGTCCCGATCGTGGCTCGTTCCGGCGGTCACTCGTACGCCGGCTATTCGACGACCACCGGTTTGATGATCGACCTGCGCGAGATGAACAGCGTCTCGCTCGACGAGGGCACCGGTATTACGGTCCTCGGCGGCGGCGCCTTGAACGCCGATGTGTTCGAACATTTCAGGAACCGCAATATCGCAATCACACACGGCCGCTGCGAAGGCGTCGGGATCGCGGGCCTTGCTCTCGGCGGCGGCATCGGCTTCAACATGCGCGCCCACGGTCTGACCTGCGATCACATGGTTGCAACCGAAATCGTTCTCGCCGACGGAACGATCCGGCCGCTTACCGGCGACGACGATCTTTTGTGGGCTTGCCGCGGTGCAGGCGGCGGAAACTTTGGGATCAACACGTCATTTACGTTTCAAGCGTTTGAAGTGGGTCCGCTTACGGTTTGCAATCTGCATTGGGACAAAGAGCAAGAGCGCGTTTTCGCGAGTCTCGTCAATGCGCTTGAAGGAGCTCCCAAGACGCTCGGATCGAAGGTCTCGGCAAGTGCGCCGACCGCTTCATCAGGAATGAAGGTTCAATTGCTCGCGCAGTTCGCCGGTACGCCGGCCATGCTGCGCGAGCTGCTTGCCGGCGCCTATGCGATCGCGCCTCCGGCCGGCACCTTTACAAGTGGCCAGTATTGGAAAGCGCAGCAAGTGCTCTCCGAGGCAGGGCCGCCCGCCTATTACCAAGAGCGCTCGCGATTCTTCAACCAGGCCATCGATCATCGAGCCGTCGCAGTCATCTTCGAGTGGCTGCGAAAATATCCGCAAACCGGGAAATCGGCAACCTTCAAGGTTTTTCAAACCGGCGGCGCCGTTAACGAGAAGAAGCCGGGCGAAACGGCGTTCGTGCACAGGCAGAGCCGGTGGCTTGGCTCCATCGACATGTACTGGGATCACAACACGCCGCATGCTGCATTGCAGCGCAATTTGTTGTGGCTAAACGACTTCTACGAAGCGATTGTCCCGATTGCCAAAGGCGGTGCGTACCAAAACTTTATCGACCCGTCGCTGACCGATTGGAAGGCCGCCTATCATGGCGCAAATCTCGAAAGACTCGAAGCGATCAAGCGGCGTGTCGATCCGTCCGGCGTATTTACGTTCCCCGAGGCGATTCCACCATCGTAGTCACAGACGTGGCGATTAGGGCGTAATTCACCATGATGCAGCCTGTACTTCGGGCCGGCGGCGCGATGGTGTGCGCCATTTTCTGGCTGGCCACAACCGGTTCGGCGTTGTACGATGTTCCATCACCTCTGCCGAGTGCGCCGCCCGGCACCGTCATCTGGTCGCGACCGTTTACCGGCGGCTCGCTGCTGAAAAATGCAGCGTCGAACACGCTCGCGCTCTACCACACTGTCTCGGCTGCCGGACGCGACGTTGCCGTTTCAGGAACGATTGCAATTCCCAAAGGGTCGCCCCCGCCCGGTGGATGGCCGGTGATTAGTTGGGCCCACGGAACGACGGGCAATGCACCCCAGTGCGCGCCCTCTAAAGCCGCAGTACAAAACGGCGAACAACGTTTTCTGGAGCAGTGGATCTCACGTGGCTTCGCGGTTGTGCAAACCGATTACGAAGGCATCGGGACGCCAGGCGTACATCCATACTTCGCCAGCGGATCGGGTGCGCACGACGTCATCGATATCGTTCGCGCGGCTAGGCATCTCAATCCCGACATCGGCGATCGCTGGATCGCGATGGGACATTCGGAGGGCGGGACCGTCGCGTTATATGCCGCGGTGACGGGACGGTCGTGGGCGCCCGAGCTGCATCTTTTGGGCGTCGTCGCGTACGCGCCCGGCTCGGACATCTCCGATTTTTTCGGAGAGACAAGCGTCAGCACGCAGCCCACGACAATGTTGCCGCTTCTCGGCATGATGATCGCTGGGATCGCGTCGACGGATCCGCACGTCGATCTCAAGACGGTGTTGACTCCTAAAGGCATGGCGCTGCTGCCGTCGCTTCAAAGCGAGTGCGACGTGGCGCTCATGAGCTCGGCAGCTTGGACGAGCATCCCGCCTGCCGATATTTTTCAGCCGAACGCCCGATCGAGCGCGCTGATGCAAGACTTTATCGCGAACGAGCCGCTGACGTGGCATTTGGAAGGACCCGTGCTCGTCGAACAAGGCACGAACGACATGGTTGTTCCGTATCAAAACTCGGTCGTGCTGCGTTCGGTATTGTGTAGAAACGGGTCGCGGCTTGAACTTGATGCGGTGCAGGGCGCCACGCATGGTTCGGTGATGGCGCTCAGCTCGGATAGCGTAAGTGCGTGGATATCCGATCGCCTGGCAGGCAAACCGGCGTCAGGGAACTGTCCGGCGAGCTAACGGGAGTCTCCGCTAGGCGATACGAACGCGTTTCGCCGGAGGTTGGAGACAATCGAGAAATGGGAGCCCGCTAAGGACCGCCCGGACCCGCTCGAGCTGTTGCGCGAGCAAGAGCGAGGCCGAGTTCCCGAGCTTCTGACGATTCGGCACGAGCGCATGCGCGCGTCACCGTTTGATTTTTTTCGCGGCGCCGCTGCAATCATGGCTTCCGACATAGCAGCGATTCCGACCACCGGATTGAACGTGCAGTTGTGCGGCGACGCGCATCTGCTGAACTTCGGCGGTTTCGCGACTCCGGAGCGACGGCTCATCTTCGACGTTAGCGATTTCGACGAAACGCTTCCCGGACCGTGGGAGTGGGACGCGCTTCGGCTATTGGCGAGCGTGGAGATCGCGGGCCGGGACTGCGGCATTAAGCGCGATGGCCGAACTGAGGCGATCGTCGCCGGCGTGCGTGCTTATCGCGAGGCCATGCGGCGCTTTGCGCGGTCATCGCCGCTCGAAGTGTGGTATTCGCGCATGAACGTCAAACATCTCATCGCACTTCGGAAGCGCGGAAAGATCGGCAATCCCGAACATCCTTCGACGAAACTTGTGCGCGACGAGGACGGCGCGCTCTGCTTCCGAAGCGACCCGCCCACTCTTCAGCGGCTCACACGGCAAGACGCACAGGCGGTTCAGGCGCGCTCTCTGGTAACCATCTATCAGGCGACGCTCCCGCCGCACATTCAAGTGCTAAGCGCGCGGTACGAGTTGGCCGACGTCGCCATAAAGGTCGCCGGAATCGGCAGCGTCGGCCTGCGCTGCTACGTTGCGCTAGCCGTCGCGGACCGAAGCGACCCGCTCGTGCTGCAAGTGAAAGAAGCGACTGCTTCCGTGCTGGAAAGATATCTCGAGCGAAGCGTCTATCCAAACGCGGGACAACGCGTCGTTGCAGGTCAGCGCTTGATGCAAGCGGCCAGCGATATCTTCTTAGGCTGGATGCGCGACGAGGCGGGGCGGGATTATTACGTCCGGCAACATCATGATATGAAAGTCTCGGTTAATCTGCGGACTCTGCGCACGCGCGAGTTCGTTGACTACGTCGCTCATTGTGCCTGGACGCTCGCGCGGGCGCATGCGCGCAGCGGCGACGCGGGCGCGATTGCCGATCTCCTGGAGACGGACCACCGGTTCGAAAAGGCCTGCATCCGGTTCGCTCGATCGTACTCGAAACAGAACAAACGCGATTATCGAGCCTTCTGCAAGACGGCTTAGTTAGTTCGGGTTCGCGGCGCGGACGCGCAGCTCGAGGTATTGCCGTTCCGTGGGATTGCGCGCGAGCTCGAGCGCGGCTTGGAAGTGCTTGCGTGCGCTGTCATTCTCACCTCTGCGCAGCTCAAGCTCGCCGAGCGCAGCCGAATAAAATGGATAGCTCGCCAGGCGGTCGCTATGGGCGATCGCACGAATCTCCTCAAGCCCGCGCTCGGGGCCTTCGATTTGCGCTACGGCGATGGCGCGATTCAACGCGACCACAGGGGAAGGGCGGATCTGCATCAAGGTATCGTACATCGATACGATTTTCTGCCAGTTCGTATCTTCGGCGCGTGCCGCGTTCGAGTGAAGCGACGCGATCGCCGCTTCGACATGATACTCGGTCAGCTCTGAGCCGCGTGCCGAAAGATCGAGGTACTCTTGCCCTTTCGCAATCAGGCTGCTGTCCCAGCGCGAGCGATCTTGATCGAACAATGAGCGCAAGTTGCCCGCACCATCGATCCGCGCAGGCAGTCGAGCTGCGTGCAGCCACATCAGCGCGCAGAGCGCGTAGGTAGCCGGTGTCGCCGCAAGTGGATGCTCGAGCAGAACCACGGCAAGGCGCATCGCGCCGCGGCACAGGTCGACCCGCACGGCGGACTCCGCCGATGCGCCGTGATAGCCTTCGTTAAAGAGCAAGTAGAGCGCGCGGCGCACAGCGTCCAGGCGTGCCGAAAAGTCGCGGTCGGCCAAATCGAATAATTTCCTGGACGTCGCCAAGACCTGTTTTCCGCGTGAGATGCGTTTTTCGACGGCGGCGCGAGTATTGAAAAATGCGCCGGCGATTTCGCCGGCCGTAAAACCGCACAGCAGATTGAGGATCAGTGCAACTTGCGCCTGTTCGGACAGCTTTGGATCGCAGCACGAAAACATCATGCGAAGCTGATCGTCCTTAATCGCGCTTTCGCCGAAGTATTCGTTGAGCGTTGGGACCAGCGTCCACTCACTCTCGAGGCGGCGGCCGAGTTCGGGGACGAGATTGCGGGCCATGCGCTCGCGCCGCAAGAGATCGATGGCGCGGTTCTTGGCAGTTGTGATGAGCCACGCGGACGGATTCTCGGGTACGCCGCGCAGTTTCCAGACTTCCAACGCACGGCAGAAGGCGTCTTGCGCGACGTCTTCCGCCAGTGCGAGGTTGTCGAGTCCGAAGACGCGCGTAAGGGCGGCTACCAAACGCCCGGATTCGCGCCGGAACAGGTTCTCGTCGAGGTTCACTACATTTGCATGACCGGGCGGACTTCAACCAACCCATCGGAGTCGAAGATCGGACAGCCCTTCGAGAGCTCCGCGGCTTCCGCCAGATCTTTGGCTTCGACGAGCGTGTAGCCGCCTACCAGATCCTTTGACTCCGGGTACGGCCCGTCGGTGACGAGCTTCTCTTTGCCGCGGACGACCTTGCCCTCGGCCTCGAGCGGCTGGCCCCGGTCCTTCAGGTGACCGTTCTTGGCCAGGTTTTCCATCCAGGCAACCCATTTTTGCATCACCTTTTCGCCTTCGGCCGGCGACTCGGCGCGCTGACCGCCGCGGTACAGATAGACAAATTCACTCATGTTTTTCTCCTTTAAAAGTGTGCTCCGTTTCCGGCGCTGAACCCTAGACGTATGAGCAAGCCGGAACCGGACATTCAGGGCGCGACCTCCCCGCGCGGGTGGGGCGATTTCATCAGAATCGTCGCTTACATGCTCGCTTTTTATCTGGCCATCACGGCGTTCTTCGGATACCGGTTAGGCGCGCAACTCCATGCGGCCAAGTCTAATCCGTACGTCGGCATCGGCACCCAAATTCTCGGGCCGAAGGCGACCGAGGATTACATGATCCAGCAGTCGCGCCTGCCGGCGGTCGTCACTGCCTCGCCGGCCTTCTGGCTCGCGCTGCGTCTAAGCGAATAGCTAGTCGATAACTAACGACGCAATCTTATCGCCCGAAAGCGTAAAGATGTAGTCGACCTCGACCGGGCTGCCGGGAAAGTTCCCGCTTAACCGGACGCGCACGGTCGTTGTGTTGCCGCTGCTCGAGGCATCGAGCGCCTCGGTTTCGTACCGATACTTCGCTTGAGCCGCCTTTTTCCAGGCGCGAATTGCATCGCGTCCGCGGTAATCGTTGTTTTCGTCGTGCACCAACGAGTCTTCGGTGAACAACGAACTCTGCGCGTCCGCATCCTTGGCGGTTTCCGCAGCCAGATATGCGGCGACCGGCTCCGGCAGGTTAATGGCGGGCCTACTTGCCGTGGGTTATGACGATCTGCGTTTGGTTATCTTTTGAAGTGACCATGACGAGCGTTTGATTCGCGGTGTTTTCATCTGTCAGGAACTCCGCGATTGAGGCGCCCTCTTGGCTCACGTGCATCTTCTCAGAACCCTTCGGCATCTTGCCTTGATACCAGGAGTAGACTTTGTCGAAAGAATCGTTCGTAGTAAACGACGCCATATAACTCGAACCGCTGGCCGTTGTTACGCTAACGGAGCTGTTGTCTTCGGTTTGAGAGGCGCCCGGATAGAGCGGTGCGCCGAGCTTCGAAAGGTCAACCGCGCCCTGTCCGGCGGTAATTTTGCCTTCCTTCGTTTCGAGCGTCTTTGTCTTGCCGTTGTCGGTCACCGTTGCGGTGCCGTTGCTCGTGGAGTACGTTGTGGTCTTCTGCGATCCGCACGCCGCCAGCGCGACGATGGACAGCAGACATAAGGCGGTAGATAGACGCATGTACCGTGCCCCCTAAGAAGTAGCTTGCGCCTTAAATAAAACCGCGGAGCGGCAATTCCTGCCGCTGCAGCCAGTTGTCGGGCGCGTACGTCGCGCGCGCGTCGACCGCGTGCAAAGTATAGGCGTGCCGCGGTTTTTGGGAGCGGTTGGGCGCGCTGTAGTGCGGCAGCAGACCGTTGAAGACGACCAGCGTTCCGGATTCGACTTCTACGGGAACCGCATCGTCGGTTGTGGGCCACGGCGTGTCATCCAACGTTTCGAGCTGCGCCTTACCGTCGCGCACGACGAATTGGTTACGCTGCGGCGAGCGGTGGCCGCCGGGCTGAACCCATAGGCAGCCGTTGCTGCGGTCGGCGTCGTCGAGCGCGAACCAGAATGCGGTGACGCTTGTGGGATCGGTGCGCAGGAAAGCAGCGTCTTGGTGCCAGTCGACGACTCCGCCCACGCGCGGTTGTTTGAAGATGTACATCGACTGATAGAGCACAGGTTCCGCAAGGCCGGCCTCGCTTGCGATCTCCGTCAAACGCGCATCGTGCGAGAATCGATCGAACACGGGATCCAGATCGTGCATCGCATGTCCGATCTTGTTGACCGTCCGGCCGTCCTCTTCGAAGAAGCAGCGAATTTTGTCGCCGGAGGTCAGGAAATACTCGTCGGACTTTTCAGCCTGGTCGCGGGTGCTGAAGATCGAGACCTGGCCGGAGCTGCAACTTGCGGCGATCTCCTCGGCGCGGCGCCGGAGCGCGGCGAGTTCGTCGCGCGATTTAAAACCCGGAAAGACGGCATAACCGTCTTCGGAAAAGCGGCGCATGGCGCTCAGTAGTCCACGCGCGTGCCGCGCCCCTCGCGAACGGCGCGCCGGTGAAGTTCTCGCGCGGCGGCGATGTCCTCGATGGCCATACCGACGGATTTAAAGAGCGTGATGTCGCTGCTCGATATGCGCCCCGGAACCGTTCCGGCAGCCAATTCCCCGAGGTCGCCCAAGATGCGATCGACGCCGATGGCACCTTCGGCGATTGGAATGCGAAGATCGTCGGCTTCGTTCAGGACGCACTCGCGGTTGTCGACGAAAATGCGGCTGCGTTCGACGACTGCGGCGTCCAATTCGCGAAACGGCGGAACGGAAGAACCGGCGGCGTTTACGTGCATCCCGGGCTCAAGCCAAGCGCCTTCGAGAACCGGCGCGGTAGCGGCGGTAACCGTGCAGACGATCTGCGCGCCGCGCACGGCTTCACGCGCGCTGGCGGTTACCTCGATCTCGACTTTAAACTCGGCGCCCGCGGTTTCCGCAAAGGCCCGAGCATTCGCCGCCGTCCGGCTCCAGATTTTCACGTGCTTGATGGGCCGCACCGCGAGCATCGCCTCCAAATGCGAGCGCGCCTGCGTTCCCGAACCGAGCAGCGCGAGCCGGCTTGCCGATTCTTCCGCGAGGATGCGTGTTGCCAGCGCGCTAACGGCGGCGGTGCGAATCGCCGTAACCGCGCCGGCATGGACGATCGCCAGCGGTTTTCCGGTCGCAGTTTCGTGCAGTAAGACCGAGCCTTGATGGGACTCGAGTCCGAGTGCGCGGTTTTGCGGGAAGACTGTGATGACTTTCGCGCCCACCGCGTCCGGGTCGGCCAAGAAACCGGGCATCGTTCCGATCGCGCCCCGTCCGTCCGGCTGCCAGGCGATCGAGCGCAGCGGCTGCATGAATCCGCCGCGAGCTACGGTCCGGAACGCGCCGTCCATGACGTTGATGCACTCCGCGATCGGCAGCAGCTCGTGCACGTCGCGCTCACCCAGAACGATAAGGTCCATCCTGCGGACTTAAATGAAAGAGCGGCCGTTTCCGGCCGCCCTTCGAGTCTTTGCGCGCCTAGCGCTTTTTGCGCCGTCCGCCCTTGCGTTTGGCTTTGCGAGCGGCCTTCTTGCGTCCGCCCTTTTTGCGTCCGGCCTTTTTGCGTCCGGCCTTCTTGCGTCCACCCTTACGCGCTTTGCGTGCGCCTTTTTTGCGCCCGCCTTTACGCGCGGCTTTCTTACGTCCGCCCTTACGAGCGGCTTTCTTGCGTCCGCCTGCCTTACGCGCGCTCTTACGGCGCTTGCGAGGCTTGGGCGCGGCCGGCGCTTCACCCATCGTGCCGCCGTCTTGCATGAGATCGGAATCCATGAATTCCTCCGTTTTTGTTCCTCGCGCTTTTACTGCGCTCGTGCTGCATCATAGAATGTTTTGATGCAAAATGCAAATGCATAAAAAGGAAAGGATTTGTCGGGGGGTTGACCGGGGCGGTATACTAAGGCCCGTGAAAAAGCCCTTGATTATCGTGGAGTCGCCGACCAAGGCGCGCACGATCAAGAAGTTTCTTCCGGCCCGCTATGTCGTGAAGGCTTCGGTCGGTCACGTCCGCGATTTGCCCAAGAGCACCCTGGGCGTGGACGTCGAGCACGGCTTTACCCCGAAGTACCTCACCATCAAGGGCAAGGGCGATATTATTAAGGAGCTCAAGTCCGCGGTGAAAGCTGCGAGCGACGTCTACCTCGCCACCGACCCTGACCGTGAAGGCGAAGCGATCGCGTGGCATTTGGCCGAGCTGTTGAAGCTCGAGAATCCTCGACGTATCGAGCTGCACGAGATAACGAAGGAAGCCGCGATGGCGGCGATCAAGCACCCGCAGCCGATCGACTTGGACCGCGTCAACGCGCAGCAAGCGCGCCGGATCCTCGACCGGCTAGTGGGCTACAAAATCTCGCCGCTGCTGTGGGCGAAAGTGCGCGGCGGTCTATCGGCCGGACGGGTGCAGTCCGTCGCGGTCCGTCTGATCGTCGATCGCGAACGCGAGATCCTGGCTTTCATTCCGCGCGAGTACTGGTCGGTGACGGCGATGCTGGCCGCCGCCAGCGAACCCGACTTCGTCTTCCCGGCCGAATTGCTCAGCCGGGACGGCGAGAAGATCGAAGTGCAAACCGAGGCCGAGTCCAAGCGCGTACTGGCCGACCTCGAGGGCGCCGCCTATCGCGTTGCATCCATTAAACAGCGCGAAGGCCGGCGCAATTCGCCGGCGCCGTTTACGACCTCGACGATGCAGCAGGAAGCCTCGCGCAGATTGCGCCTGCGGGTCCGCCGGACGATGCAGATCGCGCAAGGTTTGTACGAGGGCATCGACATCGGCGCGGAAGGCACCGTTGGTCTGATTACCTACATGCGCACCGATTCGACGCGCATCTCCGACCAAGCGCGCGCCGCGGCGCGAGACTATATCGTTACAACGTTCGGCGAAGCGTTTTATGGCGGCCGCGAGCACCGCGTAAAAGAAGGCGCGCAAGACGCGCACGAGGCGATTCGTCCGACGTCGGTCCACCACACACCCGAGAAAGTCGCGCCGTTTCTCAAGCGCGATGACCTGCGGCTCTACACCCTTATCTGGGAGCGCTTCGTGGCCTCGCAGATGTCGCCGGCGGTCTTCGATCAAACCACCGTTGACATCGCGGCCAAGAATTACATGTTCCGCGCGTCCGGCAGCGTCTTGAAGTTTCCGGGCTACACCAAGCTTTATGAAGAGAGCCGCGACGACTCCGCGGCCGACGCCAAACGCCTGCCGAGGATCGCCGAAAGCGAAACGCTTGCATTCCGCGGCCTCGATCCCAAGCAACACTTCACCGAACCGCCCCCGCGGTATACCGAAGCGTCGCTGGTCAAAGCGCTGGAAGACAACGGCATCGGCCGGCCGTCGACCTACAGTACGATCGTCGAGACCATTCAGGCTCGCGGTTACGTCACGCAACAAGAACGCCGTTTCGCGCCGACCGAGATCGGGATTGCGGTGAACGACTTGTTGGCCGAACATTTCCCCGACATCGTGGACTTGAATTTTACCGCGCAGATGGAAGGCGACCTCGACAAGGTCGCCGACAAACAAGCCGACTGGGTACAACTGCTCGCAAACTTCTACGGGCCGTTTGCCAAAGAGTTGGCGTCGGCGGAAGAAAAATTGCCGAAGCTCGAGTTCAAGGACGAGCCGACGGACGAGATCTGCCCGAAGTGCGGGCGCCCGATGGTCATCAAGACGGGCCGTTTCGGCCGGTTTATTTCATGCACGGGCTATCCCGAATGCAAGACGACGCGGCCAATCCTCAAAGACACCGGCGCGAAGTGTCCGAAGGATGGCGGCATGGTGGTCGAACGCCGTTCGAAGAAGGGCCGCACGTTTTACGGGTGCGCGAACTATCCGCGATGCGACTTCGTCTCGTGGGATCGGCCGGTGCCCGATCGCTGCCCGG
Organism: Candidatus Rubrimentiphilum sp.; assembly: GCA_035710515.1. Classification (NCBI taxonomy): domain Bacteria; kingdom Bacillati; phylum Vulcanimicrobiota; class Vulcanimicrobiia; order Vulcanimicrobiales; family Vulcanimicrobiaceae; genus Candidatus Rubrimentiphilum; species Candidatus Rubrimentiphilum sp. Next base: position 234,953 of record DASTDE010000003.1, on the reverse strand, counting down.
TCTGCGGGTCGTACGTCGTCGCCAAGATCAAGCGCGGCGGAATCGTTACGCTTGAGTGCAAGGCCGACAAGACGCACGACGTCAGTACGATCTCGACCGAACTGACTCCGACGCGAGAAGTTACCTCGGTTCCCGCGGCGTCGTGAGATTAACCGTCATCGGCGGCGGCCTCGCCGGCTGCGAAGCCGCGTGGCAAGCTGCCCGGTGCGGAGTTGACGTCGATCTGTATGAAATGCGCCCGCATAAATCGGGGCCGGCGCACAAAACCGCGAATCTCGCCGAACTCGTCTGCAGCAATTCGCTGCGCGGCGCCGCGCTCGAGAACGCCGTCGGCCTGCTGAAAGAAGAGCTTGCAACACTCGCTTCGTTGATCGTGCATTCTGCGCGCGAAGCTGCCGTGCCGGCAGGCGGAGCGCTCGCTGTTGATCGCGATGTCTTCGCGAGGCTCGTCGAAGAACGCATCGCATCGCACCCGCGCATTACATTACGCCGCGAAGAAGTGCACACGATACCGCTCGATCGTCCCACAATCGTCGCGTGCGGCCCACTTCCGAGCACAGAGTTCCTTACTGCGCTGGATACGCTATTAATGGGTCGTGATGCGGCACTGGTTGCAGCATTGAAAGGTGATGCAGCGTCATTAGAGTGTCATGGTGAGCCCTTCGATACCCTCAGGACAGGCTCTGTCGAACCACGCCCGAGCAGCGCCCGAAAGGGCGCGAGCCGAGGGCCGCGCTTACATTACTACGACGCCGCATCACCAATCGTCGCGGCCGATTCAATCGACGAATCGCAGATGTATCGCAAGTCGCGGTACGACAAGGGCGACGGCGACGATTACCTCAACATTCCGCTCGACAAGCAACAGTATTTGGAGCTGTTAGACGATCTGCGCACGCTGCCACGTCACGAGATCGAAGCGTTTGAAGATACGAAGTACTTCGAAGGCTGCCTTCCGATCGAAGAAATGGCCGATCGCGGCGAGGATACGATGCGCTTCGGTCCGCTCAAACCTGTGGGCCTGCGCGATCCGCGCACCGGTTTCACTCCATACGCCGTCGTGCAACTGCGTAGAGAAAACCGCGAGGGCACGGCTTACAATCTCGTCGGTTTCCAAACGCGCTTAAAATGGCCGGCGCAAAAGGAAGCCTTTGGAAAATTCCCCGGCTTGCATAATGCGGAGTGGTTGCGTCTGGGGGTGATGCATCGCAACACATTCATCGACTCGCCACGCCTGCTCGACTCGCACTTGCGTTTGCGCGGAACGGACGGCCTGTACTTCGCCGGGCAAATCACCGGCGCGGAAGGCTACGTCGAAGCGGCCGCATGCGGCGCGATGACGGGCATCCACGCGGCGCGCCGGATACTCGGTCTTCCGGGAATAGAATTCCCGGCGAACACCGCATTCGGCGCCGTGGTCGCGCATCTGCAAAACACCGAGACGCACGATTTCCAACCCGCCAATGTGACCTGGGCCTACATGATGCCTGCCCGGGAGGCGGCCGTGGTGCGGAGCGAAGGTAAAAAAGAGAAACGTCAACGGCTTGCTCTTTCGGCTATTGAAACGATGAAGAGGTTTGCGGCAGACCTGTCGCGCTCAAGAACCTTACAAGAGGTGTGAATATGAGCGCATGCATTCGTAGGGCAGCGCTTAGTGTTGCAACTGTATTTATAGCGTCGTCACTGCGCGTAATGGCGTGCCCGCCGCCTGCGACCGAGGCTAGTGATTTGGGCGCCCGCTGGTTCAGTGCGGGAGTCTCTGACATGCGTAGTGGTAATTATCCCTGCGCCCAAATCGCTTTTGCTAAAGCCGCAGCTTTCATTCGGCAAAGACTACCGGAAGATCCCTGGTATGGGCCATACGATCTGACGTTCGCACTGTCGCAGGAAGGTGTTGCAATGTCCTATCTCGGGCAGCGAAAGCGTGCCGCTCAAATCTGGCGTGAAACTGGCCACTTGCTGTCAGCGGACCAGCTGATCGGGCAAACACCGACCCAACATGCGGACGAGCTATTTGCTCGGCACCAGTATACGGCAGCGTTTCGCGCTTACCACAATGTGATTTTCTTTCAACCCGGCGTCTCAACGCTTACCCCGACTGAGCACGATAATGGAGCGGCGGATGCGATCGGGAAAGCGCTTGATCTCGCCGCTAGGGGAAAATACGCGTTGGCACTGAGTGCAATTAGAACCGCTCGTCCTTCCCAGGCCGCGCGCTACCTCGAGGGGCAGTTAGCCAGCATAGGCGGGAATTACAAGATTGCCTATGCGGCGTACGTTGATGAACTGGAGACATATCTGCTGTTGCCCGCGGAACCAGGGGCTGCCGCGTACGGCACGATTTGGGATAGGCCGGCGCGGCTGCGTCTTGTGGAGCTTATCAACCCATGAAGGCCGCTCGCTTCAGGCCGGCGCGCGGCGGTGCAACCCGAAAGCCCGCGCCCGGGTACTTGCCTAGGCAATGAGAATTCGGTCCACCACGATTCTGGCCGTTCGCAAGGATGGTAAGCTCGCCGTAGCGGGCGACGGCCAGGTAACAGTTGATAAAACAATCATGAAACACGGCGCGCATAAAGTTCGCCGCGTCGCCGGCGGCAAAGTGATCGCCGGCTTTGCTGGTTCTGCCGCGGACGGCATGACGCTGCTCGAAAAATTTGAAGGCAAGCTCAACGAGTTCAAAGATATTACGCGCGCGTCTGTCGAGCTTGCCAAAGACTGGCGCCAAGACCGCGCGCTGCGCCGTCTCGAGGCGCTGATGATCGTCGGCAATGCCGAGCATCTGCTGGTGCTTAGCGGAACCGGCGACGTGATCGAGCCCGATGAAGGCATCGCGGCGATTGGAAGCGGCGGCCCCTATGCCCAAGCCGCGGCAGCCGCGCTCTTGCGCAACACGAATCTCTCCGCTGAAGAGATCGCGCGCAAAGGGCTGGAGATCGCAAGCGAGATCTGCATTTACACCAACGAGCACATCGACGTGGAGACGCTGTGAACGGTTCACCGCAGGCCGTGGAACTGACCCCGCGTACGATCGTGGCGGAGCTCGACAAGTACATCGTCGGCCAGGCGAAAGCCAAACGCGCGGTCGCGATCGCGATGCGCAACCGTTACCGGCGCGAACGCGTCCGCGAGGATCTGCGCCCCGAGATCATTCCGAAGAACATTTTGATGATCGGACCGACGGGCGTCGGCAAGACTGAAATCGCGCGCCGCTTGGCCTCGCTGACCGGCGCACCGTTTGTAAAAGTCGAGGCGACCAAGTATACCGAGGTCGGCTACGTCGGCCGCGACGTCGAGTCGATGGTGCGCGATTTAGTCGAACAAGCCGTCCGCATGGTGACGGAAGAACGTCGCGCCGAAGTCTCGGAAGTGGCCAAACAGATGGCGGTCGAGCGCGTGATTGACGTGCTTCACCCCGAAACGCGGCCGCCTTCGGCGCAAGGCCAGCCGAATGCGTTCGCTGCGACCCTCGGTTCGATCTTCGGAAATAACTTTCAGGCGCAGCAGCAACAGCCGGCGACGCCGCCATCCGCTCCGAACGGCGACGCGCAGCAGACGCGCGAGCAAGCTCGCTCTGACGTGGAGCGTGGCTTCTACGACGTGCGCTTGGTTGAAATCGAAGTCGAAGAAGCTGCCAGCGTTCCGTTCGGTGTCATCGGTCCCGGCATGGATCAAGGCGGCGGCGATCTCGGCGAAATGCTGGGCGGCATGCTGCCGAAGAAGCGCGTGCACAAACGCGTGACCATCGCTGAAGCGCGGCGCATCTTCGAACAGGAAGAAGCCGCGAAGCTGATCGACATGGATGCGGTCAAGCGCGAAGCGCTGCGCCGCGCCGGCGAAAACGGCATCATCTTTATAGATGAGATCGACAAGGTCGCGGGGCGCGAAGGCGCTCGCGGTCCGGATGTTTCACGCGAAGGCGTGCAGCGCGACATCCTGCCGATCGTTGAAGGAAGCACCGTCAACACAAAACATGGCGCGCTCAAGACGGATCACGTCTTGTTCATCGCAGCCGGCGCCTTCCACATGAGCAAGCCATCCGATCTGATTCCGGAACTGCAGGGTCGCTTTCCGATCCGCGTCGAGCTGGACTCGCTGACGGCTGAAGATTTCAAAACGATTCTGACCCAGCCCAAGAACGCGCTCACCGAACAGTACAAAGCATTGCTGGGGAGTGAAGGCGTGAACGTTGATTTCCGTGCCGACGGAATCGAACAACTCGCGCAGTTTGCGATGCAAGTGAACGACCAGACCGAAAACATCGGCGCGCGCCGCCTGCACACCGTACTGGAGCGTCTGCTCGAAGACGTCAGTTACGACGCGCCTGAAAAGAAGGACGCGGTCGTCGTAGACGCGGACTACGTGCGCTTGAAACTCCAAGACATCGTCAAGGACGCCGACCTCTCGAGCTTCATTCTTTAGGAGAGCCGATGCCGCTGCCCGTAATTGAAACGCCGCGGCTGCGGTTGCGCAATTGGCGGGACGACGACCTCGTGCCATGGTTCGAAATGGGCGCCGATCCGCGCGTCATGGAGTTTTTCCCCGAGGTCTACGATCGAGAACGCTCGGACGCGATCGCGGCCAACGTCCGGCAGCGAAATGAAGCCAACCCGTACGGCTGGTGGGTCATCGAGGAGAAGGACGGAGAAGCGTTTGCCGGAGTGATCCAACTTGCCGACGTGCCGTTTGAAGCGCACTTTACTCCCGTGCGCGAGGTAGGGTGGCGGCTGCCGGAGAGATTCTGGGGACGGGGCTACGCGACCGAAGCCGCCCGTGCGATTCTCGACTACGCATTCGAAAGACTTGGGATGGACGAAGTCGTAGCGTTGACCACCGTGAAGAACGTCCGGTCGCGCCGCGTTATGGAACGCCTGGGAATGACGTACGACCCGAACGATGACTTCGACAATCCCCGCGTGCCTGAGGGGCATCCGTTCCAGCGCCACGTGCTCTACCGTATTCGCAGGGCCGCGCGCTGATGGCGTATCTCCGCCCGATTATGAAAGACGGTGAACCCGTCTTACGCAGAGTCGCAAAAAAAGTGGATCCCAAAGAGATCGCGGATCCATTGTTTCAACAGCTGATCGACGACATGTTCGAAACGATGTACGCTGCGCCGGGCGTCGGTCTGGCGGCGCCGCAGATCAATGTTTCCAAGCGGCTTTTTGTAGTTGATGCCGGCGAGGATGAAGAGCACCCCGAGGGCACCAAGCATGTCGTGATCAACCCGAAGATCGAATCGGCGAGCGAAGAACTCGAATTAATCGAAGGGTGCCTATCGGTTCCGGGCTTTGTCGGCGACATCGTGCGCTACGACCGCGTTGTCGTAAGCGGCCTCGATCGCAACGGCGCAAAGATTCGTCTTGAAGGCAGCGACCTGTTCGCGCAGGCGTTGCAGCACGAAATCGATCACCTAAACGGCGTGCTCTACATCGACAAGGCGAAAAATATTCGCAAGCCCAAGCCGAAAGACGAAAACGAAGAAGAAGAGATGTGAGGACGCTCTTCTTCGGAACCAGCGACTTCGCGGTTCCGAGCTTGGAGGTCACGGCCAAACGCACGGAGGTGCGCGGCGTCGTCACGCAGCCCGACCGCCCGGCGGGGCGCGGTCAAAAACTCCAAGCCTCTCCTGTGAAAGTGGCAGCGCAGCGTCTCGGTCTGCGCGTCTATCAGCCGGCGTCGTTGCGCGATTTTGTCAAGGAGCTCGGCGGCGAAGCGTTTGACTTGTTCGTGCTGGCTTCGTACGGCAAGATCGTACCGCAAGCTGTACTCGATCTGCCGAAGCTCGGGTCACTCAACGTGCATCCGAGTCTCTTGCCGAAATACCGCGGAGCGACGCCGATACAAAGCGCGCTGCGTGACGGCGCGGCGGAAACGGGCGTCACCATCATGCTGATGGACGCCGGCATGGATACCGGCGACGTCGTCCTGCAAGAGCGCACGCCCATTCTTCCCGGCGAAACATACGGCGAGCTGCACGATCGGCTGGCGCGCTTCGGCGCGCAGGCGCTCGCGCACGCCATTGACGCCGCGCGCGGCGGCGCGTTTCCGCGAACTCCGCAGATCGGCTCACCGACGCTCACGCGCCCCTTGCGCAAGGAAGATCTGGCGCTGGATTGGTCGTGGAGCGCGGAGCGGATCGTGAACCACGTGCGCGCGCTGTCGCCGCAGCCGGCGGCGCGGGCGACGATCGCAGACATCCCGGTGAAGATACTGCGCGCGGAAGTTGCGATGTGGAACCGCCCGCTGCTCGATCCTGGACAGATCGCCGGCATGATCGGCGATGCGCTCATCGTGAGTTGTGGCGATGCGGCAGTCAACGTGCTCGAAGTGATTCCGCCGAACCGGCCGCGGCAGAGCGGTGCGGCGTTCGGCGCGCCGCTGCTCGTAAAAGGCACATGACGCCACGCGAGACGGCGCTGCACGTAGTCCGCGACGTGTTTCAGGCCGACGCTTCGCAAGATCGCGGTGCGCAAGAATCGCTAGAGTACCGTTCGCAGAAGGGCGAGCTCGACGCCCGCGATCGGGCGTTCTGCACGAACCTCGTTTTCGGCGCAATCAAAATGCGGCGCACGCTGGACTGGTATTTGCAGCCGTACGTCGGCGGACGCGATAAGGCACTCCCGCCCGTCATCGCTGAAATCCTACGCCTGGCGATCTACGAGTTGCAGTTCACCGCGGCCAAAGATCACGCGGTCGTGAGCGAATGGGTGAACCTCGCCAAGCGATACGGACATCGCGGAACTGCCGGTTTGGTGAACGCGGTGCTGCGCGGTTTTCTGCGCGACCGGCCGGCAGCGCCGGCGCCGGAAGACTTCGATAACGAAGACGACTATCTCGGAACGTTATACTCATACCCGACGTGGATTGTCCGGCAGTGGCGCGCCGTTTTCGGCAGCGAGCAACTCGTCGACGTATTGAAAGCATGCAACGAACCCGCGCAGCCGGCGGCGACGGTGAATCGCGCGAAGGGCACCCGCGCCGAGCTGCAGACCTGGTTCGCGCAGCGCGAGGTGAAGACGCAGCCCTCGGAGTTGGCGGAGGATTCGCTCTTGCTGGAAGGCGGCGCGCTCGCCGCAGCCGGCCAAGGCGAGTCCGGTGAAGCGTGGTGGCTCCAAAGCGAATCGTCCGCTATGGTCGTGGACGTGCTGAACCCGCAGCCGGACGACAAAGTCATCGACGCATGCACCGGTCGCGGGAACAAAGCGCTGCAGATCGCGGCGCGCATCGGCGATGAACGGCCTGTGCTCTGCATCGATCGCGACCGGCGCAAGATACAGATGCTCGAGAAGCGCGCGACGGCTGCCGGTCTGGCGGTCGAAGCAGTGGCGGAAGATGCGACGGTTCCGGTCACGACGCAACGCGCCGATCGTATACTGATCGATGCGCCATGTTCGGGTTTGGGCGTGCTCGGCCGCCATCCCGAAGCGCGCTGGCGGAAGCGCCCCGACGACGGCGAACGCTTGGCTCTCACGCAGCGCGCGCTGTTGGATGCGCTTGCGCCGCAGCTCTACGAGGGAGGCGCCATTGTGTACGCCGTCTGCTCCACCGATCCGCGCGAAACAACTGATGTGATCGAGTGGTTCTTGGGCGCCTATAACGTAGAGCGTGGATTGATTCCGGCGCATTTCGCCGAGCTGCAAACCCCAGCCGGCGATTTGCTCGTTCCACCGGGACTACAAGGGCGCGACGGATTTTACGTCGCCCGGCTGGAGCGGCGGTGAGTTTTTTTGGGCGCGTTGAGGAAGCCTGCGCGGCGTTTGTCGAGCGCGCCTTTGCCAACATGTTTCCGAGCGACCTCGAGCCCGCGCAGATCGCGCGCAAGCTCGTCGCAACCATGGAAGCGCGAACGCGTCAAACTGATAACGTCACGGTCGCGCCCGCGCACTACACCGTGTACGTGCATGCCGCCGACTATGAACGCCTGGCTCCGCACCGCGCGTATCTCGAAGGCGAATGGTCGGCGCTGCTCGCCGACGTCGCCGAGCGCGTCGGGATCTCGTTCGAGACGCCGCCGCGCGCCGAACTACGGGAAGGCTCGGAGATGGTGGCCGGCGCGGTCGAAATTGCGACGGAAGCTGACGATGAGGCGCGCGATCGCAGCGCCTACGTCCTGCGCATGCTGGGCGGGATCGCGAGTGAATCCGAATTCCGGATCAACGGTGCGGCGCGCGTCGGGCGAAGCCCCGAGAGCGACGTGCATTTGCCGGATCCCAGCGTCTCGCGGAACCACGCGCTGGTAGACGTGCAAAACGGTTCGCTAGTCGTGCACGACGCCGGTTCGACGAACGGAACGTACGTGAACAGAGAACGCATCGATTCGGCGGTGCTCAAGGCCGGCGACGTAGTGGCGTTCGGCAAAGCCGAGTTGCGCGTGGAGCAGCCGTGACGTTCCCCGCGCAGATGCGCATCGGATCGTTCGAAATACTCTGTGCGCTGGCGGTTTTTGGCGCGATCGTTGGCCGAAGCCGCTTCGCGGCCGTGCCCCGCACCCCGCACGACCTGCGGGTGAATCTGGTTTTGCCGAGCCATACCGCGACGCTCACGGTCTCCGAAGGTCATCCGCCGCGGGTCATTGGGCGTTCTTCTGATGCGGACGTCGCGCTCGGCGACCCTGAGGTTAGCCGCCGCCACGCGACACTTCAGGCCGCGCGCGGCGTACTCTATCTGACGGATCTGGGCAGCCGAAACGGGACATATCTCAATGGAAAAAAACTGGGCGGCGAGGGTATTGAAGTCAAAATTGGGGATCATATAGACGTGGGGAACACCCGGCTCGATATAGCCGAGATCGAGGGCTTGCCGTGGACGTAGCGGTAAGCGGCGACCGCGGCTGCTGCGTTTCGGAGCAATTGGCGCCCGAGAGTTATCTTTTCGCGGTGGCCACCGGCTTCGGACGAATCGGCGGTGAGGCGGCGGCTCCGCTGGCGCTGGGAAAACTGCGGCACGAGCTCGAGCGACGGGTCCGCGGGGTGCTCTTCCGCCGCTCGCAACGGCGGCCGCGCGCGGTGACGGGCGCGCTCAGCGGCGCAATGGCGTGCGTCAACGACGAACTGCACGCGCGCAGCGCTTCGCACGAAGACTACGTCACTGCCGGCGTTTCGATGACAGCCGTGTTGCTCGTTGCGCAACGCGCCTATCTGGCGCACATTGGATCGACCGCCGCCTATCTGGCGCGCGACGGTTCGATGATGCCGCTCACCAAAAACGACGCCTTTGACGGCGAGCGCGGTTTGCCGATCTTGATGCGCGCATTAGGACTCACGCCGAGTCTCGATCTTGCCGTTTCCGCATTCACGCTTTTCGATGGGGACGCACTCGTGCTTGCGGGCCGTCCGCTTCCCGAGACCTCGGAACGGCTTATCGTCTCATTTAGCGGCGTTGCGGAACCGCAGGTTCCCGCGCCCGCCAAGGCGCACACCGCACAATCGATACTGACAGGGATCCTGGCGGCAGTTCTGTTTTACGCACTGCTCGCTTTACGATAGCGACCATCCTGCGGCGCGCTTTTCCCATGGCGGCGGCGCTGGCGGTTTCCGCATTGGCGCTTTCGTTTGCGCCGCCTAAAACTATCGGACCGCCATGGCTGTTGGCGGTTTTGGTCGTGCTCAGTCTGGTCTGGGTGTTGGTGCAGCCGCGCGCGTCCACGCGCGATGACGCACTGCCGGCGCTGGCCGTCGTCTTGTCGGCGTTTGGCCTGCTGGTAATCGCGCGCATTTCGCCGGTGCTGGCGCAGCGGCAACAATACTGGCTGCTGGCGTCGCTGGTGCTGGTGATTGCACTCGGTCCGGCGTTAGCGAACTTTCGCCGCATGGCGGCGATCAAATACTTGTGGGTGCTGCTGTCGCTGGTGCTCTTCGTGCTGCTGCTGACTCCGTTAGGACAGGAAGTCAACGGCGCGCGCCTGTGGATCCGCATCGGCGCGATTCAATACGAACCCATCGAACTGATCAAACTCTTCATCGTTTTCTTTTTGGCGGCGTACCTGGCCGAAACGGCGGATGTGATCGCGGCCGCGCGCGCGTGGTCGATTCGCGCTAACCTGAAATATTTGGGGCCGCTGATTTTGGGTTGGGGTTTGTCGATGGCGATCTTGGTGCTGCAGCGCGATATCGGTATGGCTGCGCTGCTGCTCGCAACGTTCGCGGTGCTGCTTTATGCGGGAACGCGGCGCATCGATCTGCTCGTCGGCAGTTGTGCGATCTTTATCGGCGTTGCGTTTTGGGCCGTGCGTCATTACAGCTACGTGAGTACGCGCATCGCGGTCTGGCGTAACCCGTTCGCCGATCCGCTCGGTTCCGGATATCAAGCCTCGCAGGGATACTACTCGCTCGCGGCCGGCGGCTTATTCGGCACGGGCTATCGCTTGGGCCACCCGACGTTTATCCCGGCCGCCGCGACCGACTACATCTACGCCGCGATCAGCGAGGAGTTCGGCCTGATCGGCGCGCTGATCTTGCTGTCGCTATTCTTGTTGCTGGTTTACCGGATCTTGGCCATTGCGAACGCGCAGCCGGACCTCTACACGAAGCTGTTGGCCATCGGGTTGGGTGCGACCATGGCCTTTCAGGTCTTCATCATCGTGGGCGGAGTCGTCGGGCTCTTCCCGCTCACGGGCATTACGCTGCCCTTCATTTCGTACGGCGGCAGCTCGCTCGTCGCTAACTTTTTGTTGGTAGCGCTAGCTTGGGCCATGAGCTCGGAACGAACCGCGCCTCGATAGTCCGAAAGGCCCGTTTGTTACGCTTGTGTTCAGGCTGGAGGCCCGGGCCTTAAACACCTGAACAAATGCCCATGGTAATCGCCGGGCTCTTTTTTGGGGTTCTGCTGGCCTTAGGGCTGGGCAGTTTGTACGTTGCGGTTACCGTGCGCGATCGCAGCGCCTCATGGTTCGTCGGGTTCGTTGGCGCGCTGATCGTCCACGGGCTGGTGCTCGCCGGGCACGGCAACGATTACCTGGTACTGGCCACCGAGATTCTGTCATTCGTAACGTTCCTGGGTTTCACGCGCAGCTTTCTGCAAACCCGATCCGCCGCGCCGGCGTGGGATCGAGCGCTTCTCGCCGCTTTCGCCGTAATCGTCATTGGGGACGTCGCGCGCCATGCGTTTTCGGCTAGCCAGATCCTCACGGTAGGCGCTTTCGTCGCGCGGCTCGCCGCCGTGGCTATCACGATCGGTGCAGGCATCACACGCGCGCGCGCGGGCTATCAGCCCGCCCGTTTTTTCGTGCTCGCGTTTGTGCCGGCGGTAATAGGCAATTGGGGCTTCGCCGAAAACGGCATGGGATTCGGGGCGATGGCCGAGTGCCTCATCTTGTCGTTCGGTCTGCTCGATCGCATGCGAATTCTCGATCGCGAACGATTGAAGGCGCAGGCGGAACTGGCGCGCACGGCGCAGCGCAATACGGAGCTGAAAACGCTGGCGACGCGCGACCCGCTGACGGGAATCGACAACCGTCTGGCATTCTTTGAAAAATTCGAGGACGAGATCGAATATGCGCGCCGTACGGGCTTGCTGATCGGCGTTCTCTACATCGATTTGGACGATTTTAAAGTCGTCAACGACCGGTATGGTCACCGGGTCGGTGACATCTTGCTGCAGATTTTCTCGCGGCGCCTGAAAAACGCCGTGCGCCCGTCGGACACGGTGGCGCGTTTAGGCGGAGACGAATTCGCGGTCTTGGCCAATGGGCTGGGGGATGCGGGGATTTTGGATTCCGTCAAGATCAACGTCGAGCACATCCTCGACACTCCGATCGTGGTTGACGGAGCGCTCGTCACCGTCGGAATGAGCATCGGCACCGCGATCTATCCGCGGGACGGTGAAGAGGCGGACGCGTTAATCGAATCTGCCGACCGGCGTATGTACCACGCCAAGCACGCGGGCGCGCAGGCCCCGGCCGGGGAGGGCTAAAAGCACGGCGGATGCAGCGAATAATCGGCGGCCTCTTGTCCGCGGCGCTCCTGGCGAGCGGTCTCGCGGCGTGTTCCAGTAGCAACAGCGCAAGCACGTCGAGCAGCACCGGAGCTTCGACGAATAACACGGCGAAGACCATGACGGCGTCGAACGGCGCGGCAGTCTTCAATACGAATTGCGCCAGTTGTCATCAGTCCGACGGGAAGGGCGGAGCCACTGCTCCGGCACTCGCGGGCAACCCGCTCGTTACCGGCCCCGCGAACAAAGTCATTCACATCGTGAAGAACGGTTTGACCGGAGCGGTGACGGTGAACGGCAAGTCCTACAACGGCATCATGCCGGCTTGGAAAGGCGTAATAAGCAACGACGACATCGCGGCGGTCATTACGTACGTGCGATCGTCTTGGGGCAATAAAGCGAGCGCGGTAACTTCGGCTCAAGTCGCGTCCACGCCGTAACGCGGGGTTAACGAGGGTTCGGCAGCTTAGCGTTTACGATAGGCGCTGAGCGGGGAGCTATGCGGCAAAGGAGCCCACGATATGAAAACTGCCGCACTTTTCCTGGCCATGGCCGTAGCCGTCTCGGCGCTGACCGCGCAGGCGAAACCGCCGAAAGCCCACCATGACAACGGACGCCACATCGGTGAGATGCGCAAACTGCAGTTTGCGACGCTCTCCGACGGGCAGATCGCCTTCGCGCTGAATCACCGGCAGCAAGCCATCGCGCAGCTTCGTTCGATGCGCAAGATCGATGCAAGCCGCATCCGCATCGTGCGATTGACCGCCGTGCAGAAGGCGCGTTTCCATGTCTCGCTACTGGATGGCGCAATCGCGTACGAGCAGTTCAATATGCCGGACACGCATTCGGACGTCGCCCAGATTTTCAATACGAACAATCCGCTGCTGCAGCAACTGCAGAGTCTTCTCGCGGGCGTGTTGGTGACCAACGCCATCAATAACGCTACAGGCGGCTCGAGCGGCGGGGCGACCGCGACGTTGGCGCAGGTGCTCTTGAACAGCGGGATCCCGCTCAGCGACCTGCTCGGAGTCTTCTTCGATCCCTCCGGTTTTTTGAACGCCATCGTCGGCTAGACGGGGACCCATTCGCGCGCCGCAGAACGGCGCGCGAATGGACGATCCGCGCTGGCCCGCGCTTCCACTGGAAGAGTGGAAGGACACCTGTGACACGCTCCACCTCTGGACGCAAGTGCCGGGGAAAGTGCGCCTCGCACTCTCACCCGAAGAGCCGGAGTGGCAGCAGGTTGTGCTCTATACGAACGCGCGCGGATTAACGACGGGACCCATGCCCTATCGAGGGCGCACGTGTGAGATCGCATTCGATTTTCTCGCGCACAAGGTTTTCATTTGGACCAACGAAGGCCCGACGCGCGAGATTGCGCTCGTCCCGATGAGCGTTGCCGCATTTTACAACGCGATGCTGAACGCGTTGAAGGAGCTGGGGATTGCCGTCCAACTGAATCCGGCGCCACAGGAAGTCCCGAATCCCATTCCGCTGGACGAAGACACGACGCATGCGTCGTACGATCGCGATGCCATCGCAAAGTTTTGGCAGATACTCTCGACCGTTGACATGATCGTGCGTGAACATCGCGCGCCGTTCCGTGGACGGCATACGCTCGTGCAGTTTTTCTGGGGGACTTTCGATCTCGCGTACGCGCGGTTCTCCGGGAAGCCCGTTGTGCTACCGCCGGACGCGAATCTCATGATGCGCAAAGGCGGCGACGCGCAGGAAGTCTGCACGGGCTTTTGGTTTGGCGACGATCGCCTGCCCGAACCCGCGTTCTACTGCTACGCCTATCCGAAGGTGGAGGGTCTTGAAACCGCCGGTGTTCGCCCGGGCGCGGCCGGTTGGAACACCGATCTCGGCGAGTTTATCATGCGCTATGAAGACGTTCGCACGGCGAAATCGCCGCGCGACGCCGTCACGGAATTTTTGAAGAGCACGTTCGACGCTGCTTCATCGAATTGGGCCGCTTCGTAGTCCTTTAAGCTGCTGCGGCGAGTTCGGTTGCAAAAAGCCGCGCCACGTAGTCGCACATTCCCGGATCGATGCGCGCCAGGCGCGTGCGCGTCGCGCGCGGCCAAAATGAGTGCGGATCGTTTGCTTCGACGTACGCCCGCATACACTCGGCGAAATACTCGTCGGCGCCGGTCGCCGCATACGGCGTGATGAAGGCGCGTGCTTCGCTGAAGAGCCGGCGCAGTACCGGATCGACGCCCGAACGGTAGACGCCGCCCCCTAGGGCGCAGTCCAATGCGTGGCCGAATTCGTGGGCGACCGTCATCGCGCTGCGCGAACGCAAATAAACCGTACGTTCTTCGACCACAAAAAGGCCCGCCGGCGGAGCGGGCCATGCATCGACGTCGATCGCCAAGCGTCGCAGCGCGGGCGATCGAGCGCTGTAGGGTTCACGCCGGCGCAGCGGCACGACGCGAATGCCTTGGCGTTGCGAAAAACGCAGCGCATCGGGACCGAATTTTAAGAGGGTCCGCACGACGCAGGCATGTTCGTAAGGCCGGCCGTCAAGAAGCGCGAGTGCGGCGTCGCGCGCGGATTGCAACATCCGCACCACTCTGCCCCCCGGCTATGAACTGCGAATGTCCGGTTCGTTACTGATTTACGGCGTGCACTGCTGCAGCGCGTGATTCATAGGTGGCCTGCGCCGACGCACGCATAAGAGAATGTTGGAAGCGGACCCACTTCGGAAATTGGGCCTGTTGAGGTTTCGGTCACACTAAGGCCGGATGGACACGTCACCGCGTCTGTAGCGCATGTATACCAGATCTTGTCTCCCGCCGCTATGTAGCCTTTGCCGGTTTGGTGGAAGCCCGTCGCGCAGGCGAGGTTTTCTAGCTCTCCGCCGCTGCGGCTACACATATAGCCGAACACGGTTTGGTTCACGCTGTACTTGCTGCCGGTAAACTGCGCAGAACAGAGCGCCGTTGCGCTGCACTTGTATTTCACATTTTGAGATAACGCCGGATAGGTGGCAGGATTGGGATTGAAACCCATGTAGCACGTAGCGTTCGTGTATGCCGCGCGGGTAGCGCCGCCCGAGGGCGGCGGTGCAGCGCTGGCGACAGTGACCCCCGCAATAAAAGCGCCGGTTGCTAGAATTGCAAAAAGTCGCATGCGATTGCTCCTTACTCTCGGCTCCTAGTAACGCCGTTGGCCGGTTGAATAGTTCGAAGACTGCGGGGAGCGGACCCCTCCCGGTGCCCGCTTTGTTACGGATTTACGGGGCGCGCTGCCGTGCGATAGTGCAAATGGATTACTCCACTGCGGAAACGGCGCGTGCCGAGAAGCTCTAGGCTCCGGTGTAAGCCGGACCGGAACGCCGGCTTTCCGCCGCCGACGATCACAGGATTGAGAAACAGATGACATTCGTCGACCAGATCGGCTTCGAGCGCAAGCCCCGCAAGCTCGGCGCCGCCAATGGTGATGTCCCGCTCGGATTCCCGCTTGAGCTTCCGGATGGCCTCGGGGTCGAAATCTCGCACGATTCGCATGTTGGTCGTCGTAGCGGTCGTCAGCGTTCGTGAAAAGACGATGTTCTCGGCGTTTTGCCAGACCCGAGCGAAGTCACGTTGCTCCGGTGGATAGCTGTCCAGAGGCGCGTCCCAGTGGGACATCGTTTGGTAGAGTCGCCGCCCGAGAAGATGGGTTCCGATTGGCCGCACGAGCTCGGTGATGAACTCGAACACCTGGTCGGGACTTACCCAGTCGAAATTACCGGTTTCGTCTTCAATGTAACCGTCAACTGACAGATTGGTGATGTAGATGAGCTTTACGGCGTGCACTGCTGCAGCGCGTCGGTCACGAGTTTGGCGGCGTCGGCTTCGGCGCTGCGCGCAGCTGCGCGTTGTTGTTCGATCTGTGATGTGACGGGCGCGAACGGGTTGTAGGTCGGACCGACCGTGCCGGCGTCATAGGCCGGGTCGCGAAGACCGGGATTTCGATTGTGGACGCCGGCCGCGAACAGGTTGCCGGCCGCAGGCGCCAAGTTCGAAATCGGAGCGGGTTGCGACGATTGCGCATTGCCCAGGATAAACGTGCCGGTCCAATTGCCGGGCGGGCCCGCGCCTTGCAGTTCGCCGAGCTGCGAAGTCGCCACAAAACCGCTGATAACATTGAGCGATGCTTTTTGCTGCACTGCGACGGCTTGAAGCTTCGCGCGGATGGCCTGCAGCTTCGGGTCGTCCGGCTTGCGTTCCAGCAATGCATCGACGCGCTTCACGTTCGCAATAATCGGCGTTTCGAGTTTTTCGAGCCGGTAGAGATCGAAGTGCGCGCGTGCTTCCGAGCCCGCCAAGATGTCGTCGTGATAGAGCGTTGCAAAGGCCGGTTTGCTCGACGCGATCAAATCGTCGTTCGCCAAAACGCTCACGATCGCGGGCCCGATGATTTCATACAGCTCGGTGCAGAAGGGCGTCGAGCGTACTGAGCCGATGACTTTGAGCGCCGGGAGCGGCGTGGGCGAGGGGCTTGGAACGGGCGGCGCCACGGCCGTGGCGGCGAGCACTAGCGCAAGGAAGTGCATGAGGGCTTTTCTTCCACACCGAACCTCGACGGGCATGCAAATCGCCACCGAACGCTTTGCTAGCGAAGACCCGTACGCGCGTATCGCGGCCGCGGTGCTACGTATGCTGTTCGGCCAAGCGTACGCGCGCGATTTTTCCATCGCGCTGTGGGACGGCACTGCCGTTCCCGCGTCGAGTTATAGCCGGTTCACGCTGCGCGTGAACGATCCCGGAGCGCTGCGCGCCGCCTTCACGCCGCCCGTGGATCTCAACGCCGGGCGAGCATTTGCGGCCGGCCTGCTCGACGTCGAAGGCGACATGGAAGCGGCGGTGGACGAGATGCTGCATATCGTCCAGCATCCGCCGCCGGCGACGCTCGTACGATTGGCGTTGCTCCTGCGCCGCTTACCGCGCGTGCAATTGCCGCAACTGCGAGAAGCGCACTTACGCGGAAGACTTCACTCGCTCGCGCGCGACCGCGCCGCCATCGGGTTTCACTACGATCAGCCCGTTGAGTTCTACCGCGCGTTTCTGGATCGCAATTTGGTGTACTCGTGCGCGTATTTTGACGACGGCGTGGAGGACTTGGAGAGTGCGCAGATTGCCAAGATCGATCACACGCTGCGCAAGCTGCGGTTAGCTCCGGGCGAACGGCTATTGGATATCGGCTGCGGCTGGGGTGCGCTCGTCGTCCGGGCCGCGAAGAAGTTTGGGGCGCAAGTCCTGGGCGTCACGCTTAGCGAGCGCCAGGCGCGCGAAGGCGTTCGCGCGATTGCAGCCGAGAGCTTAGGCCACCGCGCGCGCATCGAGCTGCTCGACTACCGCGAGCTGCCGAAGACCACATTCGACAAGATCGTCAGCATCGGCATGTTCGAACACGTCGGCCGCAATAAACTTTCGGAATATTTTGCGACAGCATACCGGCTGCTGGAGCCGGGCGGACTTTTTCTCAATCACGGCATTGCCATGCACCAGCGCGATTCGCGCGACGGAAAGTCCACCGGCTTTATGGGACGCTTCATCTTTCCCGACGGCGAACTCGTGAACGTCGCGCAGAGTTTGCAGATCGCCGAGGAGGCCGGCTTCGACGTGCGCGACGTCGAGAATCTGCGCGAGCATTACGCGCGCACGCTGCGCGAATGGGTGCACAACCTCGAGCGCAATCGCAGCCAAGCGGTCGCGGCGGCGGGGGACCAATCGTATCGCGCGTGGCGCTTGTATATGGCTGCCAGCGCGCAAGGTTTTCGAAGCGCGCGGATCGGCGTGTATCAGGCTTTGCTGGCGAAAACGAAGGATGACGGCAGCGTTAACCTGCCGGCGACGCGCCGCGATCTGTACACTGACGGCACGTCCCATGCAAGCTGATCGAGACGTCGTGAACGTTCAAGCGATGCTTGCGCGCAAGTCCGTCAACGATATCGCTCGATAGCGAATACTCGACGTCCTTGATGCCGCCGCAAACGTCGCAGCGAAAGTGTGCATGCGCCGGCCAAGCCGGCTCGTAGTATGCGCTTTGGGCGCCGGGCAGCGATATCTCCGAAACCAACCCAAGTTCGCGCAGCCGGGCTAATGCGCGGTAGACAGTCGTGAAGCCGATGCCCTTGTGCTTGCTCTTCGCCAGAGCAAAAACGTCGGCGGGCGCCAGATGCGTGCCGCGAGCTTGTTCGCGCACGATCTCGTAGACCAGCCGGTAATTCTTGGTCAGGGAGGTTTGCGATTCGGTGGGCATGCGCCCGAGATTGTACCACACGCCCGGCTAGGCTGCCTCGTTCTGCGCGGCGAAGCCGCGGAGCCGGAGGGATACATGTACGAAGTCACCGTCGATGAACTGGCCGGCCTCTTGCGCCAAGCCGAAAGCGCGCACGCCGACTACGAGAAGCAGCTCGGTCACGCCGACGCGGATTGGCCGGCGTGGTACGCGCGCTTCGTTCTAGAGAAACTCGAGAAGGACGAAGTCGACCTCTAATGTCAGCTTATCAGGCTCCCCTGCGGGACATGCAGTTTGTCTTGCGGGAGCTGGCCGCGCTCGATGATATCGCCAAACTTCCGGGATTCGAAGAAGCCGCCGAGATGGCGGATCCGATTCTGGCGGAGGCGGCGAACTTTGCGAGCCAAGTCCTCGATCCAATCAATCAGAGCGGTGATAAAGAGGGCTGCACGTGGCGCGACGGCGCGGTGACGACGCCCAAAGGATTTAAGGAAGCGTACGCGCAGTTCGCTCGCGCCGGCTGGATCGGTTTGCCGGTTGCGCCCGAACATGGCGGTCAAGGTTTGCCGACGCTGATCTCGGGCGCGACGCTGGAGATGTGGAATGCCGCCAACGTCGGTTTTGCAAACGGTCCGCTGCTCAATCAAGGCGCGATCGAAGCCATCGAACTGATCGGTTCCGACGAGCAGAAGAAACGTTACCTTCCAAAACTCGTTTCAGGCGAATGGATGGGCACGATGTGCTTGACCGAGCCGCAAGCGGGTTCGGATCTGGCGCAAGTGCGCACCAAGGCCGTGCCGGAAGGCGACCACTATCGGATCAGCGGCCAAAAGATTTTTATTACGTTCGGCGAGCACGACATGGCGCCTAACATCATCCACATGGTGCTGGCGCGCTTGCCGGATGCGCCTACGGGTACCAAGGGCATCTCGATGTTCATCGTGCCGAAGTTCCTGATCGGCGACGACGGGAAACTAGGTGAGCGCAACGACGTGAATTGCGCCGGGATCGAACATAAGATGGGGCTGAACGCCAACCCGACATGCACATTGAACTACGGCGAGCACGGCGGCGCGTACGGCTATTTGATCGGCAAGCCGAACGAAGGCCTCAAGAACATGTTCATCATGATGAATGCCGCCCGTTTCAGCGTGGGCGTGCAGGGTTTGGGCATCGCGGATCGGGCTTACCAGAGCGCATTGCAATACGCGAAAGAACGGTTGCAATCTCGCGACATCGGCGCGCAAACCAAGGAGCCAAAGCACATCATCGAGCATCCCGACGTGCGCCGCATGCTCATGTCGATGAAATCGCAGATCGAGGCGATGCGTGCGCTGGCGTACGTCACGGCTGCCTCGCTCGATCTCGCGGCCAAACATCCCGATGCGAAGGTTCGCGAGCAGCACAAAGCATTTTGCGGGCTGATGATCCCGATCGTCAAAGGGTGGTGCACCGAGGCCGCGGTCGAGATTTGTTCGACCGCCCTGCAAGTCTTCGGAGGCCTGGGTTTCGTTGAAGAGACCGGCATCGCGCAACAATATCGCGACGTGCGCATCACAACCATTTATGAAGGCACGACCGGCATTCAAGCGCTGGATTTGGTCGGCCGCAAAATCGCGCAAGACATGGGGGCAACGGCAAAAGCCGCGCTGGCGGCGATGCGTGCGGACGCGGTGGGCCCAATTGGTCCGGCGCTCGCGCAGGCGGTCGACGCGCTCTCGGAGACTTCAATTTGGGTGGGCAAGACGGCCGTGGGGGACCTCCGCGTCGCCGTGGCGTGCAGCGTGCCGTATCTCAAATTGTGGGGTATTACGGCCGGCGGCTGGCAGATGGCGCGCGCCGCCAAAATTGCGGCGGATAAAATTGCTGCAAACGATCCGGAGAGCGAGTTCTACAAAGCGAAACTCGCGACGGCGAAATTCTACGCAACACACATCCTTTCGCGGGCTGCGGCACTGGCGCGCGAAATTGTCGAGGGTTCGGCAGACGTTTTGGGACTTAGCGAAGCGCAATTCGGCCTCGATCGAAAGACGACGGTGAACGCTTGAATCGCGTCATTACGCTCGACAATCCGCCGGTCAATGCGCTTTCATCGGCGTACTCCGAAAAAATCCTCAAAGAGATCCAAGCCGCCGAGAGTGATGCATCCGTAACCAGCGTTACGATCGCCGGCGCAAACGGATACTTCAGCGCGGGCGTGGATGTCAACGACTTTCAAAAAGGGTGGGATCCGAACGCCACGACCGTGCGCGACATCATCGACGCGGTTGAACGAAGCGAGAAGATCTACACGGCCGTGATCGATGGCCTCGCACTCGGCGGCGCGCTCGAACTCGCGTTGGCATGCGACCGGCGGGAGGCGACGCCGCGTTCAAAACTCGGCCTGCCCGAGATAAAACTCGGGCTCATCCCGGGCGCCGGCGGCACACAGCGTCTACCGCGACTGATCGGCGTGCAAGCAGCGCTGCAGATGATGCTCAAGGGCGATCCGATCGACGCCGACGCCGCAGCGAAGCTCGGGCTTATTGACCGTGTCATCCTGAGCGGCGCGCAGGATGCGCGCCCAGTCGAAGAGCCTGCCCTGAGCCTGACGAAGGGGCGCCCGAGCGAAGTCGAGGGCACGCACGAGAAACGCCGCATCTCGGAAACGAGTGCGAAGATCGATGCGAACGCGATTGAGGAGGCGCGCAAGTCGCTTCCGCCCGTCGAGAACGGCGGACTCGCAGCGCACAAGCTCATCGAAGCCGTGCAAGCATCGGAACTACCTTTCGAGCAAGGGCTCGCGCGCGAATACAAACTCTTTGACGAGCTCGTGAACTCGGCGCCCTCGCTTGCGTTGCGTCACGTCTTTTTCGCGGAGCGGGAGCTATCAAAAATCCCTGGCCCCTCGATACCTCGGGGTCCTTCGATACCTCAGGATGACAAAATAGAGACCGTAGGTGTCGTCGGCGGCGGCACGATGGGTACCGGAATATCGCTCGCGTTTGCGAATGCCGGCTTCCCGGTAACCATCGTCGAGCCGGTCGCCGAACAGATCGAACGATCGCGGCAGATGATTTCCACGATGTTCGCTAGCCAAGTCAAACGCGGGCGGCTCACAGAAGACGAGGCCCGGAAACGCGAATCGGCGATCACCTTCGCCGGCGAATACGCCGCGCTCGCGGATCGCGATCTGGTGATCGAAGCCGTTTTTGAGAACATGGACGTAAAGAAAGAAGTCTTTGCTAAGCTCGACTCCATCGTAAAGCCGGACGCAATTCTTGCCTCCAATACGTCCACACTCGATATTGACGAAATGGCCGCGGTAACAAAGCGTCCGGAAGAATTCCTCGGCCTGCACTTCTTTGCGCCGGCCAACATCATGAAGCTGCTCGAGATCGTCCGCGGGAAAGCGACGTCCGCGCAGACGCTCGCAACGGCTTTCAAACTCGCAAAACGGCTGCGCAAAGTAGCGGTCCTCTCGGCCAATGCGTTCGGATTCATCGGCAATCGCATGTTCTTCGAATACACGCGCGAAGCAATCGCGCTGGCAGAGGAAGGCGTTGCTCCGGCTCGCATCGATGCGGCGATGAAGAAATTCGGCATGGCGATGGGTCCGTTCGCAACCTTCGACCTCTCCGGCATCGACGTGTTTTGGCTCGTCGCGCAAGGACGGCCACAGCTCACGCTGGCGCGGACGCCGATCCTGGATACGCTTTACGAGCAGAAGCGGCTCGGACAAAAAACCGGCAAGGGCTTTTACACGTACGCGTCCGGCAGCCGCGAGGCGACCCGCGATGACGAGATCGAGTCGCTGTTTGCAGGATTGGCGAAGGAGGCGGGCATCGCTCAGAACGCGGGTGTGAGCGACGAGGAGATCGCGCGGCGAATCGTGCTCGCGCTCATCCAATCAGGTGAGGAGATCTTGCGCGAAGGCGTCGCGCTGCGGCCGGGCGACATCGACATCGTTTGGATTTACGGGTATGGCTTTCCGGCGTACCGCGGCGGTCCGATGTGGTACGCGAAAGCAGTTTAGCGGGTTGGCGAGGGCGAGGGAAGGCTGCGCGGCGACGTTGACGCAGCTGGAGAAGCCTTGCCGCTGGGCATCGGTGATGGCGATGGTGTCGCCCGTAATGTAACGGCCCAAGCGGGATACGATTTCAGCGCAACGCCGCGCGAAAGTTCCGAAGCGGCCTGCTTTGAATATCGAGTGTTCTTAAAAGTTCGACGCACGAACGTCAGCGCGCGAATCGCTGCAGTGCGAGCCGAAGCGCCGGGCAGATCCTCGTAGAGCTTCGCCAAGTTGATGCCCGTCGATCCCAGCCAGCCGTCTCTCGGAAACTGCGCCGCCCACTCGTAGTACGACTCGGCTGCAAACGCAGCGAGGTGCTCCGCTTCTTCCGGCAACAGTTTGTGATTGTCGTAGCGGCTTTTTATCTGCGCGATCTCGTAACGAATGCGCAACGCGCTCATCTTTAGCCGTCCGAAGTATTTGTCGGCGGGTGCGTTATCGGCGGGAGCGACCGCCACGACCAGGCTCAAGAGTAGGAGTGAAGCGATCGCCCTCACTCCCGCAGTATTCCTAAGATGGGACCGCTTGTAACGATCTCAGCTTCAAGATTTCTTCGCGCAGCGCTTGCGCTTCGATATGATCGTAGGTAACGGCTGCATTGTTGACCAGCGGCACGAGCGCTTGCTCGTCGTCGGTATCCAAGTCGGCGCCGTCTTCATGCACGCCGTAAAGGGCAAAGCCCGCAAGTTCCCGGCGGAATACCAAAGGAATGGCGAGTACGGGCACATCGTGGCGGTCGGGCGGAGCCTCGCGCATGGGCACATCGCTGACGCGCACGCAGTCAAGCTCCGAACTCAAAAAAGCAACCAGCGGATCGGATGTGGGAAGCGACGCGGCGGGCTCGTGTTTCCAACCCGCCCAGCGTTCCAACGCGAAGCCGTTGCCGCGGCGCAGATAGAGTGCCGCACCGGTCAGATCCAAGACCTCGACCGGCAGTCGAGTGAGATAGTCGGCAATCGCACTCGGATCGTCGACATGCACGACCGCCTTGGCGGCTTTGGCCAGACGCGTCTCCGCAATGTGCCGCTTCCGAAAAATCACGCGGTCGACCCCGGCATCGATGCGGTTGCGCATTCCGTGGAAGAAGAAGCCTAAGACGAGCGCGACGACGATATCGACGGGGAGGCTGAATCGCGCTTCCATGGTGCGCGATAAGAACAGATCGATGAGCGCGAAGACACCGACGATTGCGGTCGTCAGGATTCCGTACGCGACCGTGCGGCTAATGACGAAGTTGATGTCAACGACTCGCTCGCGGAAGATGGCATAGGCGACGACGAGTGGGAAAATCACTTGCGCTGCATCGATGGTCGTGTGAACCCAATATGGCTCGTACGCGGGCCACAGCAAGGCGTCGACGACATCGATCGCCACCCAGAAAATAAACCCCGCGGTTATCCAATGTAGGCGTTGGCGTAAGCGCATCGTTACGTGCGAGTACGCATCGAATAGGCCAAGGAGCGCAATCGCGTATGCGGCTATGTCGCACCAAGCCGTGAGCTGAGGCCAACCGATAGTGTCGTTGAAAACATAAAATGGAACGGTTGAAATAATTCCGAGCGCTGCAACGGCTGAAATCGCCGCGGTGCGCCAAGCGCCAAGCGGCCGGCGCGCCAGCGCGAAGGCAAAAAGCGCGAGGCCCGTCTTCGGAACTACGTTGAACAGCAGTATGTAAACGCGGAACCAGGCAGTGGAGACCGACCAAGGGAGGAGCCTGTCAGGCAGCACGGCGTTCGGCGGCGCGCCTCCGGCCGCCAGCGAGAACAAAAAGAATCCCCATGTTATCGGGCTTGGCCGCAGCAGCACCAGAAACACTCCGATGACCAGGGGCAGAAGAAACGCGAGTTCGCGAATGACGATGAACGCCGCTACGTTGCGTTCCGCAATGGCCCGCAGGGCTACATCCTCGAAGCGCCCGTGTTTCCAGATCTTGAACGTCAACGCGTCGCCGGGTGCGATTGCCAAGCCGCCGAGCGTTGCCCAACGGATTTTTTCGGGGAATGCGCTGATATCGATGCGGTCGCCAGGCCGTATTCCTGCGCGCTGCGCCGGAGAGTCCGGTCTTACGACTGTGACGATGGTTCCGTTCGTTCGAAAACCCCAGTCCCCGTTGGGATGCCCGACGACCCGAAGAAGATCCGGAAAATACGATACGCAAAAAAACAGCGAGAGCGCGACTACGACGGTGACGCGAAGTGCCGGGTGCGACGTTTTCATGAAACCACCACCTGCAGCGACCGCAACTGCCGGTTTTCCTCTCGCAATGCTTGCGCTTCAATGTGATCGTACGTGACGGCCGCGTTATTGACCAGCGGAATCAGCGCGCGTTCCTCATCGGCGTCCAAATCTGCGCCGTCTTCATGGGCGCCATAGAGCACAAATCCGGCGAGTTCCCGCCGAAACACAAGCGGCACCGCCAGGACCGGCGTGTCGTGGCGATCGGCCGGCTTCTCCCGCATCGGCAGATTATTGACGCGCACGCAGGCTAATTCAGAACTGATGAATGCAACCAACGGATCCGAAGTACGAAGGAGTGATTCAGGTTCGTGCTTCCACCCGACACAGCGCTCTAAAGCGAAGCCGCCGCCGCGGCGCATGTAGAGCGCGGCTCCGGTAAGTTCGAGCACTTCGGCCGGGAGGCGCGTGAGATAATCCGCGATGGCATCCGGCTCGTCCACGTGCACGACCGCCTTCGCCGCCTTGTCCAGCCATATTTCGGCGGCGTGCCGCTTGCGGAATATCACGCGGTCTACGCCGGCATCGATGCGGTTGCGCATTCCGTGAAAGAAGAAGCCCAGCACCAATGCAACGACGATGTCGACCGGCAGACTGAATCGCGCCTCCATGGTGCGCGACAAGAACAGGTCGATGAGCGCGAAGACGCCGACGATTACGGTCGTTAGGATTCCATAAGCCACCGTTCGGCTGATGACGAAGTTGATATCAACAACGCGTTCGCGGAAAATCGCGTATGCAACGGCCAGCGGAAAGATTATTTGCGACGCGTCGATCGCGGTATGGACCCAATAGGGTTCGTACGTCGGCCAGAGCAGCGCGTCGATCACGTCGATGACGATCCAATAGACGAAGCCGGCCGTGATCCAATGGAGCCTTTGACGCAAGCGCGGAGCGACGTGCGAGTAGGCATAAAAGAGTCCGGACAAAGCGATGATCGCGGCCAAAATATCGCAGATGGCGTTCAGGGCGGGGAACCCGAGCGCGGCAGTATCCGGAAATAGAAATGCCGGCACCGCTTCAGCTATTCCAAGTAAAGCGACCGCTGCGATGGCGCTCAACGGCCAAAAGCGGAGGGGGCGCCGCGCGAGGCTGAACGCGAACAGTACAAGGCCCGCCTTTGGAAGCGTCGTGAGGAGCAACGTGGCAAGGTCGCCCCACGCGGTTTGCCACTGCCAGCTGGTGATGACCCGCGACGAAAACACCGAGGTTGGCGGCGATCCTCCGGCGGCCAAGGAGAACAGAAAAAATCCCCACGTGATTGGGCTCGGCCGCAAGAGAACCAAGAAAATGCCGATCAGCAGCGGTATGAGAAACACCACTTCGCGGATGATGATGAAAGCGGGCGCGGTCGTTTCCTTCACGGCGCGCAGAGTCACGGGAGTAAAGCGGCCAAGGCGTTCGAGCCGGAATGAGATCGCATCGCCCGGCAAAGGCAGATAACCGCCCATAACATCCTCGCGGAATGCGGGAGTCAGCGCCGACAGATCGAGGCGCATTCCCGGACGAAGCCCGGCGCGCTGGGCCGGCGAGTTCGGCAAAACCGTCGTTACAATCTTACCATTTGTTCGGAAACCGAGGTCGCCGTTCGGATAGCCGGCGACTCGTATAAGATCTGGTAGATCGCTCAAGCAAAAAAAGAGCGCGAGCGCGATGACCGTGACGACGCGAAGCGCCGGATGCGAAGTCTTCATACGATCCTCCGAGTGTGGCGTTGGAAACGCCTTTTGGCGGGCAAGCGGCTGCCTCCCGTTCGACGGTTTGCCTCGCGGGTAAGAACCATGCAAACTTTCCTAAAGCTTTTTGGAGGAGTCAATGAGAATATCGATCGGCAAGTACGTCGCAGGCGCTGTTTTGGCAGTAGGTCTGGCAATGACGCCGGGCGCCGCTCTTGCTCAATACGCGCAAGCGACGACTGGTGCCGCCCCGTTAGCGAGCCCGGCGACAACGACAACGACCGGAACGACGTCCAGCGCCACGACGGCCTATACTGCGAATCCGCAAACCGGATTATGGGGATTGCTCGGATTGGTCGGATTGGTCGGCCTGTTCGGCATGCGCCGCGACACGACCATCAGCTAACTAGGCGACAACTAGAATCACGGGCTCCGGCGTAAGCGATCCGATTTCGCTTGCGCCGGCCAGCCCCGCATTCCTTAACGCGTGCACGAGTTCGGTGGATCGATCCGGCGGCACGGCGAGCAACAGCCCTCCCGACGTTTGCGCGTCGCACAACGCCAGCTGCATAGCGGCCGAAATACCCGGCGCGAACTGCACGCCGCGCTCCAACGCCAGCGTAAGATTTGTCCGCGTTCCGCCCGGAACGACATCAGCCGCTGCCAGCGCTTCGACGCCATCGAAAAACGTCACGGCTTGCGCCGAGATTTCAGCGCCCGCTCCGCCGGCTGTCATCTCGCTGAGGTGACCGATCAAACCGAAACCGGTGACGTCGGTCGCCGCGTTCACGTCAAATGCGGCCGCGATTTCTGCAGCTTGCCGGTTTAAAGTGAGCATCGACTCGATTGCGGGCCGCAGCGCGAAGTCATCGATCGCGTCGCTGCGCCGCGCGGTCGTCAGGATGCCGGTGCCGATTGGTTTGGTTAGGACAAGTGCATCGCCCGGTTTTCCGGTGTCGTTGCGCCAGATGCGATCGGGATGCGCGACGCCGGTTACAGCCAGGCCGTATTTCGGTTCGTCGTCTTTGATCGTATGGCCGCCGATGATCTCGATGCCGGCCTCGCGCGCCTTTTCTGCGCCGCCCGCCAAAATCGCGCCGATGATCTTCGCGTCCATGTTCTCGGGGAACGCGCCGATCGCCAATGCGCTTACCGGCCGGGCCCCCATCGCGTAGATGTCCGAAAGCGCGTTGGCCGCGGCGATGCGGCCGTAATCGCGCGGATCGTCCACGATCGGCGTAAAGAAATCGACGCTCTGCACCAAAGCGATCTCGTCCGTGAGCCGATAGACTCCGGCGTCGTCAGCGGTCGCCGTGCCTACCAGCACGTTCGGATCCGCTATCTTAGGCAGCTCGCGCAGGACCTGCGCGAGGACGGCTGCGTCCATTTTGGACGCTCAACCGGCGCAGCTGGAAAGATGCGTCAGCCGAAAGATGTCCTCTTTCGTCATGCATGGCTCTTCGCGCCGGCGGGCGAAGCGCCTCGCATGCAGGTCATGTGCATCGGCGGAGCATGCGTCGATCGCGGTTACAACGTGCACGGCAGCGTCGTCTTTAACTCTTCGAATCCGGCCGCACGCGGCGACGCCGTCTTCGGCGGAGTTGCGCGCAACGTTGCCGAGAATTTAGCGCGTTTGGGAATTCAGACGTCCCTGCTTACTGTCGCCGGAAACGATCGCTCCGGTCAGGCGATGCTGAACGAATTGAAAGCGGCCGGCGTTGACGTCAGCCTTTCAAAAACGATCGCGGGCGCAACAGACGAGTATGCCGCCATCATGGAGCGCGGCGAGCTGGTCGTCGGCGCAGCCGACATGCGCGCAATCGAAACCTTGACGACGGGCGATCTGGACGGCCGGTGGGAGTCGATCGCGGCAGCGCCCTGGCTGTTCATCGAGTGCAACGTTGCCGAGGCCGTCCTGCGCGCCTGCGCCGATCGCCGTTCGATCGCGCGTTACAAGCTCGCGGTCAATGCCGTCAGCGCGCCCAAAAGCCACAGACTGCCTGAGCGATTGGACGCCATCGATCTGCTCTTTATAAATGAAGGCGAGGCGCAGTCGTATCTGGACGACACGGGCAACACGCAGGAAGAAGAACTGGCCCGCCTCCTGATGGCTCGCGGCGCGCCGGCGGTCGTGCTCTCATCCGCGGAGCGCGGCATCATCTGCGCTCAGGGCGGCTCCTTCATAAGGGTTCCCGCCGCGCAAGCGCGCCGCGTGAGCGCTACCGGAGCGGGCGACGCGTTGATCGCCGGCACCCTGCGCGGACTTATCGCCGGTCAAGATTTACCCGAGGCGGTGCGAACCGGCGCGAACTTGGCCGCGCTCACGCTGGAGTCGGAGCGCAGCGTGCGGCCCGACCTCTCGCCTGCGCTCCTGGACGCGCGATGAATGCGTTGCCGGAATTTTTCGATCTCTCCGGCGAGGTGCGCGACGCACTAGCGCGCCGGAGTCCGATCGTTGCGCTCGAGAGCACGATCATCTCGCACGGCATGCCGCACCCGCAAAACGTTGACACGGCGCGTGCCGTCGAGCAGATCGTGCGCAAAGCCGGTGCGATCCCGGCGACGATCGCAGTGCTGCGCGGACGCGTGCTCGTCGGCTTGGATGACGCGCAGCTGGAGCGGCTGGCGAATTCAAACGATGTTCGCAAACTCAGCACCGCCGATCTTCCCTACGCAGTGTCGCAGCGTCGCGACGGCTCGACGACGGTGGCGGCGACGATGCGATGCGCGCATGCGGCCGGCATCGGTATTTTTGCGACGGGCGGCATCGGCGGCGTGCACCGCGGAGCGGAGCGTTCGTTTGACGTGTCGGCGGATCTCTACGAACTTGCGCGTACGCCCGTGGCGGTCGTCTGCGCCGGCGCCAAAGCGTTGCTCGACCTGCCGAAGACGCTCGAAACGCTCGAGACGCTCGGCGTGCCTGTCGTCGGATATCGCACGAACGAGTTTCCGGCATTTTGGAGCCGTGCAAGTTCCTTGGTTCTTAGCCTGCGGATCGACGAGGCTGACGGAATCGCGGAGTTTCTCCGGGCGCAGCGAGCGCTCGGATTGCAAAGCGGCGCCGTTATTGCGAATCCAATTCCGGCGGAGAACGAGATACCGCGTGATCAGATGAACGGCTGCATCGAAACGGCCGCGCGCGCGGCGGAGCAGGCTTGCGTCACCGGCAAGGCCGTGACGCCCTGGTTGCTCGAACGCATAAACGCGTTGACGTCGGGCCGCAGTTTGGAAGCGAACGTCGCGCTCGTAAAGAGCAATGCCCGTCTCGCGGCGGAGATTGCGCTGAGCCTGGCAGCGCGGTGAGATAAGGCAAAACCCGGCGCGGCGGCGAAGAAGCCGCGCTTGCGGCTGGTGCGCTCGAAAATACAATCGCAGGCGATTCTTTTAAGCATCGTCCCGCTGGCGTTTTTGCTGGTCTTCCTCGGCGTGGTCGCCTTGCTGGTCGATCGTACCGCGGAGATGACGGTCTGGACTCAGCACGCTTCGAAAGTCCTGGACCTCTCCGATACGATTTACAGAACGGTGAGCGACGCAAATCGCGCCGCCGTTGATTACACGACCCATCCGAATAAGCGCGCACTCGATCACTACGCGGCAGCAAAGAAAACGTTGCTCGCGCGATCGCAGGAACTGGTGGCGCTTACCGAAGGCTCGCCGCAGAAGGATCCGGCGGTGGCCTATGCAGGCGCGACCGCCCGCATTATCGGCGTGCTGGACACCTACCTGGCGGACTTGCGAGCGGGCCACGGCGCGCAGGCGCGGGCGCTGGTGGCAGCGCCGTCGACGCGGGCCGCGGCGACCAACTTTCAAACGGCAAAAGCGGATTTCGACCGCGCCCAAAGGCAAGCGACCAGCGCGCATTTCAGAGCGCTCCGCGACCAGATCCGCAACTATGGTTTCGTTCTGCTCATCGGCACGTTTGCGGGGATCATCATGACGCTGCTGACGACCGCACGGTTCGGCCTGCGCATTGCCGGCCGGTTACGTCAGCTTGCCGACAACGCAGAGCGTTTGGGGTCCGGACAAATGACGATCCCCGTGCAAGGTGAGGACGAGATCGCCGAGCTCGATCGCGTCTATCATGAGATGACGCAGCGCATTCAAGAGACGCTTTCAGCGTATAGGCGCGAGCATTACATCGCATCGACGCTGCAGCGTGCGCTCTTGCCGCAAGAACTGCCGCGGCTTCCGGGGCTGCGCATCGATACCGCGTACGCGGCCGCCGCGCATGCCATCGACATCGGCGGCGACTGGTACGACGTCTTCACGCTGGACGATCACGTCGTTGGGATCAGCATGGGAGACGTCGCGGGCCACGGCCTGCGCGCGGCCGCCATCATGGGGTCGCTGCGCCAAGTCATCCGGACCGCTGCGCGCGTCGACAGCGAGCCGGCAACCGTGCTTCATCGCGCAAACGTCGCGCTGTGCGCCGACGAAGACGTTGTCGTGACCGCATTTTTTGCAACCCTCGATATGCGCACCGGAAAAATGCTGTACGCGGTCGCCGGTCATCCGCTACCGTTGGCCGTCAGAACCAACGGCGACGTCGAGCAGTTGAGCGGCGAGGGCCTCATGCTCGGTGTGGAACCGCAGACGCGCTATCAAACGTTCGAAGCCAGTCTGCGCGAGGGGGAAGGCATCATCTGCTTCACGGACGGGATCGTCGAGGTCGAGCGTGACTATCTGAAGGGTATGGAGACGCTCATCGAAGTCGCGAAAGCCGAATACCGGCGCGGGTCGACAGAGAACATCGCGGAGCGCATCAAGAGCCGCATTCTCGCCCAGGCCGAGCCCGTAGACGACTCCGCCATCCTTTTCGTTGGCATCACCGACCTCGTCGGTTAAGACTTGGATCGGTGTAGCCGAAATACGAAAGAAGGACCCCCCGGCAGGGCAAATTGCCCAACTGTTTTTCTTCCTTCATTTAAGGAGACACCGTTGCAGAAGAAGCTTGCACTCATTCTTGGAGCGGCCGCCGTATTTGCGATGGCCGCATGCTCGAATTCCTTAAACGGTTCCATCCCTGCCACATCGTCTTTGGCTCAGCCGCAATCGAACGTAACCCAATCGTGCGGTGACGTAGCGGAAGGCTACGCGCGCTGCTTCTCGCTGGTGCGCACGGACGTCGGCGGCGGCGATCCCAACGGTTACCACGGGATCTACCGGGGCGTTTCTATCGAGCCGCTGAGCGTGAACCCCGACCGCAGGCCAACACCGCCGCCGGGTCCGACGCCGACGCCGGTTCAATCGCCGACGCCCACACCCGCGCCGGGAAATCCGTCGGGCTATGCGCCCGCCGATCTGCAAGCCGCTTACGCACTGCCGTCCTCGGCGAACGGTGCGGGCCAAACGGTTGCAATCGTTGACGCGTACGACGCGGTAACGGCCGAAAGCGACCTGGGAGTCTATCGCGCGCAGTTCGGATTGCCGCCGTGCACGACCGCGAACGGGTGCTTCAAGAAAGTCAATCAAACCGGCGGCAGCACGCCGCCCGCCGCGAACGCCAGCTGGGGTCAAGAGATTTCGCTGGACCTCGACATGGTCTCCGCGATCTGTCCGAACTGTCACATCCTGCTGGTTGAAGCCAACAGCGCCAGCTTTGTCGACCTCGGCACGTCGGTGAACACCGCAGCCAGTCTTGGCGCCAATGCGATCAGCAACAGTTACGGCGGCAGCGAAGTCTCCAACGAGATGACTTACGACGCCTACTATAATCACCCCGGACATGCCGTCACGGTGAGTTCCGGCGACAGCGGTTACGGCGTGGAATACCCGGCGGCGTCGCCCTACGTTACGGCGGTCGGCGGCACGTCGCTGTCGCGCGCGAGCAACGCACGCGGCTGGAGCGAAACCGTTTGGAGCGGCGCGGGATCGGGTTGCAGCGCTCTCGAGGCGAAGCCGTCGTGGCAAACCGATACCGGTTGCACGCGGCGCACGGTCGCCGATGTGTCGGCCGTCGCCAATCCCAATACGGGCGTCGCAGTATACGACAGCACCGCGTACCGGGGACAATCCGGCTGGATGGTCTTCGGCGGCACGAGCGTCGCTTCACCGGTTATTGCATCGGTGTATGCGCTTGCCGGAAATGCGGGCAGCGTGAACTACGGCTCGTTCTCGTATGCGAATCTCGGCGCGTTGTTCGACGTGACGAGCGGAAGCAACGGGAGTTGCGGCACCTACCTTTGCACCGGAAGGGCCGGTTATGATGGCCCGACGGGCAACGGCACGCCGAACGGCATAGGCGCGTTTTAGCGCTCTGACGAAGGAGTGGACCCGTGAGATCTTCACGGGTCCTGCTTCTTCTAGCGCTCCTGATCGCCGTCGCCGCGATCGCGTGGTATTTTACGTCACATCGTACGGGCGCCGGCGGCATTACCGTGTACTATACAAAGGTTGACGGCGGATCGGAGATTCCGTGGACGATTTCGGTGCGTCCTCAGAACGCCAAAGAAAGCTCCGCCGAGTATACGCAATACCTGGCCTTGTACGCCGCGTCTCAGGCCGTGGCGGGCCCTCCGCAAAACATTTCGGCCGTTCGCTTTCCGGCTGGAACCCACGTGCTCTCCGCAACCGTTGACGGAACGACGGCAACGGTCGATCTTTCGGCCGACGCGAACAAAAGCGGCGGAACGTTGAACGAGAGCGGTGAGTTCAAGTCATTGGTGTGGACGCTCACGTCCCTTCCCGGTATCGATCGCGTGGCCGTGCGGATTGCCGGCAGCAAAGTTGCGACGCTGCCCGGAGGGAGTTTCGAAATCGATGAACCGTTACGCCGTTCGGATTGGTAGCGTCCTCGCGCTCGCGCTGAGCGCGATACTCTGCGCCGCGGCCGCCGATGCGGCCGACAATTCATACATCTACAACGGCAAGCGGATCGTCTTTCAAACGCTGATCGAGCGTCCGGCCGGGCCCGCGGTTTCGGCGGACGATCCCGGCTTGCACGCGTTAGTCAGCGCCAAGGGCGCCACGCTATCCTGGGATTCGGAGAATCAGTACATTCTGATCACATTCCCCGGACCGACCGTCATCAGCTTTGCGATCGGCGATCCCCACTATTTGGCCGGGTCGGTTACCCAGACGGCTGCGTTCGCGCCGTTCATGCGCGACGGCCATCCGTACGTTCCGTTAAACGACGTGCTCCACGCGCTGAAGTTGCCGCCATTTTCTACGGTTTCGCCGGCCGCGGCGCCGGCTACACCTTCGCCGCTGCCTGCGGAGCTCGCGCCGCCGCCGACGCCTATACCGTTCGCAACGCCGATGCCCTCGCCGCAGCCCGTGCAGGTGACGGCGGTGGACGTGCAAACGCAACCGGGCAGCGTCACGATTCGGATCGCGGTGAGCGGAGACGGCGCGTTCGACTGGCACCGGCTGCGTCCGCCCGACAACCGCTGGTGGATCGACATTCACGGCGCTCGCTTAGGTATGCCGCCGTCCGATCAAACCGCGGGCGATCCGGTAACGTCCGTTCGCACGCGCCAGCAGAGTGGCGATGCGGTGCGCGTCGCGCTCTCACTCACCGACTTCGATCAGGTGGATGTGGTTCCCGACGACGGCGGCATCACCATTACCGTGGCAAGTCGCAAACTAGCCGACGCGCCGCGCAGCGGAACCGGGACCTTCGGTTCAAACGCCACGGCCCAGGCTACGCCCGTCGCCTCGCCGGTTGTCTCCCCGAGCGCGCGCTACGTTCCGACGAACCCGAATTTGATCGCGATCGATCCCGGGCACGGCGGCAGCGATCCCGGCGCGGGGCGCGGCGACGCGCAAGAGAAGAAAATCACGCTCGACATAGCCAAGCGCGTGCGCGACATTTTGGTTGCGCGCGGCTGGCAGGTCATCATGACGCGCGACACCGACAAAGACGTCTACGCACCCAACGATTCGGCCCGCGACGAGTTGCAGGCGCGCGACGACGTTGCAAATTCGCGTGGCGCGCGGCTGCTGATCAGTATTCACGTCAACAGCTACGTCAACTCCGGGCCGCACGGCGTCACCACGTTTTATTTCAAAGCCGGAGACTTCGCGCTCGCGCAGGCTGTCAGCCGCCGCGTCATCGCCGAACTCGGAGTCAAGAACAACGGTGTCGTCAAGGATAAGCTGTACGTGATCAACCACGCCATCATGCCGGCCGCACTGGTCGAGACGGCGTTTATTTCGAATCCCGACGACCTCGCGCTCCTGCAATCGAGCAGCTGGCGGCAGAAGATGGCGCAAGCCATCGCCGACGGCATCGTAGATTATACCGAGAGCAATTGACCAGCTCGTGTCCCTAGGTTTATTCGATTCGGGACTCGGCGGGCTGACGGTGCTGCGGCGGCTGCGCGAAAAACTGCCGCACCAGGACGTCGTGTTCTTCGCCGATCAAGCGCACGTACCGTACGGTGACCGCAGCACGCCCGAGTTGGCCGAGTTGCTGAGCGAGAATGTGGCTTTTCTCGACGCGCGAGGTGTAGATGCCATCGTCATGGCGTGCAACACGTCGTGCGCGACCGCTTCACAGCGGGGTTGGCCGCAATCGCGCGCTCCGATCGTCGATCTCATCGAATCCGCGGCGATTGCGATCGAACGCGCCGGTTTCAAGCGCGTCGGCGTTATCGCGACCTCGGCGACTGCGCGGAGCGGCGCGTACACGAAGGCAATTCACGCGCGCGTTAAGGGTGCGGACGTTTTTGAAGTCGCGGCTCCCGCGCTCGTTCCGCTCGTCGAGGCCGGAAAACTGGAAGGACCCGAACCGCGCGCCGCCGTCGCAGCCGTGTGCGCGGAGTTGCCGAGCGATCTCGACGCAGTCATCTTGGCGTGCACCCATTATCCGTTGCTGGATTCGCACTTCGAGGCGGTGCTCGGCGAGCGCGTGACGCGCGTGGATCCGGCGATCGTGCAGGCGGAGCGCGCCGCCGAACTCGCAACGCAGCGCGGCTACACGGCGGGAAGCGGTGCGACCGTGTGCGTGACGAGCGGCGACCTCGAGCACTTCCGCGCAGCCGTGGCGGCGACGCTGGGGCGGGTTCCAAATCTCTCGTTCGAACGCCGCGAACCGTCCGTGCTTTCGTCGTGAACGTAAGAGTCGTCATAGCCGGCGGCGGGCCGGCCGGTATGATGCTGGGATTTTTGCTCGCGCGCGCCGGCATTGAGGTTGCGGTGCTGGAGAAGCACGCGGATTTCTTTCGGGATTTTCGCGGCGACACGATCCATCCGTCAACGCTCGAACTGATCTGGGAACTCGGCCTGCTCGACGCATTTTTGGCGCTTCCGCACAGCGAAGTCACACAGTTCTCCGGCATCGTCAACGATCGCGTCTATCCGTTCGTCGACCTGACCCACGTTCCGACGCATTGCAAGTTTTTGGCTTTCATGCCGCAGTGGGACTTCTTGAATTTCCTGGTTCAGCAAGGGCGGCGCTACCCGGGGTTTCATGTGCTGATGCAAACCGAAGCGACCGGAACCCTAATGGACGGCGCGCGGGTGACCGGCGTTCGCGCGACGACGCCGCAAGGCGAGATCGAGATCCGCGCGGCTCTCACGGTCGGTGCGGACGGCCGCCACTCGACGTTGCGCGAGGCAGCGCACATGCGTTCCAAAAATTTCGGCGTACCGATCGATGCACTTTGGCTGCGCCTGCCGCGGAAGCCGGACGACCCCGCGCAAGTTTTCGGCTACATCAAGAACGGCAGAATCTTCGTGATGCTTATGCGTGAGGAGTACTGGCAGTGCGCATACGTCATTGCGAAGGGAAGTTTCGAGACGCTGAAAGCGCGCGGGCTGGAGGCGTTTCGTGCCGGCATCGCCGATCAAGCGCCGTTCGTGAGCGATCGCGTCGACGCTCTGCAAAGCTGGGACGACATCAAACTGCTCACCGTTCAAGTCGACCGCCTGGAGAAGTGGTGCAACGAAGGCTTGCTCTTCATCGGCGACGCAGCGCATGCGATGTCGCCGATCGGCGGCGTGGGGATCAACCTGGCCGTTCAAGACGCGGTTGCGGCCGCCAACATTTTGTATCCGGCACTGGCCGCAAACCGTGAGCCGGATTTGGCGGCGGTACAGCGCCGGCGCACATTTCCGACCGTCATGACGCAAGCGCTGCAGCTCGTGTTTCAAAATCTGATCATGAGAAGAGTTTTGGCCGCGCAGCCGGCGCAGACGCCGAGGCCCAGCAAGCCGCTGCTGCCGCTCATGCTTTTCACGTGGTTTCCGCTCTTGCGCCGTATCCCGGCGCGCGTGATAGGCGTTGGGTTTCGCCCCGAACACATCCACACGCCGCAAGTCTGAAGGCTAGACAGCCTCCACGCGGCGTGCTACAGTAACTTTGTATGGCAAAGTTATTGTATACGGCGGCGGGTGCCGGTCTGCTTGCATTCGTGATGTTGGGTCCGGCTGCGTACGCGATGTGCGTCTTTGGCCGGCCGCCGATGCCCGTGCCGTTGGGTGCGGTATTGCGCGGTTACGAAACGGGGTTCACGGTTACGAAAGTCATCCGGCGTCCCGCGTCAAGCGGTCTGACCGCGTACGACGTGACGGCGCGCGTGTTCTGTCCGTACGGGGAGCGCTATCATTGGACGCTTCGCAGCGCGCATGTTTTCGATAACGACGGACGCACGTATTACGCGTCGTCGGGTACGCCCGCGCACCGGGTTCTCGGCGCAAGCGACACCGAGCACATGACATTCTTGCTCCCGACAGACGCCGAACAGCCGGCGCTCGTCTTTGACGAGACACTTGGGTTCTGGTCCGTTATTGAGGCACTGCGCGCCGGCCCTCCGGAACTCTACGAGCCGCACCGCTTTAATCTGCGCTACGATTGAGACAGAGCTTTAATGTGAAACAGCCAGAAGAAGAACGTTACGCTGAACGTGGCCAGCACGGCGCCGGCGACCACTTGCGCGATCGTGTGCGCGCGCAAATAGACGCGGGCCCAGCACACCATCGGGATCAGCACCAAGAACGGCAGCGGCTGGCGGCCGTACAGAAAGCTAAGCGCCACCAGCGGCGCAGTGATGCCGACGGCATGCGTGCTGATCTTCCAGTACCGCGTGATGTATTGCACGATCGCGGTTGCGAGCGTGTAGCCGGCAAGCGAAGCGATTAACAGTTTGGGAGCGTGCGTGAGCCACAGCGTTGCCGTACCGGCCAGATAGAAGACGACGAAGACGCCGAAGACCCGCTCGCGTTCCTCGCGGATCGACATGTCGAGATCCGAGATGCGATCGGTCGCGTAGAGCCAGAAGATGAACAGCATCGGACCAATCGAGGTGAAGAACGTGGTCAAGAAGAGCAACTTCCAAAACTCGTCCGTGCGGCCGTGCGCGAGCACGTACGACAGGATGACGAAAAGCGCCAGCGCAGTCAAGAACGGATTGAGGATCGTGGAAAGAATCCGCGCCAGATCGCGCCAGACTCGCCGGTTCCGAACCGGCACTGGCGTGAGGACCGGATGCTCGAGCACCTACCGTACTCACCCCGGCCCAGCCCGAGTTCCTTCCTCCGGCGGCGGGGGACACCGATTCCCGGTCTGTCGAAGGGTGGGAGTCCGCTCATGGTGATTGAACGCATCGACTCTCCCGCCGACGTCAAAACCCTGTCCCGCCCGGAGATCGATCGGTTGGGTCGCGAGATTCGCGAACTTCTGGTTGAGGTCTGCGCGCAGAACGGCGGCCATCTGGCTCCGAACCTGGGCGTTGTCGAGCTGACGATGGCGCTGCATCGCACATTGAATCTGCCGCAGGATCGCGTGGTCTGGGACGTGAGCCATCAGACGTACGTCCACAAGCTGCTGACCGGGCGGCGCGATCGATTTTCGACGTTGCGTAAAGGCGGCGGTCTCTCCGGCTTCGCCATGCGCAGCGAATCCGAATACGACTGCTTTGGCGCGGGGCATGCAAGCACCGGCGTCTCCGCGGCGCTCGGCATGGCGCAAGCCCGCGACTTGACCGGCGGCAAGGAAACGATCGTCGCTGTTATCGGCGACGGCGCGCTTACGGGCGGGCTGGCGTATGAAGCGCTGAACAACGCCGGCCAGATGCGCACGAATTTTATCGTGATCCTTAACGACAACGAGATGTCGATCGCGCCCAACGTCGGGTCGATGGCTTCCTATCTTTCCGTCTTACGCAGCAAGCCGTTTGCGAATCAAGTTCGCGAAACCGGCAAACAAGTATTGAATCATCTGCCGCTCGGCGGCATGGCGAAGAAGGCGATCGAGTCGGCGGAGATCGGCGCGATGCGCTTCATCGCACCTTCGGAAAAAACCGCGGTCATCTTTGAAGAGCTGGGCTTCCGCTATATCGGCGCGATCGACGGGCACAACTACGACGCGCTGGTCGATGCGCTCGAGACGGCCAAAGCGATTCCGCGGGCGGTGCTCCTGCACGTTCGCACGGTGAAGGGCAAGGGCTACGAGCCGGCGGAGCGCGATTCGCGAACTTTCCACGGCATCGGCGCCAACGCGTTCGAGCCGCGTGACGGCAGCAAGAAACCGTCGGCCGGCGCCGCACCGAAGTTTCAGGATGTCTTCGGCGATGCGATGATCGCGATCGCGGAAAAAGATCCGCGCGTGATCGGAATCACCGCCGCGATGCCCGACGGCACGGGACTCTCGAAGTTCGCCAAACGTTTTCCGGAACGGTATTTTGACGTCGGGATCGCCGAAGCGCATGCCGTCTGCTTCGCAGCCGGCGCGGCGACCAACGGGTTACGTCCGGTCTGCGCGATCTATTCGACCTTTTTGCAGCGCGCGTACGACCAAGTCGTGCACGACGTCTGCGTACAGAATCTGCCGGTCGTGTTCTGCATGGATCGGGCGGGCGTCGTCGGCGACGACGGCCCCACGCACATGGGGCTCTACGACATCGCCTACATGCGCACGCTTCCCAATATGACGTGCATGGCTCCGCGCAACGAGGAAGAGCTCCAGCCGATGCTCGAGCACGCGCTGTCGCTCGAGGGGCCGGCCGCAATCCGGTATCCGCGCGGTTCGACCAGCGGCAAGCATTGCGATCCGGTCGCGCCGATCGTGCACGGACGCGCGGAGGTTTTGCGCCGAGGTGCAGGCGTGGCGATTCTGGCGTACGGGAACAGCGTTGACATCGCGCTGGACGCGCACGAGCAGGCGCCCGATGTCACGGTCGTCAACATGCGCTTTGCCAAACCGATGGATGAAGCGCTGATCTTAGAGCTGGCCGAGTCGCACAAGCACTTTATTACGTTAGAGGAGCATTCGCTGGCGGGCGGGTTCGGCTCGGCGGTTGTCGAGTTCGTTTCAGATCGCGGCCTGAAAGTCACGGTCGAGCGCATCGGCGTACCGAATGTCCTGGTGCAGCACGATTCGCAGCCGAAGCAGCGCGCGCAATTCGGACTGACCGGCGAATACGTCGCGGCGAGAGTTGAAAGCGCGCTTGAGCGCGTGGAGGAACCTGTATGACCTGGCTGCTCGCAGCCGCTACAGCCGCGCCGGCCGCAGTGCCGACCGGCGTACCGATACAACTTACGCAAAACGTCGCGAGCACGCCGCACGTGAACACTTGGTTTCAGCAGAACGCCAGCTGGCTGACGCATGGACTCGCGGGCTTATTCGTCATCTCCGCAGTCGGGCTCGTGACGCTGCTCGCGATTCAAACGACCAAACAAGAGGGTCTCTCCGGAACGCTGGGCGGCCGCGTCGAGTCCGCGTACAGCCGCCTCGGCGCCGAAGAACAGCTCAAACGCATCACCGGCATCTTTGCCGTGGGGTTTGTCGTTCTCGGCACGATCTTGTCGCTGACCGGAATCTAAGCGCGCATGCCCCTGCTCGAAGTCAAAAACCTCCGGACGACGTTCAACACCGAGGACGGACTGGTCACTGCCGTCAACGGGCTCTCGTACTCGCTCGAGGCAGGCTCGACGTTGGGCATCGTCGGCGAATCCGGCTCGGGCAAATCGGTGAACGCGCTCTCGATCATGCGGCTGATTCAGCGGCCCGGCTTGATCGATCCGAGCAGCGCCATCTATTTTAACGGCGAGAATCTGCTGACAAAGTCCGAGACGGAGATGCGCAAAATCCGCGGCAACAAGATCGCGATGATCTTTCAAGATCCCATGACGTCGCTCAATCCGGTGCTTACCGTCGGCGAGCAAATCTCCGAGGCGGTCCAGCTGCATCTGGGCTACAATAAGAAAGAAGCGACCGAAAAAACGATCGAGATGTTCAAGAAGGTGCGCATCTCGCTTCCAGAAAAGCGCATTAAGGAATATCCGCATCAATTTTCCGGCGGCATGCGGCAGCGCGTCATGATCGCGATGGCGCTATCCTGCGATCCGCAACTCTTGATCGCCGACGAGCCGACCACGGCGTTGGACGTCACCATTCAAGCGCAGATTCTGGAACTGATGAACGAGATGCAGCACGAGACGGGCGCTGCGATCATCTTGATCACACATGACCTGGGAGTCGTGGCGGAAGTCTGCAAGAACGTGCTGGTGATGTACGGCGGCAACATGGTCGAGTACGGAACTGCCGAGCAGATCTTCGACGAACCGAAGATGCCGTACACGCAAGGACTGCTGGCCTCGCTGCCGCGCTTGGACATTCGCGATCGCCAGCGGCTCGAACCGATTCCGGGTCAGCCGCCGAACCTGCTTCGTCTGCCGCCGGGATGCGCGTTTGCGCCGCGCTGCAAGTACCGCATGCCGATCTGCGCCGAGCCCGTTCCGGTCTACGATTTCGGCGAAGGTCACGTCGCGCGTTGCTTCCTCTACGACGAACGCGCGAAGGATCAGCGTACGATCCAAGTCGAGACGGTGGGTCACTCATGACAACTGTCATCCCGAGCCTGTCACTTCGACCCGGCTCAGTACAGGCTTCGGACCCCCGAGCAGTGCGCGAATGCGCACGTGACGAGGGGCCATTATGAGTGCCCAGCCCATAGTTGAGCCAACCACCGACAATCTGATCGAAGTCACCGATCTCTACAAATATTTTCCGATTCACGCCGGGCTGCTCTCGCAGCACGTCGGCGACGTCAAAGCCGTCGACGGCGTAGATTTCACGATCGCTCGCGGCGAGACGCTGGGGCTGGTCGGCGAGTCCGGCTCGGGTAAGACTACGGTCGGACGCGTGATCTTGCGCCTGCTGCCGGCGACCAAAGGCGAAGTCTGCTTCGACGGCAAGCCGATCCTGGATCTTTCGCGCGGCGACATCCGGCGGCTGCGGCGTGAGATGCAAATCATCTTTCAGGACCCGTTTGCCTCGCTGAATCCGCGCATGACCGTCGGCGACATCGTCGCCGAGCCGCTGAAGATTCATCATCTGGCAGAAGGGAAAGCGGTTGAGGCGCGCGTCCAGGAGCTCTTGCGCCTGGTCGGCCTTCAGCCGTATCACTCGAACCGGTATCCGCACGAGTTCTCCGGCGGACAGCGGCAGCGCATCGGAATTGCGCGCGCGCTGGCCGTCGATCCGAAGTTCATTGTCTGCGACGAGCCCGTGTCGGCGCTCGACGTTTCGATTCAAGCGCAGGTGATCAATCTGCTTGAGGATCTGCAGCAGAAACTCGGCTTGACCTATCTCTTCATCGCGCACGACCTGTCGGTCGTTCGCCATATCTCGACGCGCATCGCGGTCATGTACGTCGGGAAGATCATGGAGTTGGCGGATCGGGACGATCTGTACGAACGTCCGCTGCATCCGTATACGATCTCACTGCTGTCGGCAATTCCGATTCCCGATCCGCACGTCGAACAGCGGCGCAAACGCATCGTTCTGACGGGCGACATTCCCTCGCCCGTAAACCCGCCCTCGGGCTGCCGCTTTCACACGCGCTGCCCGGTCGCATTCGAACGCTGCAAGCTGGAAGTGCCGCCGTTCACCGAGTATGCGCCGGGACATTTCGCAGCCTGTCACTGGGTTGAAGAGCACGGCGGGCAAGCGCCGGACCTGACCGGTTCGCTGCCTGCTCCGGGCGCGTCGGTCGTTCCACCGGGCAGCTTGGCCTAGCGGGCGACGCCAAGCGTCAAGTTCTGGTAACCCCCAAGGAATTCTCAGCCACGCCCTGTAGCGTCTCGTTCATGCGAAATATTTTTCTCGTTTTACTTTTTGCCGTGTGCGCGCTTCCGGTCGCCGCCCCGGCCCAATTCATGCCCACCCTGACGCCGGATCAGCAGGCCCAAGTCATGAAACTGCGGGCCGATACCAAGACCGCAAGCTTCAATGCGCTCAGCGCCGATCATCAGACCAAGGTGCAAGCCGTTATCACGCAGTTCGACAGCGGCTCCGTTTCGATGCCCGACGCGATCACGCAGATCGATGCGATTTTGACTCCGGATGAGTCAAAGGCCGTGATTGCGCAGAGCCAGCAGATGCGCGATGCGATGCGTAAAATCTTCGAAAGCGCAAACGGCGGATCGCCGCCGTCCGGGCCGCCCGGCGGAGGCCAGGGACAGCCGCGCCGCGCTCCCGACGCGGGACGCATTTTGCTGCAGCTCGGCGCTTCACCCGAAGCCTTGCGCGCGGCCATGCAGCCGTAGACTTCGCCAGCTCGCCTTGCTATACTGAGGCCCTCTTTACCAAAAAGGGGGTCTTTTATGTTCCTCGCTATTCGCCGTTACAACACGAGCGACGTCAACTCCGACGAACTCAAAACCAGCCTGGATCGCAACTTTCTGCCGAAAGTCTCCGAAGTGCCCGGCTTCTGCGGATACTACGCCATTGATGCAGGCTCGAATCAACTGACGACGGTAAGCATCTTCGAAACGCGCGAAGGCGAGCAGGCCTCGACCAAAATTGCCGCGGAATTTGTCGCGCAGTATTTTCCCGGGAAGTTGAATCGCGTGGGTCTGGAAGAGGGCAACACGATCGTCGATAGAACGGTCGCCCGCGTTTAAAGACTAGCGCAAGGGTAGGTTCAAGACCGGGCGAATGACGGGGCGATGTTCCGTCCATTCGCCCGCGTTTTTATTGCGATCGCTTTGGCCTTGCTTGTTTCCACGCCCGTTCATGCGGCCTCACCGTTTACGATGGCGCAGGTTCTTTCCGCGCCGTTTGTGGATGACCTCACGGCTTCGCCGGATGGGAAGGCCATAGCGTTCACCGCCAACGAGCGGGGAATGCACAACATCTTTTTCTCATCGGGGTCGGAGGCGCGGAAGATTACGCCCTATTCGGCCGACGATGGTCAAATCGTAGGATCGCTCGCGATCGTTCCGGGAAATCGCGCGGTGGTGTACGTACGCGGCGAAGGCACGAACCGGCGCAGCGAATATCCCAACCCACTCTCGCTTGCGATACCGCCGAAGCAAACGATCTGGGTCGTGTCGGCTTCGGGCGGTCAGCCCGTGCGCGTCGGCGAGGGGAACTCGCCGGCGGTTTCGCCGGGCGGCGATCGGATCGTATGGATTCTTGGCGGACAGCCGTATTCGGCGACTCTCGAGACGTCGGGCGCGATTCGCACCGGAAAACCATCGCGGCTCTTTTCGATCCGCGGCTCGCTTTCCGATCCGCAGTTTTCGCCGGACGGATCGCGACTCGCATTTACGAACTCGCGCGGCGATCACAGCTTTATCGCGCTGTACGACTTGCGCTCGAACCGGATCTCGTACGCGGCGCCGTACTTTGCGCACGACATTGCGCCGGCGTGGTCCCCGGATAGTCGCCAGATTGCGTTCATTCGTACGCCGGGCACGCTGGAAAATGAAGATCCGTACGTTGATTACGTCAAGGAGCCGTGGTCGATCTGGATCGCGGGCGCCGACGGTTCGGGCGGACACCAGATCTGGCAAGCCGATCGCGGCATGGGAAGCGTCTTTTACGGCACGGACAGTGCGGCGCAACTCTTCTGGTCGAATAACGGGCAAATCGCCTTTCCCTGGGAGAAGGACGGTTGGCGGCATCTCTATTCGATCGCGTCAAGCGGCGGCAGCGCGCAGCTCCTAACGCCCGGCCAGTTTGAGGTAGAAAACGCTACCGTCGCGCTCGATCATTCCCGGGTGATCGTTTCCAGCAACGAAAACGAC
This sequence comes from Candidatus Rubrimentiphilum sp., assembly GCA_035710515.1. Classification (NCBI taxonomy): domain Bacteria; kingdom Bacillati; phylum Vulcanimicrobiota; class Vulcanimicrobiia; order Vulcanimicrobiales; family Vulcanimicrobiaceae; genus Candidatus Rubrimentiphilum; species Candidatus Rubrimentiphilum sp. The sequence goes on along the minus strand of DASTDE010000003.1, from coordinate 190,853 downwards.
ATCGACCGGCGGCATATCTGGAGCGCCGGCTTCGACGCATCGCCTCCGGCGCAAATAACAACCGGCTCAGATAGCCAGTGGACTCCGGCGGCTCTGGCGTCCGGCGCGGTTGCGTACGTCAATGCAGGCTACAAGAATCCGCCGGCCGTGTTCGTCATGCGCGGCGAAGCGGCGACGGCACTAGGCGGTCCCGCCGTTCCGCCCGAGTTTCCCGCAAACGATTTGGTAGAACCGCAGCTCGTCACGTTTCACGCGCCGGACGGCCTGCTGATTCACGCACAGCTCTTCGTTCCGCAGGATGGTCTCACGAAACATTGCGCCGTCATCTTCGATCACGGAGGCTCGCGGCGGCAGATGCTGCCCGGATTTCACTATCTCGAGTTTTATACCGACCTTTACGAGTCGAACCAATACTACGCCAATCACGGTTGCGTCGTTCTTTCGATTAATTATCGCAGCGGGATCATGTACGGTCACAATTTCCGCGAGGCGAAGAACTACGGCGCAGAAGGCGGCAGCGAGTATCAGGACGTGCTCGCCGGTGCGGCGTACCTCCGGAATCGATCCGACGTCGATCCTGCGCGCATGGGGATCTATGGTTTGTCCTATGGCGGCTATCTGACGGCGCTCGGCTTGGCGCGCAACTCGGATATCTTTAAAGCGGGCGTCGATATGGCGGGCGTCCACAATTGGGCGACGACGCGTGACGCGGATTACGGCCGTGCGGTTGGTACGGCCGCCGAGCGAAAGATCGCCGAGGATTCGTCGCCGGTCTCGGCGATCGATACGTGGCGTTCGCCGGTCTTTATGAGCCAGGGCGACGACGATCGCAACGTGGAGTTTTCGCAGGGGGTCGATCTGGCCACCCGCTTGCGTGCCAAGGGCGTCGAAGTCGTCGAGATGGTCTTTCCAAACGAAACGCACGAGAATCTGAAGTTCGCGGATACGCTGCAGCTGTACGACACGTCGGCGGCTTGGCTGCTCAAGAAGCTCGGCGCACCGTAGAGGACGGGCGATGATCGCTGCTTTCATGCTGGCAGCGATACCGTCGATCGTTCCCTGGCCGCGCTCGGTCCATGCCGGCGCGAACATTCGCTCTTGGCCGGGCTCTCCCGCAGTAGCGCAACGTATTCTTTCGCCGGCCGATAAGCGCTTGGGTGATGAGGGCTATACGCTGTCCGTTACCGCGCAAGGCGTCACCGCCGAAGCGAATACGCGTGCGGGTTTGTTTTACGCCATGCAGACGTTCAAACAACTCAGGGCGACCTCGCTGGCGCGTGAAATGCAGATCCGCGACTGGCCGGCGTATCGCTGGCGCGGAGTGCATCTGGATACCGCGCGCCATTTTTTCGATGTGGCAACCGTCGAACGGTATATTGACGTCGCCGCGCGTTACAAACTCAATATCTTCCACTGGCACCTCACGGACGACCAAGCGTGGCGGCTGCCGGTGCCAGGCTATCCGAATCTGATCTCCGGACGGCCGTCATACACCGCGGCGCAGGTGCGCGAGGTTGTAGCGTACGCCGCGCGGCGATTCGTGACGGTACTTCCGGAGGTGGAGATGCCGGCGCACGCCTCGGCCGCAATCGAAGCGTATCCGCAATTTGGGTGTGGGCGCAGCGACGTTTTTTGCGCGCGCGCGTCAACGTTTGCGTTTCTGCAAGATGCCCTCGCGCAGACCTTCGATCTCTTTCCGGATCCGTACGTCCATATCGGCGGCGACGAAGTCCCGGCCGGCTACAACGAGCCCGCCTTTATTTCACGCATCGAACGTTACGTGCGAACTCGCGGGCGCCGGATCGTGGGCTGGAATGAAATTCTGAGTCCGCAGCTCTCGACGAGCGCCGTCGTGATGGCCTGGAACTCGATGCGCCGCGCGGCGGATGCCGCCAGACGAGGAAACGACGTCGTCGTTTCGGGTTGGCCGCTCTATTTCGACGCCGCGCAAGGCGACCCGATGCAAGAGCCGCGCGCGACGCGGCACGTGAGCACGTTGGACGAGGTCTATTCGTGGGACGTCGTTCCGCCCGGCTTGGCCGGAGATCAGCGAGCGCGAGTGGTCGGAGGAGAGGCCGCGCTTTGGACCGAGCGCATTCGAACGCCGCAGCATCTCTTTTACATGTTGTTGCCGCGCGAATTGGCGCTCGCCGAGATTCTTTGGACGCCCCGCGCACAGAAGAACTGGCCAAACTTTTTACAGCGATTACCGGCGCAATTCGCGTGGCTGGACGCGCAAGGCTATCCGTTCCGCATTCCCAATGCATCGATGAGCGTCGAGGGCGATCGCACGGTCTTTACGGCGCTGCCCGGTGAAATACAAAGCGTCGACGCGTGGACGACCGCAGCTCGAGTCAAGCTTGCGCTTTCCACGCCCATCGATGCGACGATACGATACACCTTGGATGGAAAGACGCCGGCGCGAAGTGCGCCGGCGTACCGGGAACCTGTGATCCTGAATCTTTCACCGGGTGCGCGCCTCGACGTGCGCGCAGCGGCGTTTTTCGGCGGACGGCGCGGCGCCGTCACGGAGTGCCGGATTCACCGCGTCGGTCCCGGTGCAATGCCGCGAACGAACGTCGCGCGTTCGTGGGGTGCGCTCGTTTCGCCCTAGCGCTTCTTGCGGTTGCCCGCTACTTCGTCGGTAAGGTCGGCGCCTTGCTCTAGGATTGCGCTGGCAACTTTCAGCCCCGTAGCAACTTTGCGCGCCGTCTTCGCCGCCTTCTTGGCGACCTTTTTCGCTTTCGGTTTTGCGCGCTTCGCAGCCCGCGCTACTTTCTTAGCGCCCCTCACCGATCGTTTGACCGCCTTTTTTACGGCCTTTTTTGCAGACTTTCGCTTACGAGTTGGCATTCAAATGATGCTCCTTTTCGAAATGAAGCGTTCCCCGATCCGGACGCAGGCTAACCTTGCGGCGGAGCGAACGCCGGGGCCATGTCCGATCAAAACGGCGACATCCGGCTGCGCATTTTGGATGGCCGGACCGCGGTGGCCGATCTCGGTTCGGCAATTATCGCGTATTTGGCAACCGTCGAACGGGTCACCGAAGCGGCCTCCACGGCCAGCAGCCGCTATCAGGAGCTGGTGGGATTAGCCGACGTCCAACTTTCGGAGGAGCTTGGCGGCAAGTTGCGCGAGTCCGTCGCGCAATTCGCGCGCGGTTCCATCGCGATGGCCACGACTTTCTCGCAGATTATGCGCACGATGCAGGACGCCTACGAAAAGTTGGAAGGCCAGACGAGAGACGAAGGCTAGGGCTTAAAGACTCCGCACCAGCATCACGCGCAGCGACGCCGGCCCGTACGGGACGGCGCTGCGAACTCCGAACTGTCCATTTGCCAGCGGCGCGCCGATGCCGGCCCCGTACGAGACATACGAGCCCGAGTCGGTGTTGAAGATGTTGTCCGCGGAGACTTGCAGTGCCAGCGCCGGCCCGAAGATCGGCTGACGGTAGGAAGCGCTCGCAATCATGAATGCGGGAATGTTGTACGTGTTGTTCGAGCCGTAAAACGTGAACCCGAACTCCCCGTACTGTCCGTTTCCGCCGCGCGCATGAATGCCGGCGTACCCTTGCGAGTAGGCCTCGCTCTTGTTCGATATGCCGTTGAAGAACGGCGCGTTGAACGCATAAAAGTTCGTTCCGTTGACGACGCCCAAGTTCGTCGTGTATGGACCGGCGGCGCTGGAATAAAACGACGCGGGCAAATTGTACGCGTATGCGCGCTGCAACGCGATCGAGAACGTGTAGCCGATCCCGCGCGCCGGATCGCGGCGCCAGGTCGCGTCGATTCCTTCGAAACGGCTCTGCGCGAGGTTTTGGTTCGTGCTGACGTAGACCGGAACTTGCGCCGTTGTTCCGGGCGGATTGTACGTCGTGCCGCTCGGATAGACGACGGCCACAAACTGATTGCGTAGATTCGTGAGGTACGCGTCGACCGAAAGGATGTCGCCCGAAGGTGTGCGCCAGTCGGCGCCCAGATCGTAACCGAACGACGTTTCGGGCCGCAGCCCGCCGGAGTTGTTTCCTATTGTTACCGTCTGCGCGCCGGTCGTGTAGACTTGGGCAGGCGTCTGCGTCAAGTTATCGATAAGCGCGGGATACGGAGGAGCGATGGCGGATCCCATGGAGAGTCGCACCGAAAGATCCGGATTGGCGCGGTAGGTTAACCCAAGGCGCGGGTCGTCGTGGGTCGTCGTGCTGGTCACAAAGACGAAGTCTCCGCCCGAAAGTTGCGGCGTGTACGTGTTGCGGTACGTGTTGAAATAGTTCGCCAGCGTCAACTGCGTCTTGTCGTTCAGGGCGAATTGCGCGCGCAGGAGATAGGTTGTAAAGTCCTGGCGTGTACCGGCGGCAATCGTGGTGGACAGGTTCCCTTGCGGATTCGTTGCGCTGCCCGTCACGGAGTAGGCGTTGGTCAGCGAGGAGTTGCGATCGAAGGCGAACGTGTAGACGTTCGGTCCGGCCGGATGGTCGTACTCGAATGAGATGCCGCGCAGTGCGTCATGCTCGACCGTGTTCGAGTATGGCGTCGGAATCGTCAGGTTCGCCGGTGTTCCATTGAACGCCGTTACGGCACCGCCGACGGTCGCCGTCCCGTAAAGCGCGATCGGTCCGGTTACGTAGTTGGCCGAGGGCGCGCTCAAATCGGACGTCGTTTGGCGCGCGAGAATCGCGCTGTAAAAGCGCGCCAGCACGGTATCCTGGTGTAACGTCGTGCGCAGCTCCGCCTCGAACATCGGCTCGTTGTCGTAGAGGCGCTGGTCCGGAAGCGTCGTGCGGTTGTTCAGCAAAACTGTTTGGCCGGGCGCGTAGGTCGTTCCCGAGTACGCCGATGTTGGCGCGAAGATCGATCCAATCTGCGTGAAGCCCGCAGCCGGCCCGTCGTACTGCGATTGAATGCCCACATACGCTACCGTGAGTTGCGTCGCACTTGAAAAACGGTACTGCAGTTTAGCCAACTCGCCATGATTGAGAAAGCTCGAGTTCACGGCTTGGCAGCAGCCGACGAGCGTAACGTATGCATTCGGCGGATTGCCAAGTGCGCCGGCGATCGGATACGGGCCTTGCTGGCCGTTGATCGGGTTTCCGCTCGTAGTAGAACCTGAAACCGCTGCGCCGTTAATGCGTGTGCCGGCCGGCAGCGAAAAGAGACTCGGATAATTATTGAGCGGTCCCTGCGAGCCGTAGCTGGCAATCGTGAAAAGATATCCCAGACGTCCGTTTGCGACCGTATCCGAAAGGCGGAGCTGCCCGAACGAGCCGGACATGTTGTCGAGTCCGTAGATCACCTGTCCGGTCCGGTGCAGCGTCGGATTGCCGGTGCGAAAATTCAGCGTGCCGCCGATTCCATAGTTGATCTGCGGCGCGTAAGCCGTCGGGCCTTCCACGACCTCGATGCTGTCGAAGAGCAGCGAGTTCACGAGCATCGTCGGGTAATCGCCGTTTCTTCCATTGATCAGCGGCCGGCCGTCGAGCAGCGTGGCTTTTTCATAGTCCAGCGCGCCGCGCAGATTCGGCGATGTGATCGAACCGGGAACGGCCGCGTCTGCGCTCGCGGGCCGCGCCGAAACGACGCCCGGCGTTTGATCGAGCACGTGCGCGATCTGCAAGAGGCCAGTGTCGGCGAAGCGCTGCTGCGTCAGGACGCTAATCGCGGAAGGGCTGTCGTTGAACCGTCCGGCGACGCTGCGAACTTCGGCGATCTGCTTGAGCGTTGAGAACGTGGCGGCTTCAAGTACAAGGTCGACGCGCTGCGCGTTCTCGTTGACGGCGATGCCGTCGACGCCGGCCGCGCGAAAGCCGCCCTTGTTTGCGTTGACCATGTACGTCCCCGGTGCCAGACCGCCGAAGCGGAAGGCACCGGCGGAGTCGCTCTGCGTGGCCGCGCGCTGGGGACCGCTGAGGACGACGCGCGCCGCGGCCAACGGCCGACCGTCGATGTCCCGAACCGAGCCGGAGATTGAACCGTTTGCGGCGGCCCGGGACGGGATTGGGAGCGCCAGGGCAAGGCCGGATAGCAAGGCGACCGTGGTAATCAGGCGCACGCTACTGCAACGTCATCCTTTTGAAGTATGGTTCCCGCTCTGTTCGCGGCTTCAGGCGTTCTCGCATTTGGCTGCGAAGATGAAGTCGCTCTCGGTGAGCCCCTTGATCTTGTGCGTCCAGATCTCGACGGCCACGCGCCCCCAGGACAGCGCAATGTCGGGGTGATGCCCTTGCTCCTCGGCAATTGCGCCGATGCGGTCCACGAAGTCGAGCGCTTCGCGAAAATCCTTGAAACGGTACGTTTTGCGCAATCCGGTGACGCCCGGCGAAACCTCCGCCAACTCCCAGCCGCCGCCTAACTGCGAGAGAAGCTTCTCAGCCTCGGCGCGTTCCATCGGCGGGACGCCGCCCCGGCACGGAACGCACGAGCGCCGCGCAAGTTCGATCATGGGCTAGTCCCCGGTGTCGAAGAGCCGGTCACGGGCCAAACTAATCTCACGGTGCTCCACTCGAGCCGCGATCGCTTCGGCGAGATCGCTAAGCAAGTTCTCGAGTGATTTTTCGGCGACGTTGCGCGCAATGAGTTTGTCGAAGAATGCGCCCAGCGTGCGCATCGGCACCTCGTACGTTCCGCCCAGCCAAATCTCGGAACTCGATGGGCCCGAACTGTCCACCCCTAGCGCGCCGTCAAAAACCGGAAAACCTTCGGGGCCGCGCTTCGCGCGCATCGTAAAACGAATTTGATGGCGCGGCTCGAGTTCTTCGCTCGCAATGGCGATGCGGACCGGGATGACGATATATCCGACGTCCGGCAAGCCGACGTCCCCCAAACCTAAATGCGGAGAAAGACGGGCCGATTGGCGATCGCCGGCAGCCATCTTTTGCAGAATCTCCGAGGCCGCCACGCGCGCCGGCACGGCCGGGACGTTCAAGGCTCTCTGCAGGTTAACTTTCGGCATCGTCCTCCTCGCTCACGTGTGCTTGGGAAGCAGTACCATACGCTGGCGCGCGTAGTCGAGCACGACTACGAAACTCGAGAGAAAGCCGGCTCCCAGGTGTCCGTTGGCGGTGCCTTTGAGGGTGCGCGTCGTTCCGATCGTCTGCGGGCCGGTCGTTATCGTCCCGATCTGGAGCGAGGGAATCGTGCCCATCAGCTCCACGCTGCTGCCGCCGATGCCGCCGACGCTCTCGGTGCGCGTCGGCGTGAAGAGCGTCGGATGCCCGGTGTAAAAGTCGTCGGCGAGATTGACGGTTGATTGGTCGCCGGTGTCGACCGCCAAACGCGCCATTTGTCCGGCCAGCGACACGTCAACCACCGGAACAAAATTCTCGAATGTGAGGTCGACCGCGGAACCGTTCTGCGAATCGTTGTTGCCGAATGCGATCGAGTGACGCCCGTAGTCGATCGTCAGCGGCGCAGCCGCAAAGACATCCGCGCCTAGGACGAGATCGTAACCGTAGCGATGGATGTCGCTCAGCACGACGTACTCCGCGTCGCCGAATCGTACGTTTCCGATCTGCAGCGGTCCGGTCCGGACGACTTCGGTAGCGTAAAATCCCAACCCGCGAACGCTAAAGACCCCGACGGGATTGAGGTTGAGTTGCTCGGCTAATTCCAAGCTCATCGCCAAGCCGGAGTTGCCGGTGTCGAACAAACAGCGCACGCTGACGCCGCCGAGCGAACACGTCGCATCCGGCGTCGTGCTCGCCGGATCCAGTGAAACGGACGCGGGCGCCCCGCCGAGCTGCACGCTCAAACCTTGCGGCGGCTGCAGCGGCGTAGCGACGACGTTGCGCGTCGTGTACTCTTCGATGGGCGCACCGTCGCGATCGATGCGAAACGGCAGCCAGTACGTTCCGACACGGCGGTAGTCACGCATTCTGTAGGCCGGTCCGCCGCCGGTGCTGCGCGCGCCGGTTACGCGCCAGGTCCGCTGATCGACGTACACGTCCATCGGCACGGCGGTGGGATCGGAGACGATCAGGCGCACACACGTGCACTCCGGGAGCACGATCGTGCCGCCGTCCAGCACGCGTCCGCCTTTCTGCGCGAAATCGGGAGCGAGAAAGTTCAACGCTCCGACGATGCGCAAGGCGCGCATGTATGCGTCTATCGGCGCGCTGCGCGGCAAGGCCGTGCTGTTGATCGTCACGCCATACAGGCGTTCTCCATCGAAATAGGTTCCCGGACAGACGGCTCCGCTGCACTGGCGCAGCAGAAAGCGCAGGCCTTGCGTGTCGGTTTGCTGCGTCGCGGCCTGCCCGTCGATCGTGACGGCGGCCGTGCTTGCGATGTGCGCGGCATAGACGTCGCCGTTCGCTTGACGCATATGCGCAAGGACGGAGAAGAGCGCGAGCGCCGCGGCGAACTTCATGCTGTGGACTTCCCCCTGCTCGACCGCTACCTTCTCGAATCCAAGCCATCCAAGGACGAGGTCGTCGCGGCGCTCCTGGCTGAGCGGCCGCAGGCCCCAGGCGCCGATCCGTTTTACGAGGGGATGAAGATTCTCGGGGCCCGGACGCCGGATCTCTCCCTGATGGCGCTGCGCCTGGTGCTGGCCGGCAAAAAGGCGGACGATGCCTCCGTCAAACGCTTTCGCGCGATCGTCGAGCAGGCGCGAAAGGACGGGCCGGATGCCTCCGGCGCGATTGCTTCCTATAAGAAGGAACTGAGCTGAACTTGCAGGGCAGGCGACCTCTCGACGGGATGCTGGCAAAAGCGGAGCGTCGAAGGGAACGCGGACTTGGGCTCATCCGTTGACTTAACGACATGGTTTGGCTGCGAATTTTTGCATCGGCGACATTGGCCGCGGCTCTCGGAGCTGCCGGCACGAGCATTGCTGTTGCCGATCCGCCGCCGTGGGCGCACGTCTTGCCGCTCGTCGGCGGATCCGCTCGTTCGCACGCGACGGTTTCGGGGCGCGTTGTCGGCGTGGACTTTGCAACGAACAGTATTTTGGTTGAAACGTCGAACGGGCGCGTGCCGATCTCGGTCACACCGAGCACCAGCATTTTCCGCGGCACGAGTTTCGCTTCGTTCACGGAGCTCGGGCGCGGCTCGCACGTGGACGTTGACGTCAGCGAGATCGACGGCCGGCTCGTCGCGCAGATCATCCGCATCCGCTAGGGAACGTTAGCGCGCCGTGGCAATCGCCGCGCGCGACCTCAAAAAAAGTTATTCGCTGAAGGGAAGCCGCCGGGCTGCGCTCGACGGCGTTTCTTTATCTGTCGCCGACGGCGAAACGCTCGTTATACTAGGTCCCAGCGGCGCCGGCAAAACGACGCTCTTGCGGGTGATCGCCGGTTTGGAGAGCGCCGACGCCGGGTCGATCGTCATCGACGATCGCGATGCGACGAATCTTCCGGCCGAACGCCGCGCCGTTGCGATCGTCTTCGATCAAGACGCGCTCTTTCCGCACCTCAGCGTCGCCGAGAATCTAGCCTTTGCCATGCATCTGCAACGCCGGGAGAAGAACGCGATCGCGGAACGCGTGGCGCAAACGGCGCACGGTCTGGGGATTACCGCGCACTTGAAGAAAAAGCCCGCCGCATTGTCAGCCGGAGAACGCCAGCGCGCGTCGCTGGCACGCGCCGTGCTGAGCGATCCGCGCGTGCTGCTCCTCGACGAACCGTTAGCGCATTTGGAGCCGGCTTTGCGCGCACAGGTGCGGCGCAGCTTCGCCGAGTTCTCGAAAGCGTTTGGCGGCGCGGCAATTCATGTGACGCACGATCACACCGACGCCTTGAGTGCGGGCGACCGGCTGGCAATTCTGATCGAGGGCAAAATCGTCCAGTGCGACAAACCACAGCGCGTGTACGATTATCCGGCGACGACCGCAGTAGCTAAATTCTTCGGCTCGCCGCCGATGAATCTGCTCGAGAACGGCGCGGAGACCATCGGCATCCGCCCGGAGCACGTTGCCTTGAATAACGGCGGGACGTTGGCCGGGCGCGTTCGCACGGTGGAATCAACGGGAGCGGACACTTTCGTGAGCGTGGCGACATCGATGGGCGAACTACTGGCTCGCGTCGCTGCCTCGGCTGCGCCGCGCGTCGGCGACGACGTGGCGGTGAGCCTTCCCGAAGCGCACGTTCGCCGGTTCGACGGGCAAGCGGGAGTGTTGCACCAGTGAGCGATCTGCGCCGCTTAGCGGCGGGCGTCATGTGCGCGGGTTTCGACGGCGTGCGCGTCGGCGGCGATCTCGAGGCGCTGCTGCGCGACTTGCCGCCGGCCGGCGCCATCCTATTCGGCGGCAACATTGAATCGGTAGCGCAGACGCGCGAGCTCACCGGCGCGCTGCGCGGCATCGATCCGGAGCTGATCATCGCTATCGATCAGGAAGGCGGCCGTGTGGCGCGGATTCGCGCCGGCGTCGAGGAGATTCCGTCCATGCTTGCGATCGGCGCGGCGAACGATCCGGAATTGGCGGAAGCGGCCGGAACGCAAGTGGCGTTCGACCTGCGCCGCGCCGGCGTCAATCTCGATTTCGCGCCGGTGCTCGACTTAACGCTGTTCCGCCTGAATACGGTTATCGGAACGCGTGCATTCGGAGACGACCCCGAGCGCGTCGCCGAGCTTGCCGGCGCTTTCGCCCGCGGACTCGAAGCCGGCGGCGTCGTGCCGACCTTGAAACATTTCCCCGGGCACGGCTCGACGGCGGTGGATTCCCATCTGGACCTGCCTGCCATCGATCTCGACGAAGCAACTCTGCGCGCGCGCGACCTTATTCCGTTTGCAAAACTTCTACCCAACGCGCCCGCCGTCATGACGGCGCATATCGTCGCGCGGGCATTCGACCGCGACCGTCCGGCAACGATCTCGTACCGGATCCTGACGGAGCTGCTGCGTGACGAGCTGCACTTTGCCGGCGTCTGTTTCACCGATTGCCTGCAAATGGATGCGATCGCCAAGGGCGTCGGCAGCGAGCGCGCTGCGGTCGAGGCGCTGGCTGCAGGTGCGGATTGCGTGTTAATCAGCCGCGACCTCGAGTTGACGAAGCGCGTTGCTCTGGCGATCGCGCGCGCCGTCGAAACCGGACAACTCTCGCGCGAGCGGCTGGAAGAAGCGCACGGACGGGTGTCGCGCCTGCGCTCGCAGCTTCGCTCGCCGCTTCCGCTCGATGCGGCCGCGCCGTTCGCAGGAATCGGCGAAACGATTGGGCGTCGCGCCGTGACGTTGCTGCGCGGCGAAGCGCATGCCGATGCGTCTGCGTGCGTGGTCGTGAGCTTCGAGAGTCCGACGGTTGAAGGCGTGCAGGGCAAACACGAGCACCACGCGGCGCTGGCGGAATTCGTTGCGATAGAAGAGATCCGGCTGCCGCTCGAGCCCGAAACGCCGTCCGTGGAAAGCGTTCTCGAGCGCACGCGCGGGAAGCGGCCGATCGTGCTGATGCGGCGCGCGCACGTGTACCCGAAGCAAAGACTTGCCGTGGAGCGGATACTCGATGCGCATCGGGACGCCATGCTGGTTTCGCTGCGCGAGCCGTTCGACGCGTTCGATTTTCCGCAGGCGAGTACGGTGCTGTGCACGTACGGCGACGACCGGCCGAGCCTTGCGGGTTTGGCCGCGGTGCTGTTCGACGGCGCGCCGGCGCAAGGAGTATTCCCGCTGCACGGAGTGCCGGTTGCCGGCAGCTGATCCAGCCTTTGCGCGCGTGGATGCGATCTTGCAAGAAGCGTGCGGCAAGCAGTTCACCGGCGCCGTGGCGCGCATCGAACAGGGCGGCGTCGCGCGTTTCGAACGCGCGTACGGAGCGACGCGCGACGACGCGCTCGCGCGCCCGGTTTCCGTGGACACGCTGTTCGATCTCGCTTCGATTACCAAGCCGTTCGTTTCCACGCTGGCGCTGCGCGCGGTTGCGGCGGGCCGTCTGGATTTAGATGCAACACTCACGGAGATCTTTCCCGAGTGGCGTGACAAGCCGCACGCCGGGATCACGTTGCGAATGCTGTTGGCCCACGATTCGGGCATGAACTCGGGGGCGGATTACCGCGAGCTGCTCGATCACAACGTCGTGCGCTTTGCGCTGGAACGCGAACTTGTCGCCGCTCCCGGCGAGCGCGTGATCTACAGCGATCTCGGGTTTATCGCGGTAGGCGAGTTCTTGGAGCGGCTCGAGCACTGCAGTCTGCGCGCTCAGTCGAGGCCGGCGCTTTTTGCGCCGCCGGCGCGCATGCGCGAGCTGATTCCGGCGACGGAGGATGACGGCTGGCGCGGCCGCGTGCAGGGCGTCGTGCACGATGAGAAGGCCTATCTGATGGGCGGTACCGCCGGGCACGCCGGACTTTTCGGAAGCGCGTACGATGTTGCGTGGCTCGCCGAACAGTATTTGGCTGCCGTGCACGGACGAAGTAAGGGAACCCTTCCGGACGAACTTGCGCGCGAAGCGATCTCCGAACAAGCTTACGATCCGGTGCTGCGCCGGGGATTGGGGTGGGCCCTGAAGACCAGCGACGAGAATTCGTGCGGCACCCGGGTATCGGCCGCGACGTTCGGGCATACGGGATTTGTCGGCAGTTCAGTGTGGGCGGACCCGGAGCGCGACTGCAGCGGCGTCCTGCTTACGAATGCGGTCTATTTTGGACGTAACGACTCGCGCGATCTGCGCGCGGCATTTTACGAAGCCATGATTGAAGATTTGGGGATGCAATGATCGTCGTTGGTTTGATGAGCGGCACGTCGCTCGACGGGATCGATGCGGCGTTGGTGAGGCTCGTCCCGCGCGGCCGGTCCTATGAAGTGGACCTGCTGAACTTTCAAACGACCAAGTTCGAGGATTCGGATCGCCAGGCGCTGCACAACGTGCTGCCGCCCAACAGCGGATCGACCCGCGCGGTCGCCGAGCTGCATGCCTCGCTGGGCGATGCGTTCGCGCGAGCCGCGTTGCGGGTGGCCGGCGAGACGGAAGTAGATTTCGTCGCGTCGCACGGGCAAACGGTTTATCACGACGGCAACGCGCACACGACCCTGCAGATCGGCGACCCGTTTCGCATCCGCGAAGCGTTGAAGCGAACCGTCTGCTACGATTTCCGCAGCGCGGATTGCGCGGCCGGTGGTCAAGGCGCTCCCTTGGTGCCGTACGTGGACGCGTTGCTGCTGACCAGCGATTCGGAAGATCGGGTCGCGGTCAACATCGGAGGGATTGCGAATCTCACCGTCATTCCGCGCAGGGCGGTTCCCGCTGACGTCGTCGCGTTCGACAGCGGTCCGGGAAACATGCTGATCGATGCGTTCGTGCAAAGCCGTACCAACGGCGACGCACCGTTCGATCGCGACGGAGAGCTTGCCATGGCCGGAAAAGTTGACACCGCCGCGCTGGAGGCCATGCTGACGAATCCGTATTTCGCGCTGGCTCCGCCGAAGTCAACCGGACGCGAACGGTTCGGCGCGCAATTCTTGCGCAAGCACGCCGATCACCTCGACGCTCTCTCGCTTGAAGACGGCGTTGCGACGCTCACGGCGTTGAGCGCCGCCGCGTTAGCGGATGCGATAAAATCGAGCGCGCCGGAGCGCGCGCGCGTCTTGATCAGCGGCGGGGGAGCGAAGAATCCGGCGATCCTGCGCGAGCTCCAGCAGCGTCTGCCGCAGCACCGCGTCGAACTCTCGGATTCGATGAACGTTCCCGCGAACTCAAAAGAGGCTGTGGCCTTCGCGATTCTCGGATACGAGACGTTGCGCGCGCGCGCGGCGAACGTCGCGCGGGTTACCGGCGCGAAAGGGCCGGTCGTGCTGGGCGCGATCGCGCCGCACGATCTCTTTGAATTGATAGAAAAAGTGCGGCTCGAATGCCGAGTATAGCGGTCGGCGTGGATGCCGGCGGTTCGAAGACCGCCGTCGCGTATTCGCTGGATCGTCAGTGCAAGGGCGTTTGGTACGGTGATGCGGCCAACGCCACGGTACGCGGACCCGAACGCGCGGCAGCCGCGATTGCCGAAACCATCGAGCTGGCCTTGGATGGCGCTCTGCCCAACGCAATCTTCGTCGGCGCCGCGGGCGCCGGACGCGACCGCGTTGCCGAATTGCTGCGCGATTTGCTCGGTTCGCGTTTTGCGGGCGCGCGCATTGAGGTGCGCGACGACGCCTACATCGCGCTGCGCGCGGCCGTTCCCACCGGTGACGGCGCCGTACTGCTTGCGGGCACCGGCGCGATCGCGTACGCGGAGAAAGGCGAGCGCGGATTTCGGGCGGGCGGATACGGCTATCTGCTGGGCGACGCCGGATCCGGTTTCGGCATCGGCGCTGCCGCGATCTCATGGCTGCTATCCGCTTATGACGGACGCAAGCCGCGCGATGCCTTCGTCGAAGAGCTCGAAGCAGCGCTCGAAGTTCGCTCGCTTCATGAAACACTGCAGAAGTTTTACGGCGCCGAAGCGCCCGTTGGCGCCGTCGCGGCTGTTGCGCCGGTCGTCCTCGATCTCGCCTCGCGCGGCGATCGCAGCGCGAGCAAGATCGTGCAACCGGCCGCGGCCGAGTTGACGGAGCTGGTGAAGACTGCGATAAAATCGGCGGGTCTGGCCGGCTCGAGCGCGCCGATCGCGTTTGCCGGCGGTCTGCTCCGGTCGAGCAGTCTGCTGACATACTTGATCGAGACGCGCCTGCTCAACGATTTTCCGAATATGCCGATGCTCAAAGATACTCCCGAAGCGTACGCCGGTGCGCTCGGCGCCGCGGAACGTTTACTGTGAACGATCTGCCGCAGACCGAGGCGCGCAACCCGAAAACCGCCTCGCTCGACGAGATGCGCACGGTCGAACTGGTCGAGGTGCTCGCGCGCGAGCAAAGCGACTCGGTTGCTGCCGTTGTAGCCGTTACAGATCAACTTGCCACCGCGGTCGACGAGATTTCTATGCGTCTGAGTTCCGGCGCGAGACTGCACTACGTCGGTGCGGGGAGCAGCGGGCGGCTCGGCTTTCTCGACGCCTCGGAGATGCCGCCGACATTCGGAACGGACCCGTCGCTGGTGTGCGCTCATATCGCCGGCGGCCGCGAAGCGCTCACGCACGCGATCGAAGGCGCCGAAGATGACGGCGACGCGGGCGAGCGCGAGATGCGCGGCCACGTGAAGTCCGGCGACGCGGTGGTCGGCATCAGCGCGAGCGGCGGCGCGCCGTTTGTCGTAAGAGCGGTGGAGACTGCTCGCGAGATCGGCGCCTGGACGTTGGGCGTTGCCAACAATCCCGGATCGCCGCTTGGAGAAGCTGCGGATCTCGCGATCGTTCTGCAGACGGGGCCGGAACCGCTCACGGGATCGACGCGTTTGAAGGCCGGCACCTCGCAGAAGATCCTCTTGAATACGCTCTCCACCGCGACAATGGTGCGCTTGGAGAAAGTCTACGACAATCTCATGGTGGACGTCGTCACGTCGAACATCAAACTTCGTAAGCGCGCGTTGCGCTTGGTGATGGAACTCGTTCCGGCGGACGAAGCGGAAGCCGCCAAATTGCTGGACGCCGCGCAAGGCCTTGTCAAGGTTGCGGTTGTCATGGGCCGTAAGGGCCTGACCGCCGAGGAAGCAGGGACTGTTTTGGAATCGCACGGCGGCTCGCTCCGCCGCGCAGTCGCGCAATGATCGGTGCGCTGCTGCTTGCAAGCATCGCGTTCGTGCCGCTGGACGACCGGCCCGTAACTCGCCAACTTCCGCAACTCTTGGGCCGAATCGCGGGCGTGCCTGTTCTCGAACCGCCGAAAGAGCTTCTGGGCAACTATCTTGACGCCGGCAAACCCGACGCGATCATGGCATGGCTGAACGGGCCGGAAGCCACGCGCGCCAACTCGTTTGTCGTGAGCACCGACATGCTGGCGTACGGCGGTCTTATCGCCTCGCGCGTTCCGGGCGCATCGTATGCCGACGCGTATTTTCGTTTACGCAATCTGCAGCGGCTACGGTCTCGACACGCCGGCGGATGGATCGGCGCATTCGGGACGATCATGCGGCTGGCGCCCACCGGCATTCCGCCGGTCGGACGCGCGCAAACGTTTTTCGCGCCGTATCCGATCTGGACGTATCTGCAGGAGTACGCCGGTCTGCACGACCCGCCGCTGCCCAAAGAAGAAGCGCGCGCCGCGCAGCTGCGCACGCTCATCGGCGAGCCGGTGCTGCAAGCGTATCTCGACACGCGTTATCGAGACTACGCCGTCGACAACCTGTTAATTCAGCTCACCGCGAGCGGCGCAATCGATACGCTCGTGCTCGGACAGGACGATGCAGGACCCGTGGGCCTGCACGTCAAGGAAGTACGCGCGCTGCAAGACGCGGTGACGATGGCACGCGTCGAGGATCGCGTCGCGATTGAGCCCGGCGCCGATGAACTCGGGATGGCGATGGTCTCTCGCGCGATCGCGCGCAGCATCGGCTGGACTCCGCGCGTGGCCGTGCGCTACTCGATGCCGGATGGCGCCAACGTTGCCGATCCGCTCGAATATGCGCCGATCCAAACCGCCATCGGCGGATTGATCCGGCTCTGCGGCGCGGTGCAGGACGATGCGTCGCCGGATATCATTCTGTACGTGCGCGTTCCGAATACGGACGCCGCACACGACGACGCCCTGCTGTCGAGTCTGAAAGATGATGAATCGGCCGGGCGCCGCGTGGCGCTGGCCGACCTGACATTTTTGGAGAAGACGTTTACATCGCAAGCGGGTTTCGCACAGCGCCTACTCGATAGCGGCATTGCAAGCAAGCTCGAGGCGTACGCGTCTTGGAATACGAATGCGAACACCGTCGGCACGGCAGTTGCTGAATCCGTCGCGGCCGGCGCGGGCCGGCGCGCCGGGACGTACGATCCGGTCGCGCACGCCGAGTTTACCTTCGACCGGATCGTTGACGACTATGCTTTTCACGACTTCGTTCGCCCGCAGATCAACGCCGCGCTGAACGCGCAAGGGATTACGGATCATACCTTCCTGTTAGCCGAACAGGCAGCTCCGATAGCCCAACTCAACACCACCGAGCTGTGGAACCGGGCGGACGCGATCCTCAAGCAGCTCTATCCCGGCTACCACATCGCTGCGGTTCAAATCACCCTGCCCTGGAACCGCACGTTCGAGACCGGGATAGAGATCGCGCTCGCGCCGAACCTTTGAAGGGAACGCAACGCCTTCTGCGCCAAATCCGTGGGGCCGGTTCATCCGTTAGGAGATTCCGATGTTCGTATTTCTTCGTCGCACAATCATCACGTCGGCCGCGCTCGCCCTCTTCGCTTGCGCCCCCGCACTAGCAGTCGACTACGGCCGGTGGTTCTGGTCTACGGCCGGGGACGCAAAGCCGTTACCTGCGAGCGAGTGCGTGAAGCGCGCGCCGGAGGCTTTGACGTCGCAAGGTTTCTCGCCGCACGTCTCCGGGACGAATCCGGCGTACATCGACGCATCGACCGGTCTCATTTCGGTGACGATGTTCTGCGTCGCGCAGCCGAAGGGGTTCTACGCGATCATGGTCGTGATGAGCGATGACGGCACGAAAAGCGCGCTCAGCGTCGGGAATGCGATCAGCACCGCGTTCTGGGGCGCGAATGTGGGCGCGGGCGGCGGCGCGACTGCAACCGGAGCGGGCGGAAGCTGGCAACTGAGTTCCAACTGCGCGTTCGTCGGCAGCGGATGGCAGAGCACACTCGATCTCAATCAGGCGGCCAATGGGGCGCTGAGCGGATCCGTGCGTAACGATCCGTTAACGCCCGCAGTTGTCGGCGGACAATTCACCGGAACCACGATGACTTTGACGCTGCGGCCATCCGACTGGGCTTCGAACCTGGAATTAACGGGCGACCTGAGCGGGTCGAAGATCGCCGGTAAAGTGCATCATCTCGGCGCCGACGATTGCACGTTTACGATGGTACGGATAGCCGGGTCGAGCGCGTAACAGCTAGCTAGTGCACTAACTCCGAGGCGAGCACGAACTGCACGCCCTCGGCCTGCATTTTAGGATACATCGCTTGCAGCGCGGCTAGCGTCGTCGGCCGGGGATGACCGATCGCGATTGCCGATCCGTTCCGTTTAGCAACCGCCACCGTCTCCTCCAACATTTTTTCCGTGTAGGCGACGTCCGCTTTATTATCCAGGAAGACGCTGCGCGCAGCCGCCGGGACGCCGGCATCTTGCGCAACCCGCTCCCCGACCGATTGCATGTTCGTGCGCGAATCGATGAAGAAGAGATCGTGCGTTTTCACGACGGCCATTACGTCGCGCATAACGCGCGGGTCGGCGCTGGCCTTGCTGCCTTCGTGGTTATTTAAGCCTTTTGCCAGCGGCACTTGGGCGATGTCATCCTCGGCCTGCGCAGCGATCTGCGCATCGCTCATCGCCGTCGTGATCTCTCCGGGGCCGGCGGTGTCGCGTCCCAGCGGTTCCATGGGAAGATGCAGCATAACGCCTTTCCCGGCATCTGCAGCTTCTTTGGCAATCTGCGAAGTGTAACGCACGTGCGGCAGCACCGAGAGCGTGAGCGGAATGGGAAGCGCCAAATACCCGCGTTCGGTGGTAGGCCATTGGCCGGCGTCGTCGATGATGATCGCGACGGTGAATGCGCCGGGTGTGGCATTGGGAACCGAACTGGCAAGCGGCGACACTGACGCGAGCGGCGCAGGCGAGGGCTGCTCGGTTGCTAGCGGAGTGTGGGGAGAAGCCTGCGGCGGCTCCGCTATTCGCACCGGTCTGCGCGGCATACTGTACATCTGGCCGAAGAGCGCCCACGAAACAAACGCCGCCAGCAAAAATGCGATCAAAAGGAAGAGCAGCCGGCGCGCCATTGCGGCGGGCATTCTTCAATCGCATGTCGGATACCTCAACGCATGGCGCTAAAAGTTCCGGTATTGTTTGGCTCGGTGCGGACGCACCGCCGTGGCATCAAGGCTGCTCGCTACGTTGTAAACGAGCTGAAGAACTACGGATGCGATCCGGTCTTGGTCGATGCCAAGGAGTGCGACCTGCCGATCCTCGACAAGATGTACAAGGAATTCGATCCCGGTACGGCGCCGCCCAAGTTGGAAGAACTCGCGAAGCTGTACGAATCGGCCGACGGTTTTGCGATCGTGGCGGGCGAATATAACCACGGCATGCAACCGGGTCTAAAAAACTTGCTGGACTATTTTCTGGAGCACTATTATTGGCGGCCGTCCGCCATTATTTGCTACTCCGGCGGATACTTCGGTGGCGTGCGCGCAGCGGTGCAGTTGCGGTCGGTCCTCGGCGAACTAGGGATGCCGTCGATCTCCTCGATTCTGCCGATTCCGCGAGTGGGCGACGCGTTTACCGATGACGGCACGCCCACAGATCCGAAATTCCACCATCGCAACGAGGAGTTCTTCAAAGAATTCGTTTGGTACATGGAAGCCCTGAAAGCGCAGCGCGCCAAAGGCCCGCCCTACGAGTGAGTTTTTTGGCAGAGCTCGATCAGCACGCCGGCCGTGCTTGAGGGATGCAAGAACGCAATCATATTTCCGTGCGCGCCCTTGCGCGGCTGTTCGTCAATGAGCCGAACGCCGTCCGCTTTGAGCCGAGCTAGCTCTGCGCGAAGGTCAGCCACGCGATAGGCCGTGTGGTGCAGCTTCGTTTCTGCATCGCCGCGGTAACGGGCGATCGATGAACTCTCGTCGAGCGGCCGCAGAAGTTCGATAACCGAGTTTCCGGCTTGCAATCCGACGGCTTCAACGCCTTGGTCGGCGATCGTCTCGCGGTAGATCTCCTTAAAGCCGAGCGTGTTCGTATAAAGATCTAAAGTTTTCGCCATATCCTTGACGACGATGGCGATGTGGTCGATCTCCACTATGCTACGCCCTGCGGAGCCCGGTAGACGCCGAAAACTTCCCGAAGAACGTTGCAAATTTCGCCGAGCGTCGCTCCCGCATCCACGGCCTCGACGAAATGCGGCATGAGGTTCTGCGAGCCTTGGGCAGCGGTGCGCACAGCATTCAAGCGTTCTTCGACGTTCGCGGCGTCTCGAGTCTCGCGCAACTGCTTGAGGCGGTCCGCTTGCGCGCGTTCGATCCCGGCGTCAAGATGCTGTAACGGAATAGTTGTTTGTGAAGCGCCTTCGGCAAACTTGTTGACGCCGACGACGATCTGTTCGCCTCTTTCGATGGTTTGCTGCGCGCGATAGGCGGAGTCGGCGATGCGCGATTGCATCCACCCGCTCTCGATGGCGGCGACGCTTCCGCCCAACGCATCGACTTCCGCAATCAGCGCCGCAGCGCGCTCGATCAGCTCGTTCGTGAGGGATTCGACGTAATACGAACCGGCTAAGGGATCGGCCACGTTTGGAACGCCGCTTTCGTAGGCGATGATCTGCTGCGTGCGCAGGGCGACCTTGGCTGATTCTTGCGTCGGTAAGGCGAGTGCTTCGTCCTTGCCGTTCGTGTGTAGCGATTGTGTCCCGCCCAGAACTGCAGCGAGAGCCTGGAGCGTTACACGCACGACGTTGTTGTCGGGCTCCTGCGCGGTCAGCGTCGAGCCGCCGGTTTGCGTGTGAAAGCGAAGCATCTGCGAGCGAGCGTCTTTGCAACCGAATTCATCGCGCGTTATGTGCGCCCAGAGGTACCGTGCCGCGCGGAACTTGGCTACCTCCTCAAACAGATCGTTATGCGCGTTCCAGAAGAAGGAGATGCGCGGCGCAATCGCGTCCAGTTCCAGCCCGGCCGCCCGCGCCGCTTGCAGATATGCTTTGCCGTTTGCTAGCGTGAACGCGATCTCTTCGAGTGCCGTCGAACCCGCTTCGCGAATGTGATAGCCGGAGACCGAGATCGTGTTCCATTCGGGAACGTGCTCGGCGCAATACGCCATCACGTCGGTAACCAAGCGCATCGAGTGGTTGGGCGGGTAGATGTATGTTCCGCGGGCGACGTACTCTTTGAGGACGTCGTTCTGCACCGTGCCGCCGAGTTTGCCAAACGGAATTTTGCGCCGGCGCGCTACCGCCAGCAGCATCGCGAGGATGATTGATGCCGGCGCATTGATCGTCATCGAGACCGTCACGCGATCGAGCGGGATCTCGTGCAGAAGCGTTTCCATGTCGGCCACGCTGTCGATTGCCACGCCGACCTTGCCGACTTCGCCGCGCGATTGCGGCGCGTCGGAATCGTAACCGAGTTGCGTCGGAAGATCGAAGGCGACCGAGAGTCCGGTCGTGCCGTGCTCGAGCAAATACCGGTAACGGGCGTTTGATTCCGCAGCGCTTCCGAAGCCGGCATATTGGCGCATCGTCCACAGGCGGCCGCGGTACATGTCCTTGCGCACGCCGCGCGCATACGGAAACGCACCGGGCTCGGCGAGATCGTGCGCCTGTCCCTCAATGCGATCGTACACGGGCTCTAGCGGGATGCCGCTGCCGTTTTCCTCAGGGCTCATTTATTGGATCGTTGCAAGAGCTGAATGTGATTCCACTGTTTCGCCTGGTTTGACGAGTACCCTCGCTACCGTACCGGCTTTGTGCGCGCGGATCTCGTTCATCATCTTCATCGCTTCGACTACTGCGACTACCTGGCCGGCCGTAACGCTATCGCCTTCGCTAACAGGCATTTCCACGACGACTCCGTGCATCGGTGAGACGACGTCGTCACCGCTTGCGGTGACCTTTCGATTGTTGCGCCCAGCGCGCGGCGCTTTCCGAGCCGCGTTTGCCGACGGCCGATTAAATAACCGGACGTGATAGAGCTTGTCGTTGACTTCAACGGTGATGTTTTCGGAGCGCCCCTCGTCACGGGCGCCTACGGCGCCCTGCTCGGGGTGGTTCGACGAGCTCACCATGACACTGGTGAAATCCGTCCGATCGGTAGCATAACGCTTGGCTGCGAATGTTTCGAGGGTAGAGGTCGTGTATGTGCCGTCCATAACCGGCGGATGGTCGCAGAGATCGCGCAACAGCGGTAACGTCGTCGGCACGCCCTCGATGTGATACTCGTCGAGCGCGCGGCGGAAGCGCGCGAGCGCTTCGTCACGAGTCGGCGCCCATACTACGAGTTTAGCGATCAGCGAGTCGTAGTCTGCCCCGATGGTAAAGCCGGGAAACGCTGCGGAGTCGATGCGGACGCCCAAACCGCCTGGTTCGCGGTAAGCGGAAATTGTGCCGGGCGCCGGGCGAAAATCGTGCGATGGATCTTCGGCGTTGACGCGACCTTCGATTGAATGGCCGCGAAAGCTGATGGCGTCTTGCGCATATTCCAACGGCTCACCGGAGGCGGCGCGGATCTGTTCGCGGATCAGGTCGAGGCCGGTGATCATTTCCGTCACCGTGTGCTCGACTTGAATGCGCGTGTTCATCTCAAGGAAATAAAACTCGTCGCCGCTGACCAGCCACTCGATCGTCCCGACGCTGTCGTACGCGATGGCTTTTGCGGCCAGGACGCCGGCTTCGCGAATTCCCTCGCGCACGCGTTGCGCCACGCCTGAGGGCGCCTCTTCCCAGAGCTTTTGATGCCTCCGCTGCAGCGAACAATCGCGCTCGCCGGCGTGCAGCACGTTGCCATGCTTGTCCGCCACAATCTGCAGCTCGATATGCTTGGGATTCGCCAAGTAGCGTTCGGCGTAGATCGCGCCATTCTTGAAATACGCCTCGGCTTCGCGCTGCGCGGTCGAAAGCGCGGATGCGAGTTCATCGACCGTATAGGCGACTTTCAATCCTTTGCCTCCGCCGCCGCCCGACGCTTTGAGCGCGAGCGGCAGGCCATATTTTTCGGCTGCCTTTCGCGCCGCGGCCACATCTGCGATAACTTCAGTACCGCCCGGGACGACCGGAACGCCGGCCGCGATCATTGCTTGCCGCGCGCGCATCTTGTCACCCATCGCGTCGATGGCATCGGGGTGCGGTCCGATCCACGTCAAGCCTGCCTCGTTTACCGACCGCGCAAATGCGGCATTTTCTGCCAAAAAACCGTAGCCAGGATGAATGGCTTGCGCACCGGAGCGTCGCGCGATGTCCAGAATGCGTTCGACGTTCAAATAACTGAGCGTCGGACTCGCCGGTCCCAGCAAATACGCTTCGTCGGCTAAGCGAACGTGCGTCGCATCGCGATCGATCTCCGAGTACACCGCGACCGTTTGCAAGCCCATCTCGCGCGCCGTACGAATCACGCGCACCGCGATCTCGCCGCGGTTGGCGACTAAGAGTTTTTCCACGTAGTGCGCTCTCTCGTCTGCTGCGCGTACCGCGCATCGCTCGAGCGTGGTTCGACAAGCTCACCATGACACATTAACTTCCAACGTGATTTTGGAGGAGCCGCCTCGTCACGCGACGCTACGAACTCCAGCGCGGCGACGATCGCCAGAATGTCGTCGTCGCTCATTGCGGCGGCGGGTACATCCCCATCGCGTGAAAGCCGCCGTCCACAAAGTGCACGTCCGCGGTGACCGCTGCCGAAAGATCCGAGGCGAGAAAGACCGCTGCTTTGCCGATGTCGTCCGTGGTGACGTTGCGCTTTAGCGGCGCCGTCGCCGCGCAGACTTCGAGCATCTTCGAAAGCCCGGCGACTTGCCGCGCGCTCGCGGTTTTAATTGGGCCGGCCGAGATTGCGTTGACGCGAATGCCGCGGTCACCCAAATCGAAAGCCAAGTAACGCACCGACGCTTCGAGCGCCGCTTTTGCGATGCCCATGAGATTGTAGTTCGGAACGATGGCCGTCGCGCCCAAATACGTGAGCGCCATGATCGAGCCGCCGTCCGCGATCTGCTCGCGCAGCGCCTGCACGAGCGCGATAAGCGAATATGCGGAGACGTCGAGCGAAAGGCTGAAGCCCGCGCGCGACGTGTCGTAGACCTTTCCCGCTAGGTCGTCCTTATTCGCGAATGCGATCGAATGTACGACCACGTCGAGTTTTCCGAAACCGGCAAGTGCGGGCGCCAGCCGCGCCAGCGACTCGTCGCTGGAGACGTCGCACTCAATGACCGGGCCGCCGCCCAGCTCGGCCGCGATCTTCTCGACTTGCTCTTTGACGCGCTCGCCCTGATAGGTGAAGGCGATCTGGGCGCCGTGCTCGTGCATCTGCCGCGCTATCCCGGTGGCGATAGACCATTGATTGGCCACACCCGTGACCAGCGCGCGCTTTCCTTTTAATAAGCTCATGTATTACACCGATGTCTGGAGATAAGTGAAGTGTGCTTCTTGGCAGGCATTAATTGCCATTACCCCTGCGGGAACGACGAGTGCACCTGGAACGACGGCGGCCATCAGCGCGGAATGAATCTGCTCGGGCGGCTGACCGAGTCCCTCGCTCAGCGCGTACGTCACACCCGCGATCGCGTTGTGACAGACGAAGAAGGATGCGCCGCGCGCTACGAGGTCCGGCACTTGATGTGTGAGATACGGGTTGCCCTTACCAGGCTTGGCCTCCGGGATGTCTTTTGCCATGACCGGCGTCTTCTGCAAGAAGGGTATCAGCAGTTCGTTCCATGCGGTATCGTTTAATGCGATTCCGATCGCATTTCCATGATAGAGCACTGCGACAGCTTGCAGCGCGTCCGGGCCTTCTTTTAAGAAGTCGTCATAGGCGTTCATCGAGTTCTGCATGAGCGATAGCACTTCGCCGCCCGCAATCTTTGTGGCAGCGAAACACTGCTTGTGCCGCGCCGGCTTGCGCAGGATTGCATCGAAGCGCGTCCGGTCGAAGGTAAACGGCAAGTCGCCGGTCGCGGCGGAGGCCGGCGCCGGGCTCGCGACCGCCGCCGGCAGCAATGCGATTGAAGTAGAAGCGGCGATGAAGTCTCTGCGTGTGCTCAAGCGTTCTCCTTGCTACAGCGGAATGTTGCCGTGTTTGCGTTTCGGCCGGTCGACACGCTTGTTGGCGAGCATGTCGAGCGACTTGGCGATAACCCGCCGCGTCATGTGCGCCTCGACGACGTCGTCCACGTAGCCGCGCTCCGCCGCAATGAACGGATTGTCGAAGCGTTCGCGGTAGTTTTCGACGAGTTCTTGCATCTTGGCGTCTTGATCTTTGGCCGCCGCCAGTTCGCGCTTGAAGATCGTCTTGACCGCACTCTCGGCGCCCATGACGGCAATCTCGGCGGTTGGCCATGCGACGTTGACGTCCGCCCGAATGTGCTTGCTCGCCATCACGTCATACGCGCCGCCATACGCTTTGCGCGTGATGATCGTAATCTTCGGCACTGTCGCTTCGGCGAAAGCATAGAGCAGTTTGGCGCCGTGCGTGATGATGCCGCCGTACTCCTGATCGGTTCCCGGCAAGAAACCCGGGACGTCGACGAACGTTACGAGTGGAATATTGAACGCGTCGCAAAACCGTACGAACCGCGCCGCCTTGATCGAACTCTTGATGTCCAGGACGCCTGCCAAGACGTTGGGCTGATTGGCGACGATGCCGACGCTTTGACCGTTTACGCGCCCGAAGCCGACGATGATGTTTTGCGCGTAGAGCGGCTGTATTTCGAAAAAATCGCCGTCGTCCAGCACCGGGCCGATGACATCGTGCATGTCGTAGGGTTTATTCGGAGAGTCCGGCACCACGCCGTCGAGTTCGGTGACGAGCCGTTGGGGGTCGTCGTCGCTGGAATAGCGGGGCGGGTCGTCCAGGTTGTTCGGCGGCAAGTACGAGAGCAGCGTCTTGGTGAGCTCCGTCATCTCGTCTTCGTCGGCCGCAACCAGGTGCGCGACGCCGCTCTTGGTGGCGTGCGTCGTCGCCCCGCCGAGCTCGTCGAAGGTGACTGTTTCGCCAGTGACGGTTTTGATTATCTCCGGTCCGGTTATAAACATCTGTCCGATGCTCTCGGTCATGATGATGAAATCCGTTATGGCCGGGGAGTAGACGGCGCCGCCGGCGCAGGGTCCGGCGATCAAACTGATCTGCGGTATCACGCCGCTTGCCTGGACGTTACGCCAAAAGATTTCAGCGTAGCCGCCTAAACTGACGACGCCCTCTTGGATGCGGGCGCCGCCGGAGTCGTTGATGCCGATCATGGGGGACCCGGTGCGAAGCGCCAGGTCCATTACTTTACAAATCTTCTCCGCGAAGACTTCACCCAGGGAACCGCCGAGGACCGTAAAATCCTGCGAAAAGAGAAATACCTGACGACCGTCGATAGTGGCGCGCCCCGTGATGACGCCGTCACCCAAGAATTCGCGTTCGCCAAGCCCAAACGCCGTCGTGCGGTGTACGGCGAACTGATCGAGTTCGATAAATGAGTTTGCATCGACCAGGATGTCTATACGCTCGCGGGCCGTGCGCTTTCCGCGATGGTGCTGCTTTTCTATCGCCTCGGCCCCGGCCGGCGCAGCCGCCAGCTCGCGCTTGCGCTTCAGCTCCGCGTATTTTGCCTGGTTGCTCTTCACCGCTTCTGGGCTTGAACGGATGAGCGTTTTCTCCTATAAGAGAGCGGTCCGCGAGTGATCGAGCTCGGCGCACAGAGCCTCCTGCAGCTCATCCTGACCATCGAAAGCGTCGCGATGGCGATCATCGCGGGTTTCTTCTTGCTGTTGATGCGCGCGACCAACGACGAGCGCGGGCGCTGGTGGTTCCGGGCATGGACCTTGTTCGCTTTCGCGCTGGCCGCCGAAGCGATCGGACAGCACAGCGGTGGCCTCGAAACGGCCATGGCCTATGTCGGGACCCTTTTGTGCGTTGCGTCCGGGTACAGTGCCGTCGCCGGCTGCTACGAGTTCGCAAAGACGAAAGGCGTGCCGGCATGGGCGAATGCGCTGGTGGTGGCCGGCGCAATCGTGGCGCTGTTCTTTACATCGCGCACGGATCTGACTGGAGCTTTGATCGGCCCGGAAATCACGCTCTTCGTTGCTGCAATGCTTATAGCCGTCGCAATATGTCCATTCATGCACGAGAGCCGTTTCAGCGGAGTCAGGCCGATCTTCATATCGGCGCTACTGCTTTCGCTCTTGATGGCGCGGACATTGATCAGCTCCGCGTATCTCGGGTTGCAGCATGCCGAACTGAACGCGCTTTACTGGTCGGCCGAACTCGTCGGCGGCGGAATTTTGGCGACGATGCTCGCTATGGGGCAGATCATTGCTTTGCTGGATGAATTGCGCGTCGAAGTCGAGGACGGGAACGCTGCGCTGAGCCGGGCACTCACGAGTTTGGAAGTAGCGGCGAAAGTGGATGCATTGACCGGTTTGAATAACCGCTACGCATTTTACACGCTGACCGACGGATTTCGCAGCCGAGCGGATCAGGCGCACATCGTCATTCTCGACCTGAATAATTTGAAGCGCATCAACGATACGTTCGGCCATCATAATGGCGACCGCGCGCTGCTCAGCGTCGCTCAGCGTTTGCGCGAGGTGGCGCGAGCGCAGGATTACGTCTTCCGCTGGGGTGGCGACGAGTTCGTTCTCCTGCTCGTGGGCTTGTCGGCTGAGCAAGCACGCGATCGGGTCACGCGCATGAAGCCGCCGCAGCCGCTCGAGGTGATGGAGGCGCACGAACCGGTACCGTTGACGGTATCGTGGGGAATCGCGCCGTTCAATCCACTCGACGTGGACGGGTCGCTGCGTCAGGCCGACGCGCAGCTCTACGCGCAGAAACGGCTGATGGGAAGCGCCGTGAGGTTCCCGCGATGATTCATGCTTTCACGTGCTTATTGTTTCCGCTCTTCGCGGGCTGCGGGCCGTTCATCGATTATCCGGCGACGGCATCGGAGATAATGCGCAATCCAGCATACTATTCCGGGCATTCCGTGGCCGTGACGGGGAGAGTCCACGCCATGCGGCAATTTCTCGGCATTTCGATGGGAACGCCGGCCGAAACGTTCTTGCTGTGCGATGGAACCTGCGTGCAGGTTTTCATGCGCGAGCACACGCCCATCCGCGAAGGCGACCGCGTCTCGGTTCGGGGGAAGTTCTTGACCCTGCGGCATATCGGCCGGATGACATTGCGCAACGGTATCGAGGCCGGCGAAATTTTCCCGCGCTCTTAGCGCCGGCTTGTCATCCTGAGGTATCGAAGGACCCTGAGGTAACGAAGGGTAGCGTCACGCCGCGTGACGACGAAGCGTTGAAGCGGCCATGCGAGCAGGAAGTGTGCTGGTCCTGGTGATCGCGTTGCTTGCCACGGGAAACGTTCTTGCGTCGGGCTCAGGCGTTTTATGTGGGACTGTTCGCGACTCGGCAACAAATGAGCCAATCGCCGACGCGTTCGTAACGGTGGCGTCGCTTCAAGGGGACCAAAGCGTCAAGACCGACCAAGCAGGCAGATTCGCCTTCATCAACTTAGTTTTTGGCAGATACGTACTTACGGTTTCGAAGAAGGGCTATGACAGAACGTCAATCGGTGTTGACGTAGTCGGAGACGTTGGAGCCACTGTTGTAGCGATCGCGATGTCGAAGCCACTCAGAACCATAGTCATGGTGCGCGATTGGCCGCCGCTCGTTAATCCGTACGAGACCGCGGACGTTTACATACCACCTTGGAGCCACTATTATGTAAACCCGTTTAATTCGGCGTTTCAGCTGTTGTGGATGGTGCCCGGACTTACATTCGGCAGTGCGCCGAGAATGATGCGCTAGCTACCAGATTCCAAGCAGCGCCTTCACGTCGTCGCTTGCCATTTCTTTTGGATCCCACGGCGGCGTAAATGTGATGTCGACGACGACGTCTTTAACGCCCTCGACCGCCTTGACGCGATCTTCAACCGATTGCTTGAACATCGGCCCCACCGGACACATCGGCGACGTTAACGTCATCGTCACGACGACGTGTTCGCCGTTATCGCCTTGCACGGCGACGTCGTAGACGAGGCCGAGCTCCAAAATGCCGAGCTGGAGTTCCGGATCCTTGACTTCGGCGAGCGCTTCGCGGACCTGATCGACGGTTGGCATTGTGTCCCTTCTTGCGGTTTCAGCGAGGCCTCGCATTTATGAACGGCAAAGCCTCTAGTCCATGCGTCCTACACTGTTAATCGTTGCAACCCTCGCGGCGCTGGTAGCGTTGCCTGCGACCGCCTCGGCATCGATTTCGATAGCGGCGGGCGGATTCACCCGGAACGCGCCGACCTCCAGCGGCGGTGCGGTTATCGTCAGCACCGGCGCCTCCATTCCGGCCGTGCCGCTGGAAGTGCAGGCATCGTTGCTCACCCCCATAGGCGCCGGGGGCGGGTACGCGGCGACCGGGGAGATTCGAGGCTTCACGGGGGGCGGTTTCGGGGGCGCCTACATTGGCGCCGGCGCCGGCGTGTCCAACCTCTCCAGCGACCACAGCACCGGGCCGGTCCTGACGATCTTCGCGGGCAAGTCGTTCGCCCCGTTCACCTCGCTCGAAATACGGCTCTACCGGCAGACCAAGGACGCCGGAGCCACGGCCGGTTTCCTGGGCGTGCGGTTCAGCTTCTGACCAAAGCGAGCGCAGCCCGTAACGTTGGAGCGGTGTTAATAGTTCAACCTTCAGAGACCCGAGCGGGTATAGGGCAGTAGGAGAGATCGAACATGTCAATGTGGGAACCATTTACCGAGCGAGCCCGGCGCAGCATTGTGCTGGCTCAGGAAGAGGCTCAGCGGCTCGGTAACAACTACATCGGCACCGAGCACATTCTGCTCGGCATCATCTCCGAGGGCGAAAGCCTGGCGGCCAAAGTTCTTGAGACCCTGGGCGTCAATCTGGCCAAAGTCCGTCAAGAAGTCGAAGCGATCGTCGGCCGCGGCGGCCAGACGGTGCAGCAAGAGATGGTCTTCACGCCGCGTGCCAAACGCGTGATCGAACTTGCGTTTGAAGAAGCGCGGCAGCTCAACCACAATTATATCGGCACCGAGCATCTGCTTTTAGGGTTGATCCGCGAAGGCGAAGGCGTCGCCGCGCGCGTGCTGACTAACCTCGGCGTCGACCCGGCGAAGGTGCGCGTGCAGACGACCTCGCTGCTGGGAGCCGAAGGTCAGCCCTCACCGCCCAAAGGCAAAAGCAAGACGCCGACGCTCGATGCGTACGGCCGCGATCTCACACAGCTCGCGCGCGAGAACAAACTCGACCCGGTCATCGGCCGCGCGACCGAGATCGAACGCGTCATTCAAATTCTCTCGCGCCGCACGAAAAACAATCCGGCGCTGATTGGCGAACCCGGCGTCGGCAAGACCGCGATCGCCGAAGGTTTGGCGCAGCGCGTCATCAAGGGCGACATTCCCGAGCCGCTGCTCGACAAGCGCGTGATCACTCTCGATCTCGCGGGGCTGGTCGCCGGAACCAAGTATCGCGGTGAATTCGAAGAGCGCATGAAGCGCGTGATGGACGAAATCCGCGGCGCTTCGGGCGAGATCATTCTGTTCATCGACGAGCTGCACACGCTGGTCGGTGCGGGCGCAGCCGAAGGCGCGATCGACGCGAGCAACATCATCAAGCCGGCGCTGGCGCGCGGCGAACTGCAATGCATCGGCGCGACGACGCTCAACGAATTCCGCAAGCACATCGAAAAAGACTCAGCCCTCGAACGGCGCTTTCAGCCGGTCATGGTCGGCGAGCCGAGCGTCGAGGAGACGATCGAGATCCTCAAAGGCCTGCGCGACCGTTATGAAGCGCACCACAAAGTGCAGATTACCGACGAAGCGCTGGCTGCGGCCGCGCGTCTCGGCGATCGCTACATCACCGATCGCTTCTTGCCGGACAAGGCCGTCGATCTGATCGACGAAGCCGCCTCGCGCGTGCGTCTGCAAGCCGGCTTGGCGCCGCAAGAGATCCGCGACGTCGATGCGCAGCTGCGCAAGATGGTCGCGGAGAAAGAAGCGGTCGTCAAAGCGCAAGAGTTCGACAAAGCCGCCGAAATGCGCGACCGCGAGGAAAAACTGCGGCTCGAAAAAGCGCGCCTCGAAACCGAGTGGCAAGAGCGCCGCGCGCAGAGCGACAAGGTCCTCAAAGTTACCGACGAAGACATCGCGCACATCGTCTCGTCATGGACGAAGATTCCGGTTAGCCGGCTAGCGCAAGCCGAGACCGAGAAACTCCTCAACATGAAGGAGTCGCTGCACAAGCGCGTCGTCGGTCAAGAAGAATCGATCGAAGTCATCACGCGCGCCATCCGCCGTTCACGCGCCGGCCTGAAGAACCCGAGCCGCCCCATCGGCTGCTTCCTGTTCCTCGGCCCGACTGGCGTCGGCAAGACGGAAGTGGCGCGCAGCGTCGCGGAATTCCTATTCGACGATCAGGAATCGATGATCCGCATCGACATGTCCGAGTACATGGAGAAATATGCGGTCTCGCGCCTGGTTGGCGCACCGCCCGGATATGTGGGTTACGAAGAAGGCGGCCAGCTCACCGAGGCCGTGCGGCGCCGTCCATACGCCGTCGTGCTGCTCGACGAGATCGAGAAAGCCCATCCCGACGTCTTCAACCTGCTATTGCAAGTTTTGGACGATGGCCGCTTGACCGATTCCCAAGGCCGTCAGGTGGACTTCAAAAACACCGTGATCGTTTTGACGTCAAACATCGGCGCGATGGGCATGCAAACGACGAGCGACATCGGCTTCCGCACGCAAAAGAATTCGGAAGAAGACGAGCAACGCGCGTACGAGCGCATGAAGAACAAAGTGCTCGAGGAAGTCAAACACACGTTCCGTCCGGAGTTCCTCAACCGGCTCGACGAAACCGTGGTCTTCCATCAGCTCACGCGTCCGCAGATCGAAGAGATCGTCGGGCTGGAACTCGAGAAAGTCATGCGTGAGGTGCGGGCACAAGGCATGCACCTCGAAGTGACTGAGGAAGCCAAATCGTTGCTGGCGAAAAAAGGCTGGGATCCGCAGTTCGGCGCGCGTCCGCTGCGTCGCGCAATTCAGCGCGAAGTCGAGGACGAACTCGCAGAAGAGATGCTGCGCGGACGCTTCGGCAACGGCGACCGGATCTTGGGCGAAGTCGATCCGGCCAACCCAGAGAAGCTGCGCTTCAGCAAGATTCCCGGCATCGAGCCGCCGCCGCCCCGCGAACCGGAGCACGCCACAACGTAGCTCGCCACAACATCTGTGTGCGACGGGCGACGCCCTTTTGTGTCATGGTGAGCGGCGTTCGCGTTGCGAACGCCCGGTCGAACCACGCCCGAGCGTAGTCGAGGGCCGCGGTGATGTTCGCCTAGTGGACCTGATGATTAGTGATTTGGTCTATTGGCTCAGAGTCCCGATTATTTTGTGGCCAGTGACGCTAGCGCTAGTCTTTGCGATCGGCCTTTCTATCGCCAACCTAGTCATATTTCGCAGGGCTTCAAGCGAAAAGAAGAATCTGACTCTCCACGTTGCGATCTATGTTGGCGCAGGTGTAATAGGGTTGGTATCTCTGTTCACGCTGATACTTGCCGGAATGGGTTGCTGCTAAAGCAAGCACGCGGGACCACGTGCTATCGTGAAGAACGGCCGTGACGTTAGTACGTCATGGGATACATGCAGTTAGCGGCCGCTCTGTTGGCGGCACTCTTGCAAGGAACGCCGCCGGCGCCGTCCGGCGCGTCTCCCGCGCCTTCCCCGTCACCCATCGCGTCGCCGACTGTCGCGCCGGCGCTTAGCGCGCAGCCGGCCGCGGCAGATCATCTTTATCCCGGGAACGTCCTGCGCATCACAATCGCCGGCGCAAACGGAGCAGTAACCGCAGCGATCGACAACCCGATTGCAACATGGTCTGTCGATCAAGCGGCGCACGTCCTGACGTTAACGGCCGGCCAAACCCTCGGGCGCGCAACGCTGACAGTAACGGACGCGACCAATCAAAGCATAACGGTGCCGGTGCGCGTCGGTTTGGATGCGGGCACGATCGCCGCGCAATCGTTAAGCTTGCGATATACCGGCAATCCCGTCGACCAAGCGTGGCTTCAGAAGACGGTCCAAAAAGCGCTTCTTCAAAACGTGCAGTCTGCGCCGGGAGCAAACCCGCAAACGAGTTTTGCTTTACCGTCCGCCCTGGCGCCCGGAAGCATTGGCGCGTTCGATGCGCAAGTTCAGATTACCGGCGGCGATCAATACTATCCGGTGAACAGCGTTGTCAACGTCAACCTTCAGAACGTTCCAACCGAGTCGTTCGCGCCGTCGCTGCTGCTGTACGACGACGATCCCGAACATATCACCACCGAAGGCGTGCTCTATCGCGGCCGCGTCTCACCGGGTCAGCCGGCCCGCCTCTACTACTATCACGATAACAACAATCAGCCGCACGATCTCGTCGTCGCCTTTTCGGCGCCCGCCGGTTCCGCGACGGTTCAGCTCATCGACGTCTCCCGCGGTCCCAATATCGACGTCATGACGGTGGGTCACTTCGTTACGCGCGACTTCCTGGTTCAAAAACCCGCGAATCAAGGCATCATCGTAACGGTTGACCCTCAATCACCCTATGTTGCCGAGCGATTCCCGCTGACGAGCCTGGCAGGCGCGGCCGGTACTGTCGACGTTCGCGTTGTTTCCGGCGGCCCGGTTGACGTCACAGTGCTTTCGGTCGCGCCGGAAACGCCTGACGCGTCCATTCCCTCGCTGCTGGCCCAAGCCAAACTTCCAGGCGACGGACACCATCGCACCGGCGTCTTCAACGTTGCCGGTTACGCACATGAAGCGCTATCGTACACCGTCGGTGGTGAAGACGCGTCGCTGAACTACGGCCTGCAGAGTCCGCCGGTGGTCGAGCCGCCCGAAGGGCGCGACTTCGGCGAGTACGGCGTCTGGCGCACCATCGATTTCACCGTGAACAATGCCACAGGACAACCGGCCACGATCTATCTGTATGAATCGCCCATGGGTGGGCCGCTCCGCAGCAGCTTCGTCATCAACGGCGCGCTGCCGCCGATCGACGTCGGCTGTGTCCGGCTTTCGCAGCGCTACCAGATCGGCCAACCGCTGACCGTGCAGCCGGGCCAATCGAACATTCAGCTCCAGACGATGACCGACGGCGGCTCCAACTATCCGCTCGAGGTCGGGCTGACCGTAACGCCGCCCATTCCGTCAG
Source organism: Candidatus Rubrimentiphilum sp. (assembly GCA_035710515.1). Taxonomy (NCBI): domain Bacteria; kingdom Bacillati; phylum Vulcanimicrobiota; class Vulcanimicrobiia; order Vulcanimicrobiales; family Vulcanimicrobiaceae; genus Candidatus Rubrimentiphilum; species Candidatus Rubrimentiphilum sp. The sequence goes on along the minus strand of DASTDE010000003.1, from coordinate 157,030 downwards.
CGCCTCCGATCACGGCGCCCGACGGGTGCTTCCCAAAGACGCAGTCCTCGCCGTCGCCCGCCAGTCCGACACCGGCGCCTGAACCAACCGGCCGCTGACATTGCGCCAATTAAATGGCACAATGAATCCGTGGAGCGGCCGAGTGAGCCGAAGATCGTTCTGCTCGTCCGGTTGCTCAACGCTATCGACGAGGGCCGGTTTTCTTTCGAGGACCTAAAGGATCGCATCGCCGAGGGCGATCGCCGTCCCAGCACGCGCAGTTTGCGGCGCTACCTGGCCGTGCTGGCCGACGCGGGCTTCCCGTGGTATTTCGACCGCTCGGCCAACCTCTATCGTTTTGCAGACGGCTATAGCCTAAAACGGCTTGAGCTAAGCAGCAGCGAGCTCTTTGGACTCGTCGCCTTGCGCTCCATCGGCGCGACGCTGGGTGGCACCATCGGGGCTTATGTGGACGAGGTTACCGCCAAGGTCGTCGGCTCGACAGGCAGCGGCGTGAAAGAGCGCCTGCAGACTCCGTCCTCGGTCGCGTTCCGGCTCAGCGAGATCCGCCTGGACAAAGAAGGCGAAAAGGCTTTCGGCCTCCTCAGCTCGGCCGAACGGAGTTCGCGCAGCGTGACCTTCACCTATGAAGACAAGGAGGGCGTCAAGTCCAAGCGGCGCGCCGACCCGTACGGCTTCGTTGTGAACTCGGGACGCGTCTACTGCGTGGCCTACGATCACGGCCGCCGCGACATGCGCGTCTTCGCGGTGGACAGCATTTCCAAGCTGACGGTCACGACGCAAACCTTTGTTAAGCCGGCCGCTTTTAACGTCGAGGATTTTGCCGCGGGCTCGATCAGCGGCGTTTTGCACGGCGGCGAGACGACGGAGGTTCGCGTGCGTTTCGCTCAGCGCGTAGCCAAGGCCGCGACCGCGGCGCGCGTTGTGGCCGACAGGTCGGTCGACCGGGGCGAGGACGGCTCCGTCGAGATCACCTACCGTGTCGCCGACGTGGACGAATTGGTCCGCTGGATTCTAGGCTGGGGAGCGCAAGCCGAAATCTTAGCGCCGCCGCAAGCGCGGGAACGGCTCCGGAGCCTGCTGGCGGAGATTGCATCGAACTACCGGGAGAAATGACGAAGCCCCAGATTTCTCCGGGGCCCCGACGTATTCACTCACCGGTCTTCGCCTGTTTGACTCCCGTGAAGGAGCCCCACTGACGCCGTACCCGGCGGTTTGACTGACTCACTCAGATTGCCGGTCATCCCGGCCTTCGTCAACATGTTCCAGTCGCGACCGATACGTTCATCGCCCTTCGTTTTATCGAAGTGAATGGATGGTATCACGGCTTAAAAGTCGTATGCAAGGGGGCGGTTGGCATACTCACAACGTTTCCACAAAAAACTTTAGTTATGCACAGATGTTCCACTCTTGTCTTCATCGCACTGGCTGCAATCATCGCGTTGCCGGCTACACCGGCGCGCGCGCAGAACATGCTCGGCGGGTTGCCGATTGACGGTATTCGCTGTGACTATGGCGAGGGCGCGGCCCTGCACATTCACGCGAATCTGCAAATGTTCGACCGCGGGCGTCAGGTAACGGTTCCCGGCAACATCGGAATTCCGCTCGGCGTCGGCTGTCTGTACTGGCTGCACACGCATTCGAACAACGGGATGATCCACATCGAATCTCCGGTGAATCAACTCTTCACGTTGGGACAGTTCTTCGATATTTGGGCGGTGCCGTTAAGCCGCACCCAAGCCGGCAGATTAAGAGCGCCGCGCGGCGGCGCCCTGCGCTTCACTGTTAACGGTCATGTATGGACGCGCGATCCGAAGCTCATTCCGCTGCGCAACCATGAAGCTGTCGTCATTTCGGCGGGACCGCCGTTTGCGTCGGGGTCTAAACCGAATTGGGGGTCTCTGTAGCTACCGGCGCCGCCGCCGTTGAAATCGACGGAAGGCGGCTGACACTCGAAGCGATTCGGGCCGTCGCCGAACAAGGCGCAGAGGTTCGCATAGAGGGCGGCGCACGCAAACGCGTAGCCGCCGCCAGACGTTTGGTCGAAGAAAAATTCGCGCAGGGCGAACCCATCTACGGCGTGACGACGGGCTTTGGGCGGCTGGCAAACGTGACGATCGCGCCCGCGGACGCCAACCAACTGCAATTGAATCTCGTTCGCAGTCACGCCGCCGGCACCGGCGAGCCGCTATCGGAACCGTTCGTGCGCGCTGCAGGCGTCTTGCGCGTGAGCTCGCTGGCCGCCGGCCATTCAGGCATCCGCGAAGAGACGCTCGATCTGTTGGCGGCGTTGCTGAATCGCGGCGTGACGCCCTTAGTCCCTTCGCGAGGTTCGGTCGGTGCGAGCGGCGATCTGGCGCCACTGGCGCACATGACGCTGACCCTCATCGGCGAGGGGGAGGCATTTTTTCGCGGCGAGCGCATGAGCAGCGCGCGAGCGCTGGAGCTCGCCGGCCTCAAGCCGATCACGCTTGCCGCCAAAGAAGGGCTCTCGCTGGTCAACGGCACGGAAGTGATGACCGGCATAGCCGCCCTGTGCTTGTTGCGCGCGGAATCGCTGATCGCAGCCGCCGATGTGATTGGCGCGATGTCGCTCGAGGCGTTTCTGGGAACGGACCGGGTCTTCGATCGCCGCATCAACGCCTTGCGTCCGCATCCGGGCCAAGCCGCCGTGGCGGATGGCTTGCGCGCGCTGCTGCGCGGTTCGCAGATTATCGAATCGCACCGCGAGTGCGGGCGCGTGCAAGATCCCTATTCGTACCGGTGTATCCCCGTCGTTCATGGGACGGTGCGGGATGCCACTGCCCACGCGCGCCGCGTGATCGAGACCGAAGCGATTTCGGTGACGGACAATCCGCTCGTCTTCCCCGACGACGGCGTATTCTTGACCGGCGGCAACTTCCACGGACAACCCGTCGCACTGGCGAGCGACCTGCTGAAGATCGCGCTGGCGGAGTTGGCAGGCATCAGCGAGCGCCGTTTGTACCTCTTGTTGAATGGCGAGGAGCGCGGGCTGCCGCTATTCTTGAGTGGACGCTCGGGCTTGCAATCGGGACTGATGATCGTGCAGTACACGTCGGCCGCGCTCGTTTCGGAGAACAAAGGCTTGGCGTGGCCGAACAGTGTGGATTCCATTCCGACCTCCGCCGGTCAGGAAGATCACGTCAGCATGGGGATGACGGCAGCGCTAAATCTGGATCGCGTCTTGGACAATGTCGAAGGTTCGCTGGCCTGCGAACTGCTCGGCGCGATGTGCGCAACCGATTTTCGGCGGCCGTTGCGTTCCGGCGACGGGACGCAGGCGGCGCATGAAGCCGCGCGCGAGCGAATTGCACCCTGGAGCGACGATCGGGCGCCGGCGCCCGACATCGAGTCCGCGCGCGAGCTGATCCGAAGCGGAAAGCTGGTCGCCGCGGCCGAGAAGGCTATCGGGAGGGCGCTGCTGTGAAGGCGCCGCCGGCGGCTCGGACCGTGCGCGCGCCGCGCGGGACGGAGCTCTCGTGCCAAGCGTGGCCGCAAGAAGCCGCGCTGCGCATGCTGATGAACAATCTCGATCCCGACGTCGCCGAACGCCCGGACGATTTGATCGTCTATGGCGGAAACGGACGCGCGGCGCGTTCGTGGCAGGCGTTTGAGGCGATCGTCCGCACGCTTAAGCGCCTAAAAAGCGACGAGACGCTGCTGGTGCAGAGCGGCAAGCCGGTGGCGGTCTTTAAAACACACACGCGCGCGCCGCGCGTCCTGATCGCCAACGCAAATGTCGTCCCCAAGTGGGCCGATCTCAAGACTTTCCGCGAACTCGAAGCGCAAGGTTTGACGATGTACGGGCAGATGACCGCGGGCTCGTGGATTTACATCGGATCGCAAGGCATCGTTCAGGGCACGTACGAGACGTTTGCGGAACTCGCGCGCCAGCATTTCGGCGGCGCGCTGCGCGGGCGCGTGACGCTAACGGCCGGCGCGGGCGGCATGGGCGGCGCGCAGCCGTTGGCGATTACGATGAACGAAGGGATCGCGCTGATCGTCGACGTCGATCCTTCGCGGCTCGAACGCCGCCGCGAGCTGAAATACTTGGACCGCGTTGTTGCCTCGCGTGAAGAAGCGTTGCGCGAGGTCGAAACCGCGCGCGCGGCCGGGAATGCAATCTCGATTGGCTATCGGGGGAACGCGGGCACGGAGTTCCCTGCGCTGGTGGCTGAAGGATTACGACCCGACGTCGTCACCGACCAGACGCCGGCGCACGATATGATCGGCGCTTATGTTCCGGCCGGCCTTTCGGTGGAGGAAGCCGCGGAGTTGCGCTCGCGCGATCCGCAGGAATACGAGCGGCGCGCATTTGCAACCGTCGCCGAGCATGTGCGCGCGATGCTGCAGTTTCAGCAAGCGGGCGCTGTCGTCTTCGATTACGGAAACAACATTCGGGCGATGGCGCAGCGCGCAGGCGTCGAGCGCGCGTTCGATTTTCCGGGCTTCGTTCCAGCCTTCATCCGGCCGCTGTTCTGTCGCGGCAGTGGACCGTTTCGCTTTGCGGCGCTCTCGGGCGAGCCGGACGACATCGCGCGCTGCGATGAGGAACTGTTGCGCCTGTTTCCCGATGACGCGTCGCTGCGCCGCTGGATCACACTGGCCCGCGAACGAGTTGCGTTTCAAGGTTTACCGGCGCGGATCTGCTGGCTGGCATACGGCGATCGAGCGAAGGCCGGTTTGCGATTCAACGAATTGGTGCGCACCGGCGAGCTGCGCGCGCCGATCGTTATCGGCCGCGATCACCTCGACACCGGCAGCGTTGCCTCACCCTATCGCGAAACAGAAGCGATGCGCGACGGCAGCGACGCAATTGCGGATTGGCCGGTTCTCAACGCTCTTTTGAATACCGCGGCGGGCGCACACTGGGTATCGTTCCACCATGGCGGCGGCGTCGGCATCGGGTACAGCTTGCACGCGGGTATGGTGGTTGTGGCTGACGGCACGGACGACGCGCGCGACCGGCTCGAGTGCGTGCTGACAACCGATCCCGGATTGGGCGTGGTGAGGCACGCCGACGCCGGCTACGAAACGGCGATCGAGACGGCCGACTCCAAAGGCATCGATTGGCGCTTGTAGTTGGCTAGCACGCTCGTCCGCGCCGGAGCGATCGTCACCTGCGACACCGACGCTCCGCAGAACGGCATCACGTTTGAAGAGCTCGGCCTGATCAAAGACGGCGCGATTCTGATCGACGACGGCGTTATTAGCGCCGTGGGCGGCGACGCTTCCCTGTGTCATGGTGAGCGGGCGCCTCAGTGTCATGGTGAGCCTGTCGAACCACCCCTGAGCGAAGTCGAAGGGACGCACATCGAAATCGTCGACCTGCGCGACTGCGTGATCGTGCCCGGCTTTGTCGACGCGCACACGCACCCGCTTTTTGCGGGCATGCGCGCACCCGGCAAAACGATGCTGGATACCGTAGAGAAGACCCGGGAAGCGCTGAAAAACCCGGAGGCATTTTGGCAGACAGTTGAAGCGCGCTTGAAGCTGATGCTGGCGCACGGCACGACGACAGCCGAAGTAAAAACCGGCTACGCGTTGACGAAAGCCGGCGAGTTGGCGATGCTCGACCTGATCGACGCACACAACGATGAGCCTGGGCTGCCGCGGCTGGTGGCGACGTTTCTGGGCGCGCATGCGGTGCCGAGCGAATTTGATGATGCGGACGCGTATGTGGATTACCTGATCGCGGATGTGTTGCCCGAGGCCCGCGCGCATGGGGCTGTAAACGCGGATATATTTTGCGAACCGGGGTTTTTCTCGCCGGCGCAAACGCTGCGCTACTTGAACGCGTCGCGTTCGCAAGGCCTGCGCCTGCGCGCGCATTGCGATGAGATGTCGTACAGCGGGGCGGTGGCGACGGCTGCGCAGGCCGGCGTGGATACGGTCGATCATTGCAACTACATCCGTGAAGAGGACGTCGCCGCGATTGTCGAGCGTGAGATCGTGACGGTTGCGTGCCCCGCCACTACCGCATATCTCGATCTTCCCGAGCGAGCGCCGGTCCGGCGGATCCTCGAACGCGGCGGGACCGTTGCTCTCGCGAGCGATTACAACCCGGGAACATCGCCTTGCTTCAACCTCCAAACTGTTGCGAACTATGCGCGCAGGCTCTACGGGCTGAGCGCGGCAGAAGCGCTGTATGGAGTGACGGTTGCATCGGCGAAATCCTTGCGCTTACCCGCCGGCCGCCTGCGCGCGGGCGATCCGGCCGATTTCGTGGCACTTCAGATCGGCGCGCCTGAAGAATTTGGCTGGCAATTTGGAGGCAATCTTGCGGCCGCGGTGTATCGCGGCGGTGCGCGCGTTATTTAGGAGAAAAACATGCTCGTGAGATGGAGGGTTTCGTACGCTGCTTTACTCGCAGCTGCCATCATCATAAACCTGAGTTCAGCGGCGACGGCCGCAACATCCGCAAACGTCGCGTGGGGCGTGGACTTTGGAAACATGACCTATGCGAATACGCCGTGCGAGAAGTCGCCGGCAAAAATGCGCGACGGCAAGTACACGTATCCTGCGCTCGTCGCGACTGAGGGGACGGACATTGACGCGAGCATTCAGCAAGTCTCGCAGGGCCAAGTCGGCGGCGCAAGGTTGGCCGTGGTCGTCTTTCAGTGCGCCCCGCCAAAAGGCTGCTACAATGAAGCGCGCGCGTATCTCGTCAACGATTCAAAGGCTGTGCAATTGGGTGGAAAGTTGGCGTCGCTCTACGACGGCTGCCCGGATCCGATCAATTGGTTTCACGTTCGTTTTACGCCGACGTTCTTATTTGCCGATGTCCACAGCCAGGGCGACACGTGGATAGTCACGACGTACCGTTTCACTAAGGGCAAGTTGGTCGAGGCGTTTGTGCAGCGCCACAAGCTCCACACCCCGATTCGGCCTTAGCTGCGGCTTACAACTCGGCGCGAATCGCGCTCATGAACGGGCCGAACTTCGCGTTGTTGGCGTCGTTGGAAACCAAACCCGTGTAGACGACGATCGCGTAAGACGCGCTTTGCTCCGTATGCAGGATGCCGCCATCGTGCGTCACTTCGTCGGTGTCGCCCGTCTTATGCGCGAAACGATCGCCGGGAGAGAGGCCGGCCGATAATTTATTGTTCCATTGCTGGCGGCCTAGGATGCTTCGCAATTCGCCGGCGAACGGCACGTCATCACGCGCGATCATCTCGAACAGCCGCGCCGCATCACCCGCCGGATGCGAATTGCGATGGACGCCGTCCCAATCCGGATCGGCAATCAACGGCTCGCTGCCTGAAAGTTTCCGGTAGAACGCGGTCTTTGTAAGCCCGAATTGGTTCTGGACGGTCTCCGTCGCGCGTTCACGTCCCACTACGTCGAAGAGCATATTCGTAGCCACGTTGTCCGAGATCGTCAGCATGAGCTCGATCAGCTGATGGAGAGGTGCTGCAAAGCCGGGGACAAGCGGCGACTCTTTGTCATTGGCCGTCATGTTGGCTTGCGTCACCTGGTAGCTTTCATCCGGGTTCAGCTCGCCGCTTTGGACCAAGGCGTAGGCAGCCAGGGCCAGCGGTGTTTTGATCATGCTCGCGGGATAGAACGGGCGATCCGGCTCGATTGCCAGCCGGGGTCCCGGCCGGTCCAGGCGCGTGACGACCAGCGAGGCCGGCGCCAGTCCAGCCTTGGCTGCCGCCTGCTTCAAGAGGCCTTCGGTGAGCATCAGGGCGCTTTTCACGCCGCGGCTGGGTCCGCACTCCTCGAGGGGCTTGCCCTGGAAACCCTCTGGTGCTAGGATGCGTTATGCAAGTAAGTACTTGCACTGAAATCCTTAGGAAAGATCGATGACCGCCCAGACAATCAAGCGCATAGCCGCTATTTCGTTCGCAGCCGTTTTACTTGCGGCCGCTCCGACGTCGAATCCGGCGCCCCGCAATGCAGCCGAGGTGATAGCGCGCATCAAAGCGCGCAACGCTTCGCTGAATTCGTTTCAGGCCCGCATGCACGTCCAAGTTCGCATGTTGAGCTTTCCGTGGCTCTCGCCGCATCTGGACGGCACGGCGTATTACAAGCGTCCCGCCAACTACGAAGTCGTCTTCGATCACGCGCCTTCGTATATGAAGGGCTTCGACAAGCTCTTTGCGGATGTCGACGATCCGCTCGGCTGGGAGAAAGACTCCAAGATCGTTTACACCGGAATGCGCACCGTCGGCGGCCGGCAGTACTTGATTTTGAACATGACCAAGAAGATCTACAGCGATCAAATCAAGGAAACCGTGGCCTTTGTGGATCCGAACACATACGCGATCGCGCGCATGGAATGGCATTACTTCAAGGGCACCATCACGATGACTCAAGCGTACCGGAGCGAAGGCGGATATAGCCTTATCGCCTCGCAGCACGTCGACGTTCAATACCGCGTGCGCGCCGTCGCTGATTCGTCGTTCGACCCGTATAAGACGAACGTCCCGGTTGCGGACTCAGTCTTCACGAACAAGAACTAGATGGCGCTGCAACAGATTCAAACCGCAACCCGTTCGCCCGGCGAGACCCGCCTGCGAATTCTGACGGCTACGCGCACGTTGCTTGCGCAAAAGGGCCGGCGCGGAACCACGACCCGCGAAATCGCCGATTTGGCCGCGGTCAACGAAGCGACGCTCTTCCGGCATTTCGGCAACAAGGACGCGCTCATCGAGGCGTGCGTCGAACATTATTGCAGCACCGTCGAACTCCAAGAGTTGCTGGCCAGCCTGGACGGCGACCTGGAACTCGATCTGCGCCGCATCGCGATGGCCCTGATGCAGCGCATGGAGAGCGTGCGGGACCTGATCGTCATGTCGCTGGCCGAAGAAGAGGCCCAGGGTTCGGTAGGTGATGCCGCCTGGCGGGCACCGACCGCCATCAAGAAGATCATCGCTGACTATATGGGCAAGCGCGTCGCAAACGGGGAGCTCTCGGGCAACCCGTTGTTCCTGGCGCGTTTCTTCATGGGCATGGTGTTCTCGTACGTGATGGGGCGCAAGCGCTTTCCCGAAGAGTACGCGGCCGAGCCAAAGCACGTTGCGGAATTTCAGGTAGGAATGTTTCTGAATGGGGCAAGGAAGCAATAGTGGACACACTCGAGCAGACAAACGTGACCCGCGGCGACGTCCCGGCCGGCGTGGTTGAAACGGGGCCGAACCGGAACTTCCGCCCGCTCCTCATCGCAGCGGGCGTCGTCGTTGCGATTCTCCTTTCGATTTGGCTGATTCGCTGGTATGCGTACGCTCGCGTCCATCAATCCACCGACGACGCGCGCATCGATGCAAACACCGTCGCGATAACGAGCAAGATCAATGAGCGGGTCGATCGGATTCTGACCGATACGGATAAACCGGTGCACAAGGGCCAGGTGCTGATCGTCTTGGACAACGCTTCCGAGCGTGCGGCGCTGGACCAGGCCCAGGCAAACTTGCAACTCGCGATGCAAAATCAGCAAGCCGGGATCCAACAGGGCTCGGGAGCTGTTGCGCAGGCGCAGGGCGAGGTTCAAGGAGCAGCCGCGCAGGTTCCGGTCGCGCAGGCCGGCGCATCGGCCGCGCAAGCGCAAGTGCAAGCTGCGCAAGCCGCCTTGCCGGGCGCTGCGCAGGCGCTGACGCGCGCGCGAGCCGATTACGAACGTACGCTGTCGCTTGTACGGAGCGGGGACTTGCCGCGGCAACAACTCGACGCGATACGCGCCGCTTATGCGTTAGCGCAATCGCAATACCGTGCGGCGCAAGACAATGTGAACGTCGCGATTGCGAATCTCAATGCCGCCGAACAACGAATCGGCGCGGCTCAGGCGGGCGTGAGCGCGGCGCAAGGCGGCGTGCAATCCGCGCAGGGTAAACTCAGCCAGGCACAAGGGCCGGCGACAGTCGCCGTTGCGCAAGCCGCGGTCGCACTCGCGCGCCAGAATCTCGCGAACACCCGGATCGTTTCGCCCATCGAGGGCTACGTCGGGGAAAAGCAAGTTGACGTGGGACAAACGGTAAGCGCCGGGCTGCCGCTGTTGACGCTGATTCCGAATCGAGTCTTTATAACGGCGAACTTCAAGGAAACGCAAGTCGGCAGCATGCACGCCGGGCAGCCGGTCGACATTAGCGTCGACGCCTATAAGGGCGTGGCGTTTCACGGCCGCGTCATCGCAATCAACCCGGCCTCGCAGAACACCTATGCGCTGATTCCCACGCAAAACTCCACGGGCAACTTCGTGAAAGTGACGCAGCGCATTCCGGTGCGGATCTCAATCGACGACGCCGATACGCACAAATACCCGATGCGTCCTGGCATGTCGGTCGAAGCCTCAGTTTTGGTCCGGTAGTGTTCGCAGCGCTCATTCTCGCAGTCGTTACGGCACCGACGCCTGCTCCGGCGCCCGTGCTGCCGAAGATACCGGCGGTCGCGCCGGGCTACGCCGCGCCTGCCGTTCCGGCGGCGTCGCCTCACGTGATCGGCGTTACGCAGCAAGAGTTCGTCGGTATTACGCTCGACAATGCGGTCGGCATGGCGCTGTCCAACGATCCGGACCTTGCCGTCGTGCAAGCCAACCGGCGGATCGCGCACTATCAGATCGAAGCCGCCCAAGGCGCGTTCGATATTCGTCTGTCGGTGCAGCCACAGTATCAGTACGTAACCGAAGCGCCGCAGAACGCATTTTTTGCCGGACCGAATTTCGGTCCGATCGTGCAACGGAGCGCATCGGTAACGGCCGGTGCGCAAGGCGTAACGCCTGCGGGACAACAGTACGGCGTCAGCGTCGCCGGCCGCCAAACGTACGACAACACCACGATCAACGCGTTCAACCCAACGTATCCCACGGTCTTTTCCGTCAATTTTTCACAGCCGCTCGGCAAGAATAGCGGTATCACCGATGCGTCGCGCAATCTGTTGCTGGCCCAGATCAACGACCGTTCCGCGGCCGGACACGCGCTCGGCGTCACTGAGAATACGATCGCGCAGGTCGAGGACGTCTACTGGGACTTGGTCGCGGCCTGGCGCAACGCCGCGATTCAAGAAGATGCACTGCGTAGTACGATCACGCAGCAGCACAGCAATATTCGCCTCGCCAACCAGGGCGTTGCGGCGCCGATCGACGTCGTTCAGTCGAACACGCAGATAGCCGTCTTTCAAGAGAACGTATTTTCTGCGCTCCAACGTGTGGGAGCGTTGCAGAATCAGCTCAAATCTCTTCTGAGCACGAATCCGAACGATCCGATTTGGAATGCGAATCTGGTTCCGACCGCGCCCGTCCTTCAGCTGCCACAAGAACCGCCGCTGGCGGACCTGGTCCTGACCGCACTGCGCAACCGGCCGGAAGTTAGCGAGTTCCGCGAACAGCGCGCGGCCGCCGACGTCAATTTACGCTACGCTCAGAATCAGACGAAGCCACAGGTCGATCTGCAGCTCGGCTACACGAGCAACGGATTTGCCGGCACGCCGACCAATCCGGCGAGCAGTCCGTTCTTTGCGAGCTCCGCACAGCAACTGCTGGCGATCAACGCCCTGATCGCAGCCGTGAATCCGACGCTGCCGCCGTCGCAGCAGATTCAGCCGCTGCCGAGCTCCAATACGCCGGTTCCGTCTTATCTGTCCGGCGGGCTCAATCAATCCATTCGCAATCTTCTGAACAACCGGTTTCCGGTCTATTCCGCCGGAGTACTCGTTTCGTTCCCTGTTGGCAACCACACCGCCAAAGCGAATCTCGCGATCGCGCAAGAGCAAGAGAACATCGCGCAAGTCCAAGAGGCTTCCACGATTCAAAAGATCACGGTTGAGGTGCGGAATGCTTTGCAAGCCTACCAAAGCGCACTTGCGCGCCTCAGCGCGGCGAGCGCCGCGCGTCAAGCGGCCGAAGCCGTGCTCGCCAGCGAGCAGCGCCGCTTCCGTGCCGGCGCTTCAACCACGTTCCTAGTGCTTCAGCGGGAGATCGAGGTCGCCAACGACCGCGGCCTGGAGCTGCAAGCGCAAACGGATTTAAACAAAGCAGTTGTCGAAATTCAGCGTGCCACCGGAACGCTACTCACGTCAGGTACTGCCCGACCGCCGTCACCCTGAACCTGTCAAAGGGGCGGCAGCGGATCTGTCGACCAGCCATGTAAGTGTGCCGTCGACCGGCGAGACGATCTGCACCGGGTAATTCACCGGATCGTATGGCCCCTCGCGCACCACGCGAAGTATCGGCGCTTTCTCCGAACCCACCAACGCGATCGCGACGTGACGCGCGTTATTGATGACGCGCGGCGTTAGCGTCAGCCGGTAGCCGCCAAGCTTTTCTACGTACACCGCTCGGACGAGCTGGTCGTCATCGGTGCCCGGATCGGCTTGCGGAAAAAGCGAAGCCGTGTGGCCGTCCGCGCCCATGCCCAGGAGTATGAGATCGAACCGCGGCGATTCGCCCATCGTCTCGACGAGCGCCTGCGCGTACGCTCGCGCGGCGCGCGCAGGATCGTCCTCGCCATGCATGCGGTGGACGTTTTGCGGTGGAACCGGAACCATTGAGAGCAACGCGTCGGATGCCATTTTGTAATTGGAATCGTCGCTCTCCGGCGGCACGCAGCGCTCGTCGCCGAAATAGATGAAGACGTGTTGCCAGTCGATCGCGTCGCGGCGGCCGTTTGCGGCCAACAACGCATAAGCGGCTTGCGGAGTCCGTCCGCCCGCAAGCGCAACGTAGAACGCTCCGCGCTCGCGGATCGCCTCTTTCGCATCAGTGACAACCAGATCGGCCAGCGCCTTTTCCAGGTCGCCGGGTGTTTCGTAAATGCGGAGCTCGCCGCAGTTACGCTCGCTCACACGCTGTCGAGGATCGCGCGAGCCATGCCGAGCGCTTCGGCAAAAACCGGATCGACGCTCGGAACGAGTACAGCCTGCTCCATCAGCGAAACCGAATCGACGTCGTGGAGCGGCGCGCAGCGCCGGTCGCGCCCCGGCTTGCCGGTCACGGTCAGGCAAACTAAATCCGGCGCGTCGGGATCGAGTTCGGCGCAGAAGACGCTGTGTTTACTGCTTAGCGCAACCCGCAGCACGCGCCGCGGATCGCCGCGTTTCTCGATGCCGACCGTAATCGTTTCGCCTGCGGCATTGCACAACTCGTTGCGCCCGCACGGCTTCCACCCAAGACGGCTCGCGAGCCAGCCTGCGAAGTAGTACGCCTCCGGTTCCGAGCCGCTGTCGATTTCGACGCGCGTAATTGCCGGTAGCTCCTGCGCCAGGTCCGCATCGTCGAAGAATTGCGCAATCATGTCTTGCCAGGGCAACAGACGCAGATACGCGAGATCGCGAAAGCGCCGATCGGTGGACTCGCCGAGCTGCGCGACGCCATGCAGTGCTTCGCGCGCGTCGGTGGTGCGCGAGCTGTCAACGACGATCGTGCGTCCCAGCGATGCCAGAGCATCGAAGCGCGGATCACGCAGCTTGCGCCCCGCCCACAAGAGCGCGCACTCCACGTCGGGTATGAGCAAGTCGTGTACGATGGAGTGCAGTTCGTCTGCTTCGAGCGCAGCGACGCCGAGCATGATCTCCTCGGACTGCGTGATGACGGTATCGCCGTCTTCGGTGCTCGTTGCGTTGACGCGGCGCTCGCCGCTCCGCGTCCCGTCCAGCACGATCGCCCGGCACGGATGTTTGTGCGCAAACGTGCGCACCCGGTCCAGCAGGCGCGCCGGCGCTGCAGCGTCGTCCACGAACGCAATCAGGTTGAGTGTCGTCGTCGAAACGCCTGGACGATCGCGGCGCTGTTCGGTCAGCGAATCGAGCAGTTCGGCCGTATTTATGGCGCTCACAGCGTGCGCCATCCCGGGTTAAGCGTGCGCGCGGCGTCGGGGCCGTCGCTGCCGGCGGGATAGTTCGGGAAATTGGAATCCTTAGTCGTCTGCCAATCGTCCAGAATCGGCATGACGATCTCCCAGGCGCGCTGGACCGCGTCCCAGCGCGTGAAGAGCGTTGCGTCGCCGCGCATCGCGTCGGCCAGCAGCCGCTCGTACGCGGGCGCCGATTTTACGCCGAAACCTGTCCCATAGTTGAAATCCATTGTGACGCTACGGATGTGATTTTTCTGTCCGGGCACCTTCGCGTTGAAGCGGATCGAGACGCCTTCGTCGGGTTGGATCTTGATCACGAGCACGTTTTGCTCGATGGTATCGCTCTTTTCGCCGAACAGCCGGTGCGGAATCGGGTTGAAGATGATCGCAATCTCCGAGACCTTGCGCGCGAGGCGCTTGCCGCTGCGTAAGAAGAACGGCACGCCCGCCCAGCGCCAGCTGTTGATGTACAGCCGTAACGCAGCGTACGTCTCCGTATTCGAATCCGGACTGACGTCGGGCTCGGAGCGGTACGCCGCGACTTGCTCGCCCGCGATCGTTCCGGCTCCATACTGCCCGCGCACGGACATCGCGTCCACGTCACCCGGCGCGGGCGGTTCTATGGCGGAGAAGACCTTGTATTTTTCGTTGCGGATGGCGTCTGCATCCGAGCTGGCGGGCGGCTCCATCGCGACGAGCGCCAGCAGGTTGAGGACGTGATTCTGAATCATGTCGCGCAGCGCGCCGGCATTGTCGTAATACGCGCCCCGTTTTTCCACACCGAGGGTCTCGGCAGCGGTTATTTGAACCGACTGCACGTAATTGCGGCTCCAAATCGGCTCGAAGATCGTGTTCGCGAAGCGCAGCGCCATAATATCCTGGACGGTTTCCTTGCCCAGATAGTGGTCGATCCGGTAGACCTGTTTTTCGTTGAACACTTTTTCGACTTCGGTTTGCAGGGCGCGCGCCGAGGCCAGGTCCGTGCCGAACGGTTTCTCGACGATGATGCGTGTCCAACCGGATGAATTGCTTGCGGGGTCTAAACCGGCTCGCTGCAGCTGCTCGATGATGTTCGGAAAGACGGACGGCGGAGTCGCAAGGTAAAAAAGCCGGTTGCTGGCTCCGAACCCTTTTTCTTCCTTTCCCAAACGCTTCTTGAGGTCGGTGAAGTGTTTCGTATTATTGAAATCAGCCGTGATGTAGCCGATGTGCTGCGCCAGGTCGTTCCAAAGCGAATCTTTGATCGCGTCGTCCGGCTGTAGCGAATCCACCACGGCCTGCTTGCAGTACTCGCGAAATTGTTCGTCCTTGTACGGCGTTCGCGCAAAGCCGATCAAACCGAAGTTCATGGGCAAGATGTCCTTCAGCTTCAGGCTGTAGACGGCGGGCATCAGCATCCGCTTGAACAAGTCGCCGCTGGCGCCGAAGAAGACGATCGTACACGGGTCGGCTATTCGATTGCTTTCGATACCTTCGCGCAACGGATTGAGCGCTACATGAGCGGCGCCATCGGTCTTAGGCGGCGAAATGGCGCTCACCACGTCAGGGTTTCTCGGACTTGACCGCGTGACCACCGAACTGGTTGCGTAACGCGGCGATCACTTTGGCGCTGTACGACTCGTCTTCGCGCGAATAAAACCGCGCCAACAGTGAGAGCGTGATAACGGGCGCCGGAACGTTCTCGTCGAGCGCGGCTTGCACCGTCCAGCGTCCTTCGCCGGTGTCGTCCACCCAGCCGCGGATCTTTTCGAGCCCCGGGTCCTCTTTGAACGCAAGCACGGCCAGGTCAAGCAGCCACGAGCGAACCACGCTGCCGTACCGCCAGATTTCGGCGAGCTGCAGCAAGTCAAACGGAAATTGCGATTTCTTGAGGATTTCAAAACCTTCACCGTACGCTTGCAGCAAGCCGTACTCGATGCCGTTGTGCACCATCTTCGAAAAGTGTCCGGCGCCGGGAGGGCCGACGTGCGCATATCCGCCTTTCGGCGCAAGCGTTAGAAAGATCGGCTTGCAGTACGTGACGGCGGCCGAATCGCCGCCGACCATTAAGCAGTAGCCTTCCTTCAATCCCCAGACGCCGCCGCTCGTTCCCGCGTCGACCAGCGAGAT
This sequence comes from Candidatus Rubrimentiphilum sp., assembly GCA_035710515.1. Taxonomy (NCBI): domain Bacteria; kingdom Bacillati; phylum Vulcanimicrobiota; class Vulcanimicrobiia; order Vulcanimicrobiales; family Vulcanimicrobiaceae; genus Candidatus Rubrimentiphilum; species Candidatus Rubrimentiphilum sp. The sequence continues at coordinate 141,113 of DASTDE010000003.1, read as the reverse complement.
GCCTTTGGCCTTGCAGCGTTCGTACGCGTCCAAGCCATCTTTGTAGTTCGTGTTTCCGCCGTCGATGATTACGTCGCCGGATGTCAACAGCCCCAAGAGCTCGTCGATCGTGTCGTCCGTGGGTTTTCCGGACGGCACCATGAGCCACACGACTCGCGGCGTTTGCGAAAACTTCGTAGCGAGGTCTGCCAGCGAGCTCGCGCCGGTCGCGCCGCCGCTTACGCTTTGCTTGACGGCATCCGGGCTGCGATCGTACGCGATAACCGAATGCCCGCCCTCGATGAGGCGCGTCGTCATATTCGCGCCCATGCGCCCAAGCCCGACCATCGCTAGCTGCATATGTGTGTCATCCTGAACCTGTCGAAGGACGTCAAGTCTTGGCCGTCAGTGCATCATCAATGAGGCCGTTGAGTGTCTCGAGGCCTTTGTCCACGTCGCCTTTTAGATGAATGCGAGCGCCTCGGCGGTTACGTTTGTCGAGCGACTGCAGGTCGCCGAGTGCTTGCGCGGCGATAAGCGTCCGGAAGCTCACGCCCATGCCGGGAATCGGCATGTCGTCGGGCGAGTCGGCGGTAATCTGCACGAAGACGCCGGTCGGCGGACCGCCTTTGTGCTCCTGGCCCGTCGAATGGAGAAAGCGCGGTCCAAAGCCGACGGTGGTCGCGCACTTGCGCGCGTCGCGGACTTTGAGACGCATCTCTTCGAGCAGCTGCGCATGTTTCGCATCGCGCGCGATATAAGCGCAGAACGCGACGTAGTCGCCGGCTCCGACTTGGCCGAAGACTCCCGCCAGTGCAGCCGCGGGATCGTGCGCGTGAATACTCTCGCTGCCGGAGAGGAACGAGATATCCATCGTTTCGGTTGAAACTGCCGGAGTTGGCTCGTCGAATTTGCCTGAAGCTGCAAACTGTTTGAGGAGCGCCTTGGTGTTATCTTTGGACTCTTGCACGTTGGGCTGATCGAACGCGTCGATCTGCAGTATCGAACCGGCGGCCGCCGTTGCAATCTCCCACAAGTAGAACTGTTCGCCGACATCGTAGGTGTCGTTCATCGCAAGGCGGATAACCGGATGACCCGCGCTTTCTAGCGCCCGCAGTTTGTTTTCGATCTCGGCGGGCTGGTCGGGCAAACTCGCGCCGACGTACACGAAGACGCGATCGTTTCCGTAATCCTGCGGCGATCCGAGCGGCTCTCCCTCAACCGGCAGAATGCCTTTGCCCATCTTGCCGGTTGATTCGGCGATAAGTTGCTCGGCCCACGCGCCGAATGCGCGCACCGATGGATGCGCAACGATGGTGAGCTTATTGCGGCCCGCAGTTGCTAAGCCCCCGATCGCGGCGCCGAAGCGCGCGCCCGGCGCGTCCTTTGAGGCAACTGATTTGTCGTTGGCGTGTACGGCGCCCAGGCTGCGGTCGAGCAGCATGTTGATGTCGTATCCCGCGAGCGCGGCGGGAAGCATGCCGAAGAAGGAGAGCGCGGAATACCGGCCGCCAATGTTCGCATCGTTGAGGAAACACGCGCGGAAGCCTTGAGCCTTCGCCTCGGCTTCCAGTTGCGTACCTTCGTCGGTAATCGCGACGAAACGCCGCCCGCATTTCCCGGAACCGACGTGTTTGGTCACGCGCTCGCAGAAGTACCGGTAGAAGGCGTCGGGTTCGGTAGTTGTGCCGCTCTTGCTGGCGACGATAAAGAGCGTTGAATCGATCGTGATCGCGGCCTCGAGCTCGCGGATCTGCTGCGGGTCGGTCGAGTCGAGCACGTGCAGCGCCGGGTAGCCTTCGACCTTGCCGAACGTTTCGCGCATGATGTCCGGCGCGAGCGAGCTGCCGCCCATGCCGAGCACGACGACGTCGGTGAATTCGGCTGCAATCTCTTTAGCGAAACTCTGAAGGTTGGAGACGCTTTCGATCATGTGTTCGGGGACGTCCAGCCAGCCCAAGGCGTGTTTGATGATCTCCGCGTGCTCCGGATCGTTCGACCACAGACTCGGATCCTTAGCCCAGAGTTTCTTCAGAAAATGGCGGTCGGAGAGCGTCTGTAACGCGCTGTCGAACGCGCCTTGGCCGCCGCCGAGCGACAAGGCCACGCGTTCGGCGCCCGAACTCAACTGTTTTTGTTTATAGACGATCGCTCCGAGCAGCGCGGCGAACGAGTCGCTGAAGGCGCTTACGCCTTCGACTTGCAGCTGATAGGTGACGTCGAAGAGGGAGATGCCGTTGTCAGCCAGCCGCTTCAGCGTCTCGCGCGCGTTGTCGACGTCTTGCAGGATCGTGTCCGGCACAACCTTGCCGTGATCGAGCAGCGCATCGAGCGTCTGCGGCGGCATGGTGTTGATCGTGTTGCGCGCGACCACCGGCTCGACGTACATCAGATCCGGATACTTCGGATTCTTGGTTGACGTTGACGCCCACAACGGCCGCTGTTCCGATCCGCCCTTGGCTTTAATGGGCGCCCACTCTTCGGATTGAAAGATCTCCAGATACTTCTGATAGGTGAGCTTGAGGTTTGCGACGCCGCTCTTGCCCAAGAGGCTCTCGAGCTGCGTCTCGCCCTTATCGATGCGCGCTTGTAACAGCTTGTCGATGAGCGTGTCGATGCGGCTGACGAAGACGCTGTTCACCGACGTTTGGTGATCGATCGGCTGACCTTTCTTGATGCGCCGCTGTAGTCCGCGCACGTAGGCGCGCGCGGCCTTTTCGTACATTTCGATTGCAAAGACCAGCGTGACGTTGATGTTGATGCCTTCCGCCACGCACTCTTCGATCGCCGGAATGCCCTCGTTCGTAGCGGGAATTTTCACCATCAGATTCGGCCGGTCGATCCGCTTCCATAAGTCCTTGGCCATCGCGACGGTGGCCTTGGTGTCGTGGGCGATCAGGGGCGAGACCTCAATACTGACGAAGCCGTCGCCGCCATTTGAACTGTCGTACACCGGGCGGAAGAGATCGCAGGCGCTGCAGATATCGGCGACAGCCAGATCCCAAAACAGCGCGCTGGCATCGTGCTGCTTGCCGATGAGCGAACGGAGCTGCTCGTCGTAATCGTTGCCGCTGCCGATCGCTTTTTCAAAAATCGTCGGGTTGGAGGTCATCCCGCGCAAGCCTTTGTCGATCAGCCCTTGCAGTTCGCCTGAGGCGAACATGCCGCGGCGCAGGTTGTCGAGCCAGACGCTTTGTCCGGCCGCCAGCAATTGGTCAAGTTGGTTGCTCATCGAAATTCCTAACCTCGTACCGTGGCAAAGTGTTGCGCCGCTACGTCTGCGATGTGTTCCGGGGTAAATCCGTACTCCTTGGCGATGTCGGCCGCCGGGGCGGACGTGCCGAAGTGGTCGATCCCAAACGTGAATCCGCGCGAACCGGTCCATCGCTCCCAGCCGAATGTGGCGGCGGCCTCGATCGACATGCGCGCCGCGACATCCGGCGGAAGAATCTCATCCCGGTACGACTGCGGCTGCGCTTCAAATAGTTCCCAGCAGGGCATCGAGACCACCCGCGTGCGCATTCCGCGATCGTTCAGGAGCTTGGCAGCCGCCGCAGCCAGTGAGACCTCGGAGCCGGTCGCGATCAAAATCAGATCCGGGGTCGCTTCCGTATCGCTAAGAATGTAGGCGCCGCGCGCGACCTCGGCATTGCGATCCCCTAAGTACGGAAGTTTTTGTCGGGTCAGAATGAGGGCCCACGGTCCGTCGCCGGCGGCGATCATTACCTTCCATGCCGCCAGCGTCTCGAGCGAGTCGGCCGGGCGGATAACCTTGAGATTCGGCACGGCACGCATATGCGCGAGATGCTCGATCGGTTGGTGCGTCGGGCCATCCTCGCCCAAGAACACCGAGTCGTGCGTGAAGACGTAGTAACAACGAATCGAGTTGAGCGCGGCAAGCCTGACCGCGCCCTTCATATAATCCAAGAAGTTCAAGAAAGTGGCGCCGAAGGGCAGCAGCCCGCCATGCAGAGCGATTCCGTTGTTGATCGCGCCCATCGCGTGTTCGCGCACGCCGTAGTGAATGTTTCGCCCGGCGTATTGGTCGGGTTGAAAATCGCCGCAGTCTTTCAGGTACGTCTTGGTGGACGGATCCAAATCCGCGGAGCCGCCCACGAGCTCCGGCACGGCCTGCGCGATGGCGTTCATGACCAGGCCGCCGGTGTCGCGTGTCGCGACATTGTCGCCGTTTTGTTTGTCGATAGTGGGCCACGGAATCTGCTGCGGCGGCTGATTGTGCAGCGTGCGGCCGAGCTGCGCCGCCAGATCGGGATTGTCCGATTTCCACTCGTCGAAGGTGCGCTGCCATTGCGCTTGCAAGTCGGCGCCGCGCGCGCCGAGATCGCGGTAGAATTTCAGAACGTCGTCGGGAACGTAAAAGTCGGGCTCAACCGGCCAGCCCAAGTTTTCTTTCGTGCGCTTGACATCGTCGGGGCCCAGCGGCTCGCCGTGTGATTTGAACGAATCTTGTTTGGGCGATCCATAACCGATGTGGGTGCGTACGACGATCATCGAAGGCTTGTCCGTAATGCTCTTTGCGTTGGCGATTGCCTCATCGATGGTTGCGACGTCGTTTCCGTATTCCAGATCGATGTATTGCGTATGCCAGCCGTAGGCGTCGAAGCGGGCGGCGACGTCTTCGGTGAAACAGACATCCGTCGCGGCGGCCAGCGAGACTTTGTTGTCGTCGTAAAGCGCGATGAGTTTTCCAAGCTGCAAATGCCCGCCCATCGACGCGGCTTCCGAAGCGACGCCTTCCATCATGTCGCCGTCGCTGCACATCACATACGTATAGTGATCGATGATGTGCTGGTCGCGATTGTAGACGGCTCCCATGTGCGCTTCGGCGATCGCAAAGCCAACAGAGTTCCCAAAACCTTGGCCCAGCGGCCCGGTCGTTACCTCGATGCCGGGAGCGTGATGCGCCTCGGGATGGCCCGGCGTCTTGCTGCCCAGCTGCCGGAAGCGCTTAATTTGATCCAACGAGAGATCGTAACCGGTGAGGTACAGCAACGAGTACAGCAGCATCGAGCCGTGCCCGGCACTTAGGATGAAGCGGTCGCGGTTCAGCCACGACGGATCCTTGGGATTGAACCGCAGGTGTTTGGTCCACAGCGTATAGGCGGTGGCAGCGGCGCCCAGCGGCATGCCGGGGTGGCCGGAGTTGGCTTTCTGAACGGCGTCCACCGACAGAAAACGGATCGCGTTAATACGCTGCTCGTCCTCGCGTGAGTTGGGCATTTCGCTCCCTTTGTACCCCTCCGGCCCCCCACCTTCGCGGGAGCGGGCAGAGCGGGCGACGTAAGCGAGGCGCGATGGATGCAGCCGAACTCCAGGGCGAAATCGAAGCGCTGGCCGCCGAACCGGATCGCGTCAAAGGGCGGCCGGGCAAGCCGATCGACGCGGTGATCAAGGCGCTCGATCAGGGCAAGCTGCGTGTCTGTGAACCGGCAGCCGGGGAATGGGTAACGCACGCCTGGATAAAGACGGCCATCCTGTTGTATTTTCGTAGGCGGAAATCCGAGTGGATCGGATTCGGTCCGAGTTTCTACGATAAGATTCCCGCGAAGGCCAACTACAAGAAGCTCGGCGTGCGCTGTGTGCCGCCGGCCGTGGCGCGCTACGGAAGCTTCCTGGGCCGCGACGTTATTCTGATGCCGAGTTTCGTCAACATCGGGGCGTACGTGGACGAAGGGACAATGGTCGATACCTGGGCGACCGTCGGTTCGTGCGCTCAGATCGGTAAGAACGTTCATCTTTCCGGCGGCGTTGGTATCGGCGGCGTGCTCGAGCCGCCGCAAGCTCAGCCGGTAATCGTCGAAGACGGCGCCTTCATCGGATCGCGCTGCATCGTGGTGGAAAGCGTTATCGTCGAACGCGAAGCTGTGCTTGGTGCCGGCGTTGTTATTACGGCGAGCACGCCGATTATCGATGTGCGCGGCAGCCAATCCGTTACGATCAAGGGCCGCGTGCCTTCACGCGCGGTTGTTATTCCGGGTTCGATTCCGAAGGACTTTCCCGCCGGAACTTTCGGGGCGCCGTGCGCACTCATTATCGGCACACGCAACGATTCTACCGATCGTAAGACGTCGCTCGAGTCGGCGCTTCGCGATTACGAAGTCGCGGTCTAGCCCCCGTCATCGTGAGGTATCGAGTCCTGAGCGAAGCGAAGGGATTGATTATGAAGATCGGCATTCTAGGTAGCGGCGACGTCGGAAAAGCGCTGGCACGAGGCTTCGCATCGCGCGGGCACGAGGTAATGATCAGTTCGCGCGAACCGGAAAAACTCAACGAATTCATCACGGAGCAAAATGGTCGCGTGCGAGCCGGCTCGTTTGAGGACGCGGCAAAGTTCGGCGAGGTCGTTGTGATCGCCACGCTTTTCTCCGGCACGAAGCATGCGCTCGACATGGCCGGTCCGGCGAATCTTTCGGGCAAGACTGTGATAGACTGCACGAATCCCCTGAGTTTTCCCGAAGGCAAACCGCCGCAGCTCTCACTTGGGTTCGACAATTCGGCAGGCGAAGAGGTTCAGCGCTGGCTTCCGGACGCGAAAGTCGTCAAGGCGTTCAATATCATCGGAAATCAGTTTATGGTCGATCCGAAGTTTCCGGGCGGGCCGCCGACCATGTTTATCGCCGGGAACGACGACCACGCAAAAAAGACCGTCACGCAGCTGATTGAGCCGCTCGGCTGGCAGGGCGCCGTTGCCGATCTCGGTGGAATCGAGGAGTCACGCTACCTTGAGCCGATGTGCATCGTATGGGTGCACTACGGCATTCGCACGGGCTCCTGGGATCACGCGCTCAAGATGTTGCGAAAATAGCTTCGCGCGCTAGATTTCGGGTCTTATGGGAGCATGCCGTTCGAGAGCCGGCCATTCCGAAAACGCGAATATCCAAGGAGCAACGACGTTTGCTATCGGGACGAGCAGCAAGAGGCACCACCACCCCGAAAAACCCGCTTTTGTGACGATGACCCAATAGGGAACGAACATCACAAGAAATGCGATCGCAAAAAGAACGAAAAGGAAGCTGAGAGCGTCCGGCGATACGAGCGCAACGATAGGTTGAATGAGCATTGGCTCTTCTTTCAAATGATAGGCCGCTGCGCCTACCCGAAGCGCAGCGGCCCTTTCTTTATGGACTTGTCAGCAGGCTGCGATTCGGCCGACCTTATTAGCGCCGGTCTCCGCGAACCACATAGCGCAGTCGGGACCGGCCGCTATCCCGGTTGGCGAGGAGCTTGCGGTAATGCCGGTGCTGAACTCGGTAACCGCGCCGCCGGTCGTAATGCGCGCCACCTTGCTGACAGTCGCTTCCGTGAACCACAGCGCACCATCCGGCCCAGGTGCAATGCCGTCCAGACCGGCACCCGTGGTAATGCCCGCCGAGAATTCCGTGATGGCTCCGGCCGTTGTAATTCGTCCGATTTTGTTGGTTGCGCTCTCCGTAAACCAGAGCGCGCCGTCCAACCCCTGTGTGATGCCGAGCGGGCCTGAAGCGGCAGTGGGAACTGCGAACTCGCTGAAGACGCCGGTCGTGGTTACCCGGCCGATCTTGTTGCCGTTGGCCTCGGTGAACCATACGGCTCCGTCCGGCCCGGCACTGATGCCTTGCGGTGACGAAGCTGCGGTTGGGACCGTGAATTCGGTGAAGGCTCCGGCCGGGGTTACCTTGCCGATCTTGTTGGCGTTTTGCTCGGCGAACCAAAGGTTGCCGTCGGGACCGAGAGTGATGAAAATCACATCGGCACTTGCCGTCGGTACATTGAATTCCGTTACCACGCCGGCGGTCGTCATGCGCGCAATCTTGTTGGCGCTGCGCTCGACGATCCAAAGGTTGCCGTCTAGCCCTGTCGCGATTCCGAAGAGCTGACCCGCGGTTGGCACGCCAAATTCTGTGATGGCGCCCGTGGCCGGGTTGACGCGGGCGACCTTATTCGCGTTGATGTTCGTGACCCACATCGCGCTATCGGGCCCAAGGGTCACCCAGAAAGCGCCCAGCGGCCCCGATCCGGACAAACCGCTGAACTCGGTGACCGTGCCTTTAGGAGGCGCGGGTCCTATCGTCGGCGTGTTATTGGTCGTGCCATTGCATGCCGCGAGCGCGGCCAGTGCAATGGAAAAGAAGATGATCTTCGGGAAGCTGACTCTGTTCATACCGTATTCTTCCTAGGCTCTGCAAGCCTTGAGGAGGGACGGTTGCGTTTCCGGCGGTGTGCTCCTGTGCGCGGGTCGAATCTAGCGGTTTCTTTACACCGCTTTGGTTGCCGCGCCGAAGAGTCGCGTTACCTCGAACGGACTTAGGGCAACTGTCCGGGCGGGTCGTAGCGGACGACGCGCCCGTTCTTGAAGTACACGGCGGACGAAAACGGGGCAGAGGCATCATAAAACCAGCGATCAAGCTTCAGTAGGTCCTGCCGCATTCCGTATTCATTTGGAAAGCCGAGAGCCCATATTATCATTTTCCGAGTCATTCCGGGCTTGACATGTCCGGCCAGTATCTCGTCTACTAGGCGGGCGCTCCACTCGGGGTGCGCCCTTGTCAGCGGCACGGCGCTGTAAGTCAAATCCATTTGCCACGGATCGGCGAACATACGCCACATAACGCAGCCGCCCGGCTTCACTGCATAGTGTTTGTCGCGCACAAACCGCTCGAGATCGTTTGTGGCATCTAGGAAAACAACGAGCGGCGCCGCGGTAGTGAACTGGAGCCCGATACCGTCGATGTATCCGACGCTTTGATCGCCTACTACGAGGCGGTCTGAGGGGGAAAGAGCTCGTACGATACGATTGATGTGCACGGGCGCACGCGTACGGAATTCCTCCGTGCTGAGCCCGCCGCAGTTATATTCCAAACTGCCGTACGACCAGACGTCACGTCCCTCGAAGCGGCCGCGGGCCGCTTGCAAACCGGGGTCGTTTCCGAGCGGATAAATGTGCGCACGCTGCAATTCGTCAGAAGATACCTCGAAAGCCGCGACCCGTGGAGTTGGTCCGATTTCAAACTCAAAATCGTAGGATATGTTCTGCCCGTCCCGGCGCAAGCCGGTGAGTTTTACAAGCGCGGGATCGGGCATCGGCGCCTGCGGGGATTGATTCAGATAATATTCGTCCCCGAGACGGCCCTTTGAGAGGAGCGTTATCGGCTCCGTTACCCAAAACGCCGCTCGCGGCCCCTGCGCATCGATGTGTACTGCGCGCCCTCGCTGATCGACCACGGCCATCGTGTCGAAAGATGCCGCCACCGAATACATTCCCGACGGCAAGCCAGCCGCATTGACGTGAAAATCGACGAGGGTGGCCCCAGGCGGAGAGGTTGGCCTTACGCCCTCAAATACGATGCGGTTGCCGCCCGGAAAATTTTCGCGCTGTTTGGCAGCCATGGGTACAAGTTTCAGATGGATGCGGCTAAGATTGATGGTAATGGGTGCGGCATCAAAATACTTTAGAATCTGAAGATAGAAGCCGTTTGGCGATCGGCGGTAGCCGAAATCTGCGCGCGCATTCGATGCGCGTCGCAATAGCTCGGTGTCCTGTTGTGCCGAGCCGAATGTCACCGGCTCCGGTGCAAGCGTCTTGTCAGAAGCCGCTTTGGTAAGCCAAATAACTGCAAGACCAATCGTCGCGATCGCGATGCAAGCGGCGAAGAGCCTATTCCGCTGGATTTTCACCCACGCCGCCGTCTTTGCGTTCGGGACCAATCCACACCGTTTGAATATTGACGAATTCGTGGATGCCGAACTCGGAGAGTTCGCGCCCGTAGCCGCTGCGTTTGACGCCGCCGAACGGTAAGCGCGGATCGCTGGCGACCATTCCGTTGATGAAGACCAGGCCCGATTCTATCTCGGCAGCCATACGCGTTGCGTGATCGATGTCGCGAGTCCAGATGTTCGCGCCCAACCCAAACGTGGAGTCGTTGGCCAATTCGACAGCATGTTCGTCGTCGCGCGCTCGCGTTACCGCGGCGGCTGGGCCAAACGTCTCTTGATCGAACATCGGCATGCCTGCCTCAACGTCCGCGACGATCGTCGGCTCGAAAAAGAAGCCGGGCCGATCGATCCGTTTGCCGCCCGTGACGATGCGTCCGCCTCCGACCACCGTATCTGTTACTTGCCGTTCGAGCGTATCGCGCAGATCTTCGCGTGCACAAGGTCCCAGCTGCGTCTGTGGATCCATGGGATCGCCGATGCGCTGCAGCGCTGCCGCATCAGCGAACGATCGAACGAATCGATCGTAGATGCGATCCTCGACGATGAACCGCTTGGCCGCGATGCAACTCTGTCCATTATTTTGAAAGCGGGCTTTCACCGCAAATTCGACCGCCAAGTCTACGTCTGCATCCTCCAGAACGATGAACGGATCGGATCCGCCCAGCTCAAGCACGCACTTCTTGAGCGCGTTTCCGGCTGCCGAAGCGACCGCGACGCCGGCGCGCTCGCTTCCCGTGAGCGTAACCCCGGCGATGCGTTCGTCGGCGATGCGCGCATCCGCGTCTTCGTTCGAAATGAGCAACGTGCGGAACAAGCCGTCGGGCGCCTCCGCCTCGGCGAACACGCGCTGCATTTCGAGCGCACACCGCGTGGTGCTGTCTGCATGTTTGAGCGCAATCGCGTTACCCGCCATTAACGCGGGAGCAGCCGCGCGAAAGACTTGCCAGTACGGAAAGTTCCAAGGCATGATCGCGAAGATCACTCCGAGCGGCCGAAACGCAACAACGCTTTGCGTCGCGTTGCTTTCTACGACGCGGTCGGCGAGCAACTCGCCCGCGTGCCCGGCAAAAAACTCGCAGCACCACGCGCACTTGTCAACTTCGGCGAGCGCTTGCGCGATCGGCTTGCCCATCTCGCGAACGGCCGTCTCTGCGAGCGTGTGGCGTTGTGAGCGCAAAACCCGCGCGACGGCGTTGAGCAGCCGGCCGCGCTGCGCGGTGGACTGGTGGCGCCATGTCCGATAAGCTGCGATGGCCGCATCCAAGTGAGCGTCGATCTCGGCGGGCGGCATGTAGGCAAATCGTTCCAACGTCTTTCCCGTCGAGGGATCGACCGTCAGAATCTCAGATGGCATGGTCTCCCCAAGGCCCCGCGGGCCCTGCGAATATCTGGATCAGTTGGTCCGGCCGCAAATATTTTTGGGCGACGCGCTGAATGTCGGCCGGCGTGATGTTTGCGTAGCGAGCTTGCAGCGTGGCGAAGTAATCGTCGGGGAGATCGTTTTGCGCCAAATCGAGTATTTCGTTCAGTTGGCCCCGCGCCGAAGCTTCTGAAAGAAGGGCCGAGGAAACCAGGCGCGTTTTCGCATCGTCGAGTTCGCTCACGGAAACCGGTTGCGAACGCAAGCGGTTCAGTTGTTCCCGAACGATCGCGATAGCGGAGGAGACGTTGCCGGGCAAAACGCTCATGTCTATCTCGAAGTCGCCGCGATCCTTGTCGCTCTTGATTTCGCTCGACACGTTATAGACGAGCCCGCGCTTCTGGCGCAACTCTTGCCATAGGCGCGATTCGAAGTAGCCGCCGCCCGCGATAATCTCGGTGAGCAGCGTAAAGGCGTGATAATCCGGGCTTGTGCGCGCTACGGCCGGCTGTCCGAGCTGGATGAAGACTTGATTGGCATCGGTGCCGATGTACGCGTGTCCGGCGTGCGCGGCCGGGAGCGGCGGCAACGCGACCGACGGTTTGGCTCCGGAGTTTGTCCACGAGCCGAAGGCCGCTTCCACCGCGCTGCGGGCACGCGCCGGCGTAACGTCGCCCACAATGGCGATCGTCGTAAGATCCGGACGCCAGTACCGCTGCGTGTACGAAAGAAGATCGCCGCGGGTAATTGCGGCCACCGTGAGCGGCGAGGCAAGACGCAGCGATGGATCGTCGGGCGCGAGCAGATTCTGCAAGTATGTCTGTGTGACCAAACGGCCGGAGATACTTCCTTCCATCTGCACGGTATTTGCAAGTTGGCTGCGCTCCAGCGAGAGCCAGCGTTCCGGAAAGGCCGGGTGCTCTTCGCCGTCGGCAAGCAAGCCGAGCAGCGTTTCGAAGTCCTGGGAGTAGCCTTGCGCGGTGAACGTTTCTCCAAGATCGATCGAGGCGCCAATGTCATCGGTAATCTTGCGCAGCTGAGTGAAGTCGTAATGCTCGCTGCCGAACGGCGCGACGATCGATGCGAGCCGAGCGATCCCTTCTTGGCCCGCGGGCGCGAAGGCCGGCGACGAATCGATTTCGCCGCGAATGTAAATCGTGGGGCGATCGTGTTTTTCCTGAACGATCACCGTCAACCCGTTTGCCAGCGTAAACCGCACGGGCGCGAGCTTGCTGCGAGCCGTACTGGGCTGACGCAGCTGTGCGCGAATCGCCTCGGGCTCGACGATCGGGCCGCTGGGCGTGCGCCCGCTGAAGTCATCGGAGTTGGCCGCATCACTTTTTTGCGACGATCGGGACGTAGGTTTCTCGTTGGGCGTCAGATGACCGATGACGGTCGGCTTTGCCAAATATTTCTTTGCAATGTTCAGCAAATCGGCCGGCGTGAGCGCGGCCAGCCGCATATCTTCGTCGCGATCGCGCTCGCCGACGATTCCGTAGGTGTAGCCTGCCAAATCACCGTAGCCGCCGATCGAATCGGCGCTGAAGGTACGTTCGGCGATCGTCGCGCGTTTGGCCGCGGTAACGAGGTCGGCACTGAATCCGTTTTTTAAGATGCCGTCCATCACGCTTTGGAACACTTGGACGGCCTCGGCGCCGCTGTGTCCGCCGTTCATGACGATGTAGACATGCATCAGTCCGCCGCGCAGTTGCGTGTCGGCGCTGGCGTTAAGCTCGAGCGCAATATTCGATTCCACCAGCGCCTGGTAGAAAGGCCCGCGTTCGTTGGGAATCAGCGACGCCAACGTGCTGACCGCCGGTTCGCCCGGCTCGGTGTCCCCCGGAACCGCATAGGCGAGATCGACAACTTCAAACGGAAACGGGAACTCGGCCTCGACGGATTGCCCTTGTGCGGCTTGCGGGTGAACCGCGGCGCGTACCGGCACCGCATGCGCCGGAATCGCGCCGAAATATTTGCGCGCCATCGCAAAAATCGTGTTGTGATTGACGTCGCCGGCGACGACGAGCGCGGCATTTCCCGGCGCGTACCACTCCTCGTAGTACCGGCGAATGTCGGCGGCGCTCGCCTTTGCCACATCGGCGCGAACGCCGGCCGGTGTGCGGCCGGCGGGCGAATCGGGGTAAGCGGCGGCCCGAACGCGGGAAAGCAAATTATAGAACGGCGAGCTGTCGTCTCCGTCGATTTCATTCAGCACCGCGCGACGTTCGATTGACCATTCATCGGGTGCGAGCGAGGCATGCTGCATGCGATCGGCTTCGATCTGTAAGGCTACGGCAACGCGGTCGGCCGGCATGTCGAAGACGAACTGCGTGTAATCGTAATCGGTCTGGCCGTTCATCTGCGCGCCCAGGCGCGCAACGACGTCGTCGAGGCCGCCGGACGACATCGCATTCGTTCCGCGAAACATCATGTGTTCGAGCGCGTGCGCGAGGCCCGTCTTCCCGGGCGTCTCGTCGAGCGAACCGAATCTGTACCAGACCGCCGTGTGCACGACCGGTGCGGCGTGATCCTCAACCACAATCACTTTGAGACCGTTGGCGAGTTTGGTTTGAAAGATGCCGCTGTCGCCGATACCGGCGCGCGTGCCCTGCGCGTGCGAAATAACGGGCGTGACCAGCGCAACGGCTAACGCGAAAGCGGCTGAAAACTTCATTAGGCTGTGGCCGGTGCGAGGAGCGTTTTGACGGTCGCCTGCAGGTCGCTGACGTCGCAGCCCGTGCGCTCCGCCAAGCGCAAAAGAATTTGGTCCTGAAATTGCTGGTGGTAGAGCAACCGTGAGATCGAATCGTGGTCTGCTTCGGCGCGAATCTCGTCGTGCTGACTTTGCTGCTTTTGTGCGACTGAGATGACGAAGATCAGGATCAATTGGATCACGTTCGAGACAGTCAGCAGAAAGACGAAGGGGAACGGATCCCAGCGCGTCGCTATCCCGACCGTCACCCAAACGACTTGGATGACGATCGCGAGCATTAAAGCCAGCGGCGCCCCGGTGGCGTCGGCAATTTTCTTGCACGTGCGTTCGATCGGCGAGAGCCGTTCGTGGTGCATTGCATTGACGTCGTCGACGAGCGGGTGATTCTCTACTTGGGCGCTGGTCAGCGGCGTGTGGTGAGGATGCGTGTCGTTCACAGGCGTTCTCCTCCGGAAGCTTCCAAATAATAGCGTGCGCTGTCTTCGACGGCGGCGTACGGAAGACACCCGATAAGTTCCGAGCGCAGCACCTCGACGCCCGCTTGTCTTGCCAGTGCGCGGATCGTTTCGACGATACGGTAGAGCGGCGTTGCGCGGTAGTTCGTGACGTTGAGCGAAATCTGCACGACCCCGTCGCGCAGGGGTAACCCCAGGACCTTAAGCGAGCGCAGGCCGCCGTCGCGCTCGCGCAAGTGACGCGCGATGCGCTTGGCGAGGGCGAGATCGCCGGTCGCCAACTCGACGTTGAATGCTATCAGCACCTCGCGCGCGCCGACCGCTATCGCGCCTGCGCTCTGGTGCTTGGCGATCTCGCCGAAGTCGGGCCGCCAGTCGGGAAGCTCGAAACGGGCGTCCAAACCCTCGAACTCTCCCTCACGCACCTTCGTCAGATTTCGCCGTAACGGCGTAGCTGCGGCTTCGCCATATAAGAAGGAAGGAACGCGCAGGCGTTCCCAGATCGCGGCGGCCGTTTCCCGCGCCAGCGCGACCGCGTCGTCCATCGTGGCTCCACGCAGGGGAATGAAGGGGAGGACGTCGAGCGCGCCGATTCGCGGATGCACGCCGCGATGCGTCCGCAGATCGATACGTTCGACCGTCACGGCGGCCAACGCCGGAGCCGCATCGCGAAGGCTTTCGTACGATCCGACCAGCGTCAGAACGCTGCGGTTGTGGACCGGATCGCTGGTCTGGTCGATCACGCGCGCGCCGGCGGCTTCGACGGCAGCTATGCAGGCGGCGACGGTTGCCGGATCCCGGCCTTCAGAGATATTCGGGACGCACTCGAGATACTTCACGCAAGCGCCGCTTCAATCGCCTGCGCCACATCGCGGCAGTTCTGCGGGGTGAACAGGGTGCGATAGCCGAGTTTGTTTGCCTCGGCTATACGGCGCGCGGATGCGGTGACGGAGCGAATCTCGCCCGACAGGCCGAGCTCGCCAAACGCAACCGCGTCGGCCGGCAGCGGACGATTGCGAAACGATGATGCGATCGCCAGCGCGATCCCCAAATCTGCGGCAGGTTCGTTCACGCGTAAACCGCCCGCGACCGATGCATAGACGTCGTGCGTGCCGAGCTGCAGGCCAACGCGCCGCTCGAGCACCGCGATGATCATCGCGAGGCGCGCCTGATCTACGTTGTTCGCCAAGCGGCGCGGGGTGCCGTAACTCGTCTCTCCGACGAGCGCCTGCACTTCGATGAGCACGGGGCGCGAGCCGACGATGCCGGCGACTACACACGACCCGCTCGGGCGCCCGTGCCGCCCCGAAAGAAAGAGTTCCGACGGATTGCCGACTTCATGCAATCCATCGGCTTGCATGGTGAAGACGCAGATCTCGTCGATGCTGCCGAAACGGTTCTTATACGCGCGGACGATCCGGTGGTCGCCGCTGAGGTCGCCTTCGAAGTAGAGCACCGTGTCGACCAAGTGCTCGAGCAGGCGCGGTCCGGCAATTGCGCCGTCTTTGGTGACGTGTCCGACGATGAAGATCGCGCAGTCCGTACGTTTGGCGAACTCCATCGCGGCCTGCGCGCAATCCCGAATCTGGGTAACGCTGCCCGCATACGATTCCGATTCCGGCAGCCACACGGTTTGGATCGAGTCAAGGATCAACGTGCGCGGCCCGAGGCTCTCGGCTTGATCCAAGACTTCGCGCAGATTCGTCTCCGGAAAAACCAAAATATCGGACTTGTCATCCTGAGGTATCGAAGGGCCCAAGCGTTCGGCGCGAAGCTTGACCTGGGCGGCCGACTCTTCGCCGCAAACGTAGATAACCGGTCCGCGCTCGCGTGCGAGATTGGCTGCAATCTGCAGCAGCAGCGTTGACTTGCCCGCGCCCGGCGGGCCGCCGATGAGCGTGACGCTTCCCGGAACGATTCCGCCCCCGAGCACTGCGTCGAATTCAGGCAAGCCCGTTGAGCCGCGCGCGGTGCCGCTGCGATCGACCTCGCTCAGCGGAACCGGGCCGCCGCGCGCGTTCGTCCGCGAATTCGCCCGCGCTTTGACTGCAGTCACACGCATTGGCCGCTCGTCGAACGAGTTCCAAGCATCGCATTGCGGGCAGCGCCCGAGCCAGCGTGGCGATTCGAAACCGCATCCCGAGCAGAAGTAGACCGAACGCGCCTTTGCCACGCTTGCGCAGTTAGCCGCGAGGCGCGCCGCAGCCTCGCGCAAAAGAGGGTGGCGTGCCGCCTGATTTGCAGATTGCCATAGACGGCCCCGCGGCTTCGGGAAAGACGACGGTTGCGCGTCTGCTCGCGTTGCGGCTGGGCGTTGTCTACGTCGATACGGGGTCCATGTATCGAGCGCTCGCTTTTGCCGCTCTGCAAACCCAGACCGATATCGACAACGAGAACGCGCTGGTCCGTCTCTTCGATCAGCAGATCCGCGTCAGCCTCGACCGGGAAGCGCAGCTCGGCTTTCGCGTTTTTTGGAAGGACAGCGAGCTTTCTGTGGACGCGCTCGATTCGCCGGTTGTCACGGCAGTCGTTTCGATCGTCGCGGCGCATCCGCGTGTGCGCGAGGCGATGGTGCGCGAGCAGCGGCGCATCGCGGCGCAAGGCTCGGTCGTCATGGCGGGCCGCGATATCGGCACCGTCGTGTTGCCGGACGCTCCGTGCAAGATATTTCTGACCGCGTCTGTCGCAGCGCGTGTCGCGCGGCGGCGCGCGCAGTTAGAAGCCTCGGGCGTGGACGTGAGCGTCCACGAACTCGCGCAAGAGATTGAAGAACGCGACCGCTTGGACCAAACGCGAAAGATCTCGCCGCTGCGCCAAGCACCTGACGCACACGTCGTCGACTCAAGCGACCTGACCGCCGAGCAAGTCGTCGACGCAATCTGCAAGATAATCGGATGATCGACTGGACCTACGACGCTGCGAAGGTCAGTCTGAACGTGATCTTCCGGCTGTGGCGCATGCGCGTGTTCGGCGCCGAAAACGTGCCGCCGTCGGGTCCGGTGATCGTCGCCTGCAATCACATCTCATATTTCGATCCGCCGCTGCTCGGCACGGCCTGCCCGCGCCGCATCCGGTATATGGCCAAGCGCGAGCTGTTTTCAATCCCGGTCCTCGGTCCAATGATCACGGCCTTCGGCGCGTATCCGGTGGATCGCACCGGAACGCCGATGTCGGCGGTTCGCCGCTCCGTCGAAGTGCTGCGCCGCGGGGAGGTCATCGGCATCTTTCCCGAAGGCACGCGAAACCTCGACGGGACCGTCGAGGCGCGCGAGGGCGTCGCGCTGCTGGCCTCGCTGGGTAAGGCGGCGGTGGTCCCGGCGGCGGTGGTGGGCACCGGACAGGCTGCCCGATTCAGGCGATTTGAGGTCATTTTCGGTCCGGCGCTGCGGCTGCCGGCCGACAGAAAAGCGACTCGGGAAGAGTTGGCGAACTTCACCGACCAGGTGATGCAGGCTATTCGGAAACTCCCGGAGACGATTCGTGGAGATTAAAAAGGCGAAGGTTCAGGGCTTTTGCTTCGGCGTGGCCATCACGCTGAAAAAGGCCGAAGAAGCGATCGACGCCCGCGAGCAGGTGACGACGCTCGGGCACGTCGTGCACAATCCGCAGATGGTGGAGTCGCTCGAACAGCGCGGCCTGATCAATGCGACGTCGGTCGACGAAGTCGACACCGGCGCGCTCTTCGTTCGCGCGCACGGACTGCCGGTCGAAGTGTACGAGAAGGCCAAAGAGAAGGGCCTGGAGATCATCGACGCCACCTGTCCGATGGTGACGAAGATCCACGTGCAGGCCGAGAAGCTGAAAGCCGATGGTTACAAGATCATCGTCGTCGGCGATCCGAAACATCCCGAAGTGAAAGGCACGCTCAGCCACGTTCCCGGCGCATGGTGCATCGAGACCATCGAGGACGTCGAGAAACTGCCGCGCGGGTCACGCGTCGGCGTTGTCGTGCAGTCCACATATTCGCGCGAACGGTTCACCGACATCGTGCGCGCGCTGATCGCGAAATACTATGAAGTGCGCGCGGTCAACACGATCTGCACCGACACGAACAACCGGCAAAGCGAAGCGCTCGAGCTTTCAAAGGAAGTCGAAGTGATGGTCGTCGTGGGCGGCAAGACTTCGGCGAATACCAAGCATTTGGCGGAGCTCTCCGAACTCAACGGCGCCAAAGCCTACCACATCGAGGGCCCGGACGAACTGCAGCCGCAGTGGTTCGACGGCGTTCGCGTGGCCGGACTTATGTCCGGCGCATCGACGCCCGGATGGCTCGTCGATCAGGTGGCGCAGCGAATGGAGGAGCTCGCCCGTCTACCAGCCTGATCTCTTTGAAGCACATCTCGAGGGACTGATCAGGGACTATCGGGGATCGCCGCAGATCTCCGATATGCTGTTCTACCATTTCGGTTACGGCGAATACGGGCCGGCCAAAGCCGGGAAGCGACTCCGGCCCCGGCTGTTGCTGCGCGTTGCCGAATCGGAAGGCGGTTCGGTAGAGAGCGCGCTGGACGCCGCCGCCGCGGTCGAGATCCTGCACAACTACTCGCTCGTGCACGACGATATCGAGGACAACGACGAATTGCGCCGCGGCCGCCGCACGGTATGGGCTGTGTACGGCATTCCGCAGGCGCTCAACGCCGGCGACGCGCTCTGCGCGATCAGCTTTCTCGCGCTCACCAACAGTGTGTCGCGGCACTCCGACGAGCGCGTCCTGCGCATGGTTCGTGCGCTGCACGAAGCGCACGCCACCATGTGCGACGGGCAGTCCATGGACCTCGCCTACGAAAGCGCTACGCAGGTGGACTTAGCCGCGTATAATCGCATGATCGGCGCGAAGACCGCGGCACTGTTCGGCGCGTCATCGCAGCTCGGGGCGCTGTGCGCGCCGTGCAATGACGAAGCGGTGGTGCGTTACCGTGAACTCGGCCGGGCGTTCGGGATGGCATTTCAAATTCGCGACGACGTGTTGGGCATTTGGGGAACGCTCGACGCAACCGGCAAGGTGTCCGGCAACGACATCGCGCGCCGCAAGTGGACCTTCCCGGTCGTGTGGGCGCTGGCGCAGCCTGAATCCGCAGCGCGCGATCGGATCGCGCAAGCATATGCGCGCGGTGAAACGCTCGACGCTGCTACGGTTTCCGCCGTTATCGATGCGCTCAACGAACTCGGTGCGCGTGAAGCCGCAAATCAAGCCTCGGCGGAGCACCTCTCCGTCGTCGAACGCCATCCGGCCGCAGCGGTGCGCGACTTCTTGCTGAGCTCGCTGGAGCTGGCTTCCTCATGAGCGTCGTACGACCGGCGGTCTCGGCACCGGTGCGGCTCGGCCTGTTGCTCTTGGCGGGCTTGGTCGTGCGCCTGTTCTTTTTGGGCGACCAAGGGTTCAAAAACGACATCGATTCGTTCGAAGCGTGGGCGATCACGCTGGCGTCACATCCATTGTCGCAGTTTTATACGACAACGAAGTTTGTTGACTATCCGACGGGTTATTTCTACATTCTGTGGTTTATCGGGCATCTGTTCGCCGTCATTTCGCCGCAACATAACTACGACGTGCTGCGCGTGCTGGTCAAGCTGCCTGCAATTCTCATGGATTTGGTGGACGGCGCGCTGCTCTACGCGCTCGTGCGGCGGTACGCAAACGAACGCTGGGCGCTGAGCGCGGCGGCGTTGTTCGTGCTGAACCCGGCCGTGATCTTCATCTCGGCGTCATGGGGACAGGTGGACTCGGTCGCGGGGGGTCTGGCATTAGGCGCGGCTTATTTACTTCTGCGCTCCGATGATTTCGCGGAAGGCTTCGCCTGGCAGATCACCGCCGGCTGGCTGCTGCTGGCGTATTCGCTGCTCATCAAACCGCAAGCGGCCGTGCTCGTTCCGTTGTTTGTCGTTTTTGCATTTGTGTCGCCCGAGCAGCGTGCGCGCCGCGCGCTTGCAACCGCCGCCGGCATCGTGTGCGCCGTCGCGCTTGCGTTTCTCTTGACCGTTCCATTTCACCCAACGGCAAACCCGATCAACGCGCTGGCATGGCTGTACGAACGCTATCAGGTCGGCAAAGACGTCTATGCGGATAATTCCGTCAACGCGTTTAACCTGTGGTCGATCGTTCATCCGTTCTGGCAGCCGGATTCACAACTGATTGCCATGTGGCCGCAATACTTGTGGGGCGTCGTCTTGACCGGGATAGCCGTCGTGCTGGTTCTAGTGCGCTATGCTCAGGCGCGTACATCGGAGGCCTTCATCGAGGCCGCCGCGCTTTCGACGCTCGCGTTCTTTATGCTCTCCACGCGTATGCACGAGCGCTACCTCTTTAACGGCCTGCTTTTTACGATTGCAGCGGCGCCGTTTGCAATACGCTACCTGTGGGCTTCCGTGATTTTCTCCGGAACGCTGCTCGTCAATCTGTTTTACTCACTGACGTATCTTACGGTCGTTACGCAAAGCACGGCGGGGGTCAACGCCGCCGACATGTGGCCGTTCGCTACGCACCCGCTTTCGGCGCTAAACGTGCTGACGTTTTTCTATCTCGGCTACGTCTTTTTGGGGCAATCTACGGAGCAGACCGATCGTCATCGTGAGGTGTCGAACGACCCTGAGGTACCCCTTCGACCCGGCTCAGGACAGGCTCCGGGCATGCCGGCTGTTCTGCGACCTCACGCATGGTTCAATCCGCGCGAGGGTCTGGCGACGATGCTGTGGCCGCTCGACTACATTTTGGCGGGCGCTTTCGGCGTCATTTCGTTCATTCTGTCGTACGTCAATTACTGGCTCCCGGCAGAGAAGATCTTCGACGAAATATACTTTGCACGCGCGGCTGAAGAGTATCTTTCGCATAAATACATTTACGAAAACACGCACCCGCCGCTGACAAAGCTCATCATAACGCTGTCGACCATGCTGTTCGGCGGCGACAACCCCCACGGCTGGCGCTTTTTGGACGTGGTGTTCGGCGCGCTGGCCATCGTCGTGATCTACGCCTTTGCAAAACGCCTCACGCGCTCGACGCTCTTCGCGTCGTTTGCGGCCGTGCTCTTTATCGCCGACGGCATGCATTTCGTGCAGTCACGTATCGCGACGCCCGAAGGGATCGTCGTCGTCTTTGCGCTCGGCTCGCTCTACGCGTTCTACCGGTATTGGATCGCGTCTCAGTCAACGGTGCGCGCGTACGAGCCGCGAACGTTCCGGCGAGCCGGTATCTCCATCGCCGCAGCTCTCATTGCCGGCTACATTTTGGGCGCTCTCGTTACGGTGCCGTTCCACCAATCGACGGCGGCGTTTGTTGTAGCCGGGCTCTACTTTGCATTCGGTCTGTACTTGCTTTTGAGACTTGCGATCGTGCCGCGCATGTTTGGCCGCGACGGCGAGTTCGCGTCGTATGCGGAAGGTTCGCGACTATTGCGCCAGGGCGGCGTCGCGACGTTAGAAATTCCGGACGGGCGCATCGTCCGCGGCAAAGGTTTGCAGATCGACGACGATGGAGTGGAAGTCGCCTACGCACGCGACGGCGGCGCGCGATACATCACACCGGAAGGTGAAGCTACGTATACGCCGGGTTTGGTGCGGGACGATCGGGGCGAACAGCAAGAGGGGCGGCACGCGACGGCTTGGCTGATCGCATTCACGATTCTGCTCGGAGCGCTGGTTGCGAGTAAGTGGTACGGCGTCATGACTTTCGGCGTTTCTTTCGTCGTGGTCGCCGGCGTTTGGCTGGAGCGCTATTGGCGTAACGGCAAGCTCAAGCTGTGGGGCAATCCGTTCGGTTTTCGTCTCGACATTTCGATTGCGGCGATCGTCTTCTTGAGCATGACGGTCTACCTGCTCGTGTGGGTGCCGGACTTCATTCGCCAGATCGAACTCAAGAGTTTGACCGATCTGATCTACCGGCAGTACTCGATGTTCATGTATCACGACACGCTCAAGGCGACGCATCCCTACGCATCGGCGTTTTGGACGTGGCCGATCGACCTGCGTCCCATCGCCTATTACTGGAAAGACACGCGTATTGGGGCCGCCGCAGCGCAGTCTACGGCATGCTGCGTCTCGGAGATCATGTCGCTGCCCAACCCGCTCATTCTCTGGTTCGGACTAGTGTGCGTACCGATTGTTGCGTTCTTGGCCTGGCGCGAGCGGAACAAAGGTTACGCGCTGCTCGTGATCGCCTACCTGTTGCAGTGGCTCCCGTGGGCGCGCTCGCCGCGGATCACCTTCATCTATCATTTTTACGTCGATATCCCCATCATTATTCTGTGCAACGTGATCGTGCTGCAGCGCATTTGGCACTGGGGGGATTTCAACCACGATGCAAAGCTGTTCAGCCGGATAGCCGTCGGCACGTATGTGGCGGCCGTCGTGCTGGCCTTCGTGTGGTTCTATCCGGTGCTCGCAGCCTCGCCCGTGCCGTGGGACCAGTGGAACCAGCGTATGTGGATAGGCCGCTGGATTATATAAGGAGAATCCCCGGAGCCTCATGTCTGGGCATTCCAAGTGGCACAATATCAAGTTGCGCAAGGGCAAGGCCGACGCGCAGCGCGGCGCGCTCTTTACCAAACTCAGTAAGGAGATTATCCTAGCCGCCAAATCGGGCTCGCCGGATCCCGAGGCAAATTACCGCCTGAAGATGGCGGTAGAAAAAGCGCGTGAGAACAACATGCCGCAAGATAACATCAAGCGAGCGATCGCGCATGCAAGCGGAGCCGGGAGCGAAAAAGACATCCACGAAATTCGCTACGAAGGCTATGGCCCGCACGGCGTAGCGGTAGTGGCGGACGTTGCGACGGACAACCGCAACCGCACGGCCGGCGAACTGCGGTTTCTTTTCAGCAAACAAGGCGGGACGCTCGGCGAAACGGGAAGCGTTGCGTGGATGTTCGATCCGGCCGGCGTCATCGTGGCGAGTCCGCAAGGGCGATCGGAAGATGCGCTAACGGAAGCTGCCTTGGTTGACGGTGTCATCGACCTGGAATACGGCGAGCCTACGGAAATCTATACAGATCCTTCGAAACTCGCGCAAGCGCGCGATGCACTGCAGAGAGGCGGCGTCAAGATTTCCGACGCCTATCTGGGAATGCGCGCCAAGCAAAAGACCGCACTGCGAGATCAGGAACTCGCCGATGCGCTCAACTTTCTCGAAGCGCTCGAGGAGCACGAAGACGTACAGCGCGTGTTTTCAAATCTCGACGTAAGCGAAGCCGCGCTGGAGGCGCTGGCTACGTGAGTACGGATGCGCCGCCGCTGATCGAGCGGTACGTGCCGCGCGATTGGGTATTTCCGCTGGTCTTTGCGGCTTTCGTCGGCGTACTTGTGTGGTTCGGTCATTCGGTCCAAGAGTTTCTGCTGCCCGGACCCAACACCGTGCTGGTGCCGTCGTTTGTCGGGCTGACCGCCAACGACGCGACCAACACGATCGTGCGCATGGGTCTCAAGCCGTCGGTCGCCGGACACGCGGCCAGCAGTCAATATCCTAAAGGCGTGGTGATGAACCAGCAGCCGCAGGCGGGCATGCACGTTCGCGCGGGCCGGCAGATTTCGCTGATCGTCAGCGACGGCGTGAAAGGCAACTTGATGCCCGATCTGCGCTATCAGTCGTTTCGCGACGCCCGCTTAGATCTGTCGCAGGCACATCTCACGTTGGCGAAAGTGCAGTACATTCGCAGCGACGACATTCCGGCAGATCACGTTGTCTCGCAATACCCGGCGCCGTCCGTCGCTGTCGTTGACGGGTCGCAAGTTTCGCTGCTGATCAGCAAAGGCGGATTGACCTCGATCAAAGTGCCGGACTTCAGCGGCATGAACATTGACGATGCGCGCGGCGCCGCGGCTGCGGCGCACGTCAAACTGGGACAAGTCGTTTGGACGCCGCTCGGCCCGGGTGGGCCGCCGCACGGCGTGGTGGTAGCGCAAAAACCCAGCGCCGGTTCGACAATCGGTTCGTACGACGTGGTGTCGCTGGACGTGAGCGCGGGTCCTTATCAATCCGGCTACATCATTCATCAAACGCACGTCTTGGCGGCGGTTCCACAGGCCGAAGCCGGTCAGAACCAGCCCTTGCGCGTACGCTTTTCGGTGAGCGATGCGACGGGTCAGTACGATCTCTACAACGGATACGCGACGCCCGGCCAAAAGTTTGATCTGAACGTAACCACGATCGGGACGTCGGCTGTGTATTTTTTCGTGAACGATACGCTGCTCGGAGAGACGAAGGTCGGCCAAGAGCCGCCCAACACGTATGGCCATTAAGCTCGCGCCGTCGATTCTCTCGGCCGATTTCGGCCGCATCGCCGAGCAGATCGGCGAAGTCGAGCGCAACGGCGCCGCCTACATTCATCTGGACGTTATGGACGGCCGCTTCGTGCCCAACATCACCTGGGGTCCGAAGATTATCGGGGACTTGAGAAAACGCACGAAGTTGGTCTTCGACTGTCACCTGATGATCGTCGAACCGGAGCGATACGTGGATCAGTTCCGCGAAGCGGGCGCCGATATCATCACGTTTCACCTCGAAGCGACCACGCACGCCGAGCGGCTGCTCTCATCGGTACGCGCGATGGGCGCGAAAGCCGGCATTTCGATCTGTCCCCAGACGCCGGTCGGAATGCTGGAGGATCTCGCAGGCGATTTCGACCTGGCGCTCGTCATGAGCGTTAATCCCGGTTTCGGAGGTCAGCGTTTCATTCCACACTCGCTCGAAAAAATTCGGCAGACGCGCGAGTTGCGCGAGCGCTCCGGCGCAAAATTCGAAATCGAAGTTGACGGCGGTATTACACTGGAGAATGCGCGAGCCGTTGCCGGCGCCGGCGCCGACGTGCTGGTCGCCGGTTCGGCGATCTTCGACACGCCGGACTGCGGCCGCACGACGAAACAGTTTGTCGAGCTCCTTGACGGAGCCGCACCTCACTGACTGAGGACGAACTGGTCGAGGCGATCCGGCGCCTCGTCGAACGTCCTGACGATCGGGTTTTCCTCGGCATCGGCGACGACGCCGCGGTGTGGCAGCCGTCCCGTTCGCACCGCAGCATTATCACGAGCGACGCGCTGATCGAAAACGTGCACTTCCGGCGCGAGAACTCCGGCCTTGCTGCGATCGGGCGCCGCGCGATGGCGGTGAATCTAAGCGATATCGCTGCAATGGGCGCGCGTCCGATCCTGGCGACCGTCGCACTCGGCATTCCGGTTGAAACCGCGGAAGCCGACGCTCTGGCGCTTTACCAAGGAATCGCCGAAATGGGCGCCGCGTACGGCTGTACGATCGCGGGAGGCGATCTTTCACGCGCTCCGCTGATTGCGATCGCGATAACGATGGTGGGAGAAGTGCGGCCTTCCAACCTGAAGACTCGCGCGGGCGCGCGGCCGGCGGATGTGATCGCAGTGACGGGTCCGCTGGGAGCCGCGCGCGTCTCCGGTTATACGGCCGTTCCAACGCCGCGCATCGCCGAAGGCCGTTGGCTCGCGGCCAGCCGCAGCGTTCACGCCATGATGGATCTCTCCGACGGCCTTTCCACGGATCTGCCGCGAATGTGCGCGCGATCGAAATGCGGCGCGCTGGTGGACCGCGTCCCTATTGCAGCCGGCGCCGGCGAGTCTGATGCGTTAGGCGGCGGCGAAGACTATGAATTGCTGGCGGCCATAAGTGCTCGCGCCTTTACCTATATAGCGAAGCGGTTTCGGAGACGCTTCGGCCGCGAGCTGGAACGTCTCGGGACGTTTCGTGAAGGGGCCGGAGTCTTTCGAAAAACCGGTCGCGGCGAACAGCCGCTGACGGCGACCGGCTGGGACCACTTTTCATAGATTCTTCAGGATCTCGGGCAAGGTTCAAGTGTCATGAACCGAGCGTCATCGCAAGCATTCGTGCCCTCGCTTCCGAGCGTGAAGATCGGGGCGCCGGCACGCCTCGCGGCCATAACCGTCGCGCTGATTATGGTGCTGGTCGCCTTCGCGGCCCTCATCGACATGGCGGTGGCTGTCAATAAGATGTCCGCCTCGCTGGTGACGGTCAACGATGGGCTGCGGACGCTGCACGCAAAGCTGTCGCATACCAACTCGACGTTGCGTCAGGTGAGCCTGAAATTGACGCTGACGAACGAATTGCTGCACTCAACGAACATGAAAGTGCTTGCGACCAACACGAAACTCGACCTGACGAACACGGAAGCGGTCGCCTCGATTGGTTTGCTCAACAAGATGAGCGCGTCGGTCCGCAAGACGAACGCAAGCCTGCATGCGACGAACGCGAGCCTGGGGCGAATGACCGTGAGCCTGACGGGAATGGAAGGCAACATCCAGGCGATGACCCATAAGATTACGCACGCGAAGTTGCTGTTCTAGGCGCCCTTGCGGGTTAAGCCTTCCGGGTAATCTTCTTCGCGCGCAGGCAGGCCGTGCAAACCCGGGCCGTGCGGTTGGTCCCTCGATCGTTGATGCGGACCGACTGCAGGTTGGGCAGCCAGCGGCGCCTCGTTTTGTTCATCGCGTGGCTGACGTTGTTGCCGGCCATCGGACCCTTGTCGCAGATTTCACAGCGCTTTGCCATAACGTTCCGCATAGTACCATGCCCCCACCGCATTGACAATCCCCATCGCCCCTTCATCAGGCTCAGGACCGGGCTCAGGATGACCGGGTCCGGAGAGAGAAGCGGCGCCCGATGGCGGTTACCACCCTCGACGGCCGGACTTATGCAAGATTCCTCGCCGCCGGGGCGTTCTTCGTTCGAAAGTACCGGCAGGTTCTCAACGATCTGAACGTCTTCCCAGTCCCCGATGGCGATACCGGGACCAACATGTTCCTAACGCTGCGGCAAGCGGCGATCGATGCGGCGAAAGTTCGCAACGCTCCGCTGCACGCTGTAGCGGAAGCCGCCGCACAGGGAAGCCTGATGGGAGCGCGCGGCAACTCCGGCGTCATCATGTCGCAGATGCTTCGAGGCTTCGCGCACCACGTGCGCCATGACACCGGGATCGATGCTGTCGTGCTGGCTGCGGCGATGCGTGAAGCGGTTCACGCTGCGCGTCAGGCGCTCGTGCGTCCGGTCGAAGGCACGATCCTAAGCGTCGCCGGCGCGGCGGCCGGCGCGGCATACACGCTGTCTGCAGAAGATCCCGATCTGAACCGGCTGCTTGAAGGCGTGGTGCGCGCGGCAAACGACGCGCTCGACCGTACGCCCGAACAATTGCCCATATTAAAGGAAGCCGGAGTTGTGGATGCGGGCGGCGCGGGCCTGGTGTATTTCTTGGAAGGCGCGCTTCGCTTCGTGCCCGGGAGCAAGGACCACGCGACGAATTTTCCGCGCCGGCCGGAATCCGGGGCGGTTTTTACGCCGCACCAGATTGTGGGCGAGCGAAAGTTTTGTACGGAGTTCATCCTTGAGGAGTCTCGCTGCTCGCTCGCGGAGCTGCGCGAAGTCTTGGAGCCGCTGGGAGATTCACTGATCGTCGCCGGTGCTGCGAAGACGATCAAAGTTCACGTGCACACCGCCGATCCCCAGGCCGTTACCGAAGTCGCCGCCGCGCGCGGCACCGTGACGCGCACGAAAGTCGACAATATGGAACAGCAGCACAACGTTTTGGTGGTCGAGGCTGCGCCGCCGTACTCGATCGTAGCGGTCGTTCCCGGCGACGGCTTTGCTCGAATCGTGCGCGAGCTCGGCGTAGAAGTTCCGGTCGTGGCGCAGAAAAATCCGAGCGTGCGCGACTTACTGCTCGCCGTCAACAGCGCCATTTCCGCGACGATCTACCTTTTTACGAACGACAAGAATGTTGTGCTGGCAGCTCAAGAAGCTGCCAAGCTGAGCTCGCGCGTCGTGCACATCGTGCCGACGCCGGATGTCATCTCCGGAATCGCGGGCCTTTTTGCGCTCCGGTCGGGGAACGGCCGGCCGGCGGACGTCGCGGAGATCCTTGCCGCGGCCGCGCATTCGCGCAGCGCGCAAGTGTTCTTTGCCGGGAAGGACGCGACTCTCGGTGGAACGACCGTCGCACGCGGGAAACCCGCCGCAGCCAGCGGCGGGAACCTATACGGCGGCACGTCGCTGGCCGATGCGGCAGAGCACGCGCTCGAGGCAATGGGCGCACGAGATGGAGGACTGATCACCGTGTATTATGGCGGCGCGCAAAAGGAGCGCGACGCGCAGCGGCTGGCGCAGGAGTTAAGCGCTTCCTTCCCCGCGGCAGACGTCGAATATTATTTTGGCGGTCAGCGCGACCTCGAGTTCTGGATCTCGCGAGATGAATAACGCGCGCCCGCGGATCATCGTCGACGCGATGGGCGGCGATCACGCCCCGGGAGAGATCGTGGCCGGTGCGCTGTTGGCCGCGGAGCAGGACTACGCCGACATAACGCTTGCCGGAGACGAGGCTCAGATACGGCCGCTTCTGCGAGGCGCGGCAAGCGCACACATTGCCATCGTGCATGCGCCGCAAAACATTCCGATGGACATGCCCGCATCGCAGGCGCTTCGCATCTCCGCGGATACGTCGCTCGGCGTCGCGGTCGAAGCGGTGAAAGAAGGGCGCGCCGATGCAGTGGTTTCTGCCGGCAACAGCGCGGCGTTTTTGGGGATCGCGCTGGTCAAACTCCGTCCGATCGCCGGCGTGGCGCGGCCGGCAATTGCAACGGTGTGGCCGGCGCTCAACGGGCCGATGGTTTTGCTCGACTCCGGAGCTAACGTGGACTGCCGGCCCGAATGGCTCGAACAATTCGGCATCATGGGATCGGCGTATGCGAAAGCGGGGCTGCAGATCGCAAACCCGCGCGTGGCGATTCTCTCGATCGGCGAAGAACGCAGCAAGGGCAACGCGCAAGTGCTCGAGGCTGCGAAACTGCTTGAAAAAGCGCCGATCAATTTCATCGGCAACGTCGAGGGCAAGGATCTTTTCCACAATGCGGCCGACGTGGTCGTCGTAGACGGTTTTGTGGGCAACGTGGTGCTGAAGATGGGTGAGGGACTCATCAGCGATCTGGGCAAGGTCATTCGTGAGACAATTCTCGGCGGAAACTTCGTCACAAAAATCGGCGCCGCTTTAGTTGCACCCGCGCTGCGCGGTCTGCGCCGGAAATTTGATTACGAAGAGTATGGCGGTGCGCCGTTGCTCGGCCTCCGGGGAAACTGCATCGTCACGCACGGACGCGCTTCGCGCAATGCGATCAAAGGCGCCATTCGCGTGGCGGCGGACGAAGTCCGCAACGACGTCGTCGGCCGGATCAGCGAGCTCGTTTCACCGACTCTAACCGAGGTCTAGCACCTCGCATGCCGGTTGCCGTTGTAACCGACAGCACGTCGGATATCGAGCCGCGGCGTGCAAGCGAACTCGGCATTACGGTGGTTCCTCTTTTTGTGATCTGGGGCGATCGCAGCTATCGCGATTACGTCGATCTTAGCCGGCGCGAATTTTACGCGAAGCTGGCCGGCGAGCCCGAGCTGCCCAAAACTTCGCAGCCGACCGCGCGCATGTTTGAAGAAGCCTTTGCGCCTCTGGCCGCGGCGGGCCGCGAGATCGTTTGCGTGGTGATCAGTTCGAAGCTGTCAGGGACGATCAACGCCGCAACCGCAGCGGCGGCCCATTTTCCGGAGGCGCGCATCGTTGTCTTCGACTCGGAGAGCGTTGCCGGCGGTTTGGGAATGCAGGCCCGGGTGGCGAACGATCTGGCTCGGGCCGGCGCGAGCCTCGAAGAGATCGTGGCGGGGCTCGAGCGCGAGAGACGCGTGCAGCGGCTGTATGCCTGCCTTCCGGATCTCTCGCACGTCGTTCGGACCGGCCGGATCGGAAAGGCGCGAGCCGCGATCGGTACGCTGATGAAGATCGTGTCGGTGCTCTCTTTAAAAGATGGTGAAATAGTTGCCGAAGCTCAGGTGAGAACGTTTGCACGCGCGCAAGCAGCGATGATCGAGTTGGCGTTGCGTAACGTCACTGATATTTCAGCCGCCCGCTTTCTGGTGATGCACACGAACGCCAGCGAGCTGGCCGAATCCGTGCGCGCCCGCTTGGAGAGCGCCTTCGGCGGCGTGCGTCCGAAGATGCTCGAGGTCTTGGAGGCCGGACCGGTTATTGCGACGCACGGCGGGCCCGGCGCGGTTGGGGTATTTTCCGCACAGTGACCGGCATTTACGTCCATCTCCCGTTCTGTCCGTACATCTGTCCGTACTGCGATTTTGCAAAGTGGCCGCACAAGCGAAGCCTTGCCGATCGCTACCTGCAAGCGCTGTATTGCGAGATTGAAGGTTTGCCCCTCGTAGAGCGCGCAGAGCGCGCTCCTCGGGGCGCGGAGCCTGTGCTGAGCAATGTCGAAGCGATACCTCAGCATGACAGTGATACCGTGTTCCTTGGTGGCGGAACGCCGAACACGTATGCGGCGGGCGAGATTGCCGAATTGCTCGCCCGAATCGGCGACGTTTTTCCGGGAGAACCCGGGCGCGAAACGACGATCGAGGTAAACCCGGAGTTGGTGAGCGCTGCCGAACTGAACGCGTATGTCGCCGCGGGCGTTACGAGACTTTCGATCGGCGTGCAATCCTTTGTCGCATCCGAGATACGAACGCTTGGCCGGCGCCACGAACCGCGCGACGTCCGAACTGCGGTCGAAGCCGCCCGAGCTGCCGGGGTGCAGAGCGTCAGCCTCGATTTGATCTTCGGCGTTCCGGGCCAGACGCCGCAAAGCTGGCGCGAATCGCTTGAGGCGGCGCTCGCACTGCATCCGGATCACATCTCAACGTACGGCTTGACGGTCGAAACCGGAACTCCGTATGCCGCCTGGCAAGAACGCGAGCCGGGCGCCTTCCCGGATCAGGATGCCGAAGCCGATCTGTACGAGATTGCCATTGACGTACTCGAGCGCGCCGGTTTCGAACATTACGAGATCAGCAACTTCGCGCGTCCCAGCCACCGCTGCGCGCATAACGCGAACTATTGGGCGAACGGGGAGTACGTTGGGCTGGGCGTCGGCGCGGCGTCCTACCGCGACGGCGTACGCTCGACGCACACGCGCGATTTGGAAGCGTATATGTCGGCCGCACTGGAGGGCCGCATGATTCCGCAGGAGTCGGAGCGTTTGGAAGGCGCGCGGCGCGCGGGCGAGGCCGTCATGCTGGCGCTGCGTACGGCGCAGGGGCTCTCGTTTGCAGCCTTCAAAGAGCGTTACGGGTTTGAATTTTTGGAGTACTATGCTCAGATCGTGGAACCGTACCGTACGGCCGGACTGCTTGAGATCGACGCGGCCGGCGCGCGATTGACGCGGCGCGGGCGGTTTGTAGCCAATGACATATGCGCAACTTTTATAACGCTTCCATAGGGCCGAATCTC
The DNA here is from genome assembly GCA_035710515.1 of Candidatus Rubrimentiphilum sp. Taxonomy (NCBI): domain Bacteria; kingdom Bacillati; phylum Vulcanimicrobiota; class Vulcanimicrobiia; order Vulcanimicrobiales; family Vulcanimicrobiaceae; genus Candidatus Rubrimentiphilum; species Candidatus Rubrimentiphilum sp. Next base: position 109,610 of record DASTDE010000003.1, on the reverse strand, counting down.
GCGGCGGCGATCCTGCGGGCGATCTTCGGGATCGTTTTCGGCGTCACCGGTTTCCTGTTGGGACGTGAGGCGTACGTCTATCTCGTCGCACCGCATTTTGCGGACGAGAGGCTGCAGCTCGTTTTTACGATCCTCATCCCGGTGGCCGGCGCGCTGCTCGGCGTCTTGCTCGCGCCGCTCGCTCAGAGTTTTTTCGAAGGAGAGCTCAACTCGATCGAACGGTCGATCGAGCGCCTCGCGCCATACGAACTGGCAGGCGGCGCGATCGGACTCATCGCGGGTCTGGTGATTGCTTTCCTGATCCGCAGCATTCTCTTCGAGTTCATTTCGACTTCGGGCCGCGCCGGCAGCTACGTCGCGATCTTACTCTACATCGTCATCAGCGTTTTCTTTGCTTATCTCGGCGCGCGTGTGGGAGCGCGCAAGATCGTCCCGCTTTCGCTAGCCGTTCCAAGTGCTGCCGGCAACGTGCCGAAGATCATCGACACATCGGTGATCGTCGACGGGCGCATCGTGGAGATATTGCAGGCCGGATTCCTGGAAGGACCCTTCGTTCTGCCGCGTTTCATTTTGCGCGAGCTGCAGGCCGTCGCGGATTCCGCCGATACGCTCAAGCGCACGCGCGGCCGCCGCGGGCTGGATGTGCTCAACCGTCTGCAGGAGCTCGGCTCGCTCGAGATCAGCGAGCGCGACTATGACGGCGTCCGGGAGGCTGACGCAAAACTCGTGCGCTTGGCTCGCGAATTGGGCGGCAAGCTGGTTACCAACGACTACAATCTCAATCGCGTGGCGCACGTCGAGGGCGTTGACGTGTTGAACGTCAACGAATTGGCGAACGCCGTCAAGCCGATCGTGCTTCCCGGAGAAGAACTTCACGTTCAAGTGATTCGCGACGGTAAGGAGCCCAACCAAGGCGTGGGATACTTGGACGACGGAACGATGATCGTCGTGGAAAACGGCCGGCGTTTGATCGGCGAAGCAACCGACGTTGTCGTAACGAGCGTGCTGCAGACCGTAGCGGGGCGTATGATCTTCGCTAAGGCCCGCAAGGAAGCAAACTGATGCGGCGTCCGGCGCGCTGGACGGCGATAGTCGTCGCGGCGGGACGCGGGACGCGCTTCGGGCGGCCGAAACAGTTGCTCGAAATCGCGGGCACGCCCATGCTCGCGTGGTCGATTCGAACGTTTGCAGCGATGCCCGAGATCGAGTCGATCGTCGTGGTCACCGAAAACGAGTGGCTCTCCGAAATTAGTTCGGTTTGCGCGCAGGCGGCCGGAGCGAAGTGCGCTGCAGTAGTGCCCGGCGGCGCGACGCGGCAAGCCAGCGTCTATGAGGGCTTGCGCGCCGTCCCCGCCGGATGCGATGCGGTCCTCGTGCACGACGGCGCGCGCCCGCTCGTGGACGCCGAGACCGTGCGCAACGGCATGCAAGTCATCGGCGACGGTCACGCGGCATTGCTGGCCGTTCCGGTTGTGGACACCGTCAAAGTTGTCGAACCGCATTCGCGCATCGTAAAAGAGACGTCGCCGCGCGAGCGGCTCTGGGCCGCGCAAACGCCGCAGTTCGCGACGCTGCCCGACATGCGCTTGGCGCATGAGACCGCGCATCGCGATAACTTTGCGGCGACCGATGACGCGATGCTGCTGGAACGCATCGGCGTTACCGTGCAGATCGTTGCGGGTGCGCCGGATAATTTTAAAGTGACGCTGCCCGAAGATCTCGCGCGCGCCGAAGACGTGCTGCGCCGCCGCTACGCGGACGCGCGCTGATGCGAGTCGGCTACGGCTTCGACGCACACAGGCTGGCGAAGGGACGCAAACTGATTCTCGGCGGCGTGCAGATTGAAAGCGATTTCGGTGCGCTCGGCCACTCGGATGCCGACGTGCTGGCGCATGCGGTCAGCGATGCGCTGCTGGGCGCAGCCGCGTTGGGCGATCTCGGCGAACGCTACCCGGCCTCCGATGCGCGCTGGAAGGACGCCGATTCTATGGAGCTGCTCGCGCAGTGCGCGGCCGAGGTACAACGCGCCGGCTTTCGCATTGCCAACGTCGACGCGACGATCGTAGTCGAGAGTCCGAAGCTTGCGCCGCATGTCGCGCGCATGCGCGAAAATCTTTCACAGCGGCTGGAACTTCCAGTTGCGCGGGTCAGCGTAAAAGCGAAGAGCAGCGAGGGATTGGGGTACACCGGGGACGGCACCGGTATCGCAGCTTCGGCGGTCGCACTCCTGGAAGAATAGATGTTGGATCGCGAAACGCTCGCCGCGGCGATGCAGCGCTGGGGATTTTTGGAAGATCCCGTGCCACCGGCGGCAACCCGCTGGATCGATACGTTTATTGCCGCTTACGGCGACGATGTGAAGGCGATCGAGGAGGCGCGCCCGATTGTGGCTTCGCTGCGCGCGGAAGCCTGCATGATACCGGCACTCGAGTTGGAGCGGCTGCGTTCGCGTGAAGTGCTGTTTTTCTTGGACTCCGTCGGACAATACGTCGACCAGCAGCCCGAACTTCGGGATTTACCGCTCGATCGCGACTTGCCCGAGATTGCCGAAGAGTTCGGCCTAACCGTGAGTGACGCGTTGCAGTCCGTGCGCATGGCCTTGACGGGGCAGAAGGACGGACCGCCGCTGGAGCTGCTCTTTCCGCTGCTCGGACACGATCGGATTTTGATCCGTTTCGGGGCGGTGAACTCCATGCTGCTGCACGGCCGCGGTTTGCAGCCGATCGCGTATGGACCGGACGGCAAACCCTTCGAGCCGATCCATGGAAGGCGCCCGGGCGATGGCTGATCCGTTTTCGCTTATCGCCTCGGATCTCCGCGCCGCGCTCGATCGCGATCCCGCGGCGCGCGGCCCCTTGGACGTCATTCTCTCGTATCCCGGATTTCACGCAATCGCCGCGCACCGGTTCATTCACGCTCTGCACCGTACCGGGCTGCCGCTGCTGCCGCGCTGGCTGTCGAATGTCAACCGGTTTTTCACCGGCATCGAGATCCATCCGGGCGCCCGGATCGGCCGCGGGTTCTTTATCGATCACGGGATGGGCGTCGTCATCGGCGAGACGGCCGAAGTCGGCGACGGCTGCACGATCTACCAGGGCGTCTCGCTCGGCGGAACGAGCCTCTCGCACGGCAAACGTCACCCGACCTTGGGAAACAACGTGACCGTCGGCGCCAGCGCCGTGCTTTTGGGAGCGATTACAATCGGCGACAACGCAAGAATCGGCGGCGGTTCGGTCGTCATCAGGGACGTGCCGCCTAACGCAACCGCGGTGGGCGTACCGGCGCGCGTCGTGATGAAAGACGGCGTTCCAGTACGCGCGGTGCCCGAAGACGACAGCACGTGGTCGTGGATGATTTAGCGTGAAGCTGTACAACACGCGCACGCGCCGGCTCGAAGAGTTCAAGCCGCTGAAACCTCCGCACGTGCGGATTTACGTCTGTGGCCTGACGCCGTCGGCCGAAGCGCACGTCGGACACGCGCGTTCGTTTCTGTTTTTCGACGTCTTGCGGCGGTATTTGGAACACCTGCGTTACGACGTGACGTACGTGCAAAACGTTACCGACATCGACGATCGCAGCATCGAGCGCGCCAAGACCAGCGGCGAGCATTGGTACGACATCGTCGGCGGGTATTATGCGTCGTTCAAAGAGTCGATGCGCAGGCTCGGTGTGCGTCAACCGGATCACGAACCGTACGCGACCGGATTCGTTCCGCAAATCGTCACGATGATCGGCGAACTCGTGGACAAAGGCTACGCCTATGTTTCCAAAGGCGGCGTGTATTACCGCGTTGCGAAGTTTCCGCGCTACGGCGCGCTCAGCGGACGGAATATCAAGGACTTGGAAGCCGGTGCGCGCGTCGAGGTGGACGAGGACAAAGAAGACCCGCTCGATTTCGCGTTGTGGAAGTTCGCCAAACCCGGCGAGCCCACGTGGCCGTCCCCGTGGGGCGATGGCCGGCCAGGCTGGCACATCGAGTGTTCCGCCATGTCCCGCGCATTGCTCGATCCGCAGGGCGAGGGTTTCGATATTCACGGCGGCGGCGCGGATTTGATCTTCCCGCATCACGAGAACGAGATCGCGCAAAGCGAACCGCTGATGGGACATCCGCCGATGGCGAATTTCTGGGTGCACGGCGGCTTGGTGCAATTCGACAGCCGCAAGATGAGCAAATCGCTCGGCAATTTCGAGCCGCTCGCGGATCTCCTCAACCGCTACGATCCGCAGGCCATTCGGTTGGCGTTCTTACAAACCGGCTACGGCAAGGTCATGAATTTCACGGATGAGTCGATCGGCGCTGCGAACGTTGCGCTCGGCCGCATCAAGGAGTCGTGGCGCGCGGCCGACCGGGGCGAAGGGCGCGACGGCAGCCTGATGCCGCGCATCGAGAGCGCTTTGGATGATGATTTCAACACGTCGCAGGCGCTCTCGGAGATATTCGCCTACATCGGGCATCCGGAAACGGTCAACCGCGCCGAGTTGAGCTACGTTCTGGCGCTGCTCGGCATAAAACCCGACGACTCGTGGCTGGCGGACGTGCCGCGGGCGCTGCGCGCCGATTTCTTGGACCGCTTGCACGACGAACTTGGATCGGAAGTCTCGCTCAACGGCCAGTCGCCTGAAGGCGCCATCGCGCAAGTGATCCGGCTTCGCGCGCGAGCGCGCAGCGAGAAGAATTTTGCCGAGTCGGACCGCTTGCGCGACGCGCTGCTGCGTTGCGGCGTCGAGCTGCGTGACGAACAAGGCGGCGATACGACATGGCAAGCCGTCTAGATCTCGACGACGTCATCTATGGCGTGCACGCGATCGAGGAAGCGCTTATCGCGGGCGAACCGTTACGCCGGCTGCACGTTGCGGGCGAGCGCCGCCGCGATCCGGCTGTTCGAAAAATTCTCGATCTTGCCGCCGAACGCGGCGCGCAGCTGCGTTTCGAAGACCGGCGGTTCTTCGCGCAGTTTCCCTACAAAGCGCATCAGGGCGTCGTCGCGGTCGGTCCGCCGTTTCCGTATGTGAGTTTGGAAGAAGCGCTTGCCAAGCGAAGCCGGCCTGCGCTGTTTGTCGTGCTCGATCACATCACCGATCCGCACAATGCGGGCGCGATCGTTCGCACGGCTGAGTCCGCAGGAGCCGATGCGATCATTCTGCCGGAACGGCGCTCGGCCGGCATTAATGCGACCGTCCGAAAAGCGGCCGCCGGTGCGACGGCGCATATTCCGGTTGCACGCGTCAGCAATATTGCCGAGACGGTACGCAAGCTCAAGAAAGCCGCGATCTGGGTGGCCGGGGCGGATCCGGGAGAGGGAAGTCTGGAGTATTCGCAAGCCGACCTGAGCGGGGACTTGGCGCTGGTCATTGGGGCGGAGGGTCAGGGCCTCTCGCAGGTCGTTCGTAAAGAATGTGATTTTCTGGTGCGCATCCCGATGCTGGGGAAGGTCGCCTCGCTCAATGCCTCAGTGGCGGCGGCCGTCTTGCTGTACGAGGCAGTCCGCCAAAGGCGCTCTCAACCGGACAATCCTTAAGGGCGATTGCCGCGCTTGTCCTTGACGGCGCAAGGAGTACCCTTTTATACTGGGTCGAGATGTGCGGCGCTCGACGGGCTCCGGCCCGCGATTTGCCCACATCGGTTCCAAGGGGTAGAGGCACTTATGGCGATGACCCAACCCGTCTCGGAGGGCCTGGATTACCACGAGCGGGTAGACGAGGACCTGGTCGCTACGGCGAAATCAGGCGACAACCTCGCGATGGAGTTCCTTCTCAACAAATATAAGAACTTCGTTCGCATCAAAGCGAAAAGCTATTTTCTCATCGGCGCAGATCGCGAAGACATCATTCAAGAAGGAATGATCGGTCTGTATAAAGCCGTCCGTGACTTTAAAGCCGACAAACTTTCAAGTTTCCGCGCGTTCGCCGAACTCTGCATCACGCGGCAGATCATTACGGCGATCAAAACCGCGACGCGGCAGAAGCATATTCCGCTGAATCAGTACATCTCGCTGAACAAGCCGATTTACGATGAGGACAGCGAACGTACGCTGCTCGACGTCATGGCGTCGAACAAAACGTCGGATCCTGAAGAGCTGGTTATCAACCAAGAGGTCTCTCAGGATATCAAGGAGCGGATTCAGGAGAATCTCTCCGAGCTCGAGTCGCAGGTCTTGCTGTCGTATCTCGAAGGCAAAAGCTATCAGGAGATGGCTCGTGACCTTGGCCGGCACGTAAAGTCGATCGACAACGCACTGCAGCGCGTCAAACGCAAGATCGAGAAGAACCTTTCGGAGATCGAACTACCGTAAGCCGACTCGCGTAAAACACGAAGGGCGCCTAACCGGCGCCCTTTTGATTTGTCACCCTTAGGAACCGAAGGGTGTGGGGCACGCATCGTTAAAGCCGCGAGAAGCATGACTGCCGCGCTGATCCTTGCAATCGCCACAACCCTTTTTGCGGCCACGACTCCGAAGCCGGCTCCGACCGAGGTCCCTTCCTGTTTGGAGTTTTACAAACATGCGTGCAGCGAAGCAATAGGCAAGTGGCTTCCGGAAATGGACGATTGGTACGGCTTCGAGTTTTTTGATTTGAAGGCGAAGCGCGTCAATTTCACCGATGCATTCATTTATGAAGGCTACAAACCCAAGTGGCGATCCGGACTTTTCGCAGGCTGGGAGCTCGTCCGGCCGCGAGACGGCACGTTCTTTGTTTATGGGAGCGCGGGTCCGCCGAAAGGCGAGCTCGTTTATGACTATGCTCATGAAACGGCGTTTTACGACCAAGGATGTTGCGCTTGGAGAGAGGTTGTGGCCGCCGCCGGAGTGCCGCCGCCTCCTAAGCGCGTGGTTTCCCGGAACCTGACCGCTCTGCACACACTGCGAGGTGTTGCGCTGGGGCAATCCATCGAAGATGTGCTTCGCTTGTACGGTAAGGCTCCGGTGGCTACCGCAAGGCACCATCCGGCGATTCAGAGACTAACGTATTTGCACAACTTTGACAAGGATTGCGGTCAGAGCCAGAATTTTATATTCAAAAACGACCGGCTGATCTACATCGCGCTGATCGACAGTTGCTAGCGGTTTACTTACGCTGGTGTAAGTAGAGGTAGTTTCCTTCGGGATCGATGCACTCTGCCGCGCCACAACTGGGGCCTTCAAATTTGCGGTCTGTAATCTTGCCACCGAGTTGCTCGGCTCGCTCCGCTGCTTGGTTCATGTTGGGAACGCCGAACATGATGCCGTGGCCCTCTTTCCACCCGGCCGACGGATCGTTGGCTAGCGCGAACGTCGAGCCATCGGGCAATTCGTACTCGACCCAGTAGTCGGATTCGACTCCGGTTTTCCAGTCGAAGAGGCCTTCGTAAAACGCGCGAGCGCGCTTCATGTCTTTGACGGTGTAGAATACCACGTCGAACCCGCGCAGCGGAATTTTCTGTTCGCTCATCCGAGGCGCTTCACGATCTCCGAGTAGACCGCCTCTCGGCCTGCGATGGGATCCACTATGAAGGCTTGCGCCTCTTTGCCCTCGATCTTTGGATCGATCACGACGGTAACATGCCGCCGCGCGCAGACGTCCATGCAGCTGGTGTTGATCGCGCGAATCTTGCCCCAGAGCCCGTCAGCTTTGAGCCGGTCTTTGAGCCAATCGCGCAGATGGAAGTCGCCGATCTCGGCCGCTTTGTCCGGATCTTCCTCTGGAATGCGTTCTTTCGTACAGCGTTCGCAGACGAGCACGAGTCCGGAGTCGGACCATTTTGGTTTGATTGGTTGCATATACAAAAAGTTTAGCCGACGGTGGGATTCGAACCCACGGTGCCATTTCTGACACGCCTGATTACAAATCAGGTACCTTAAACCGGACTCGGCCACGTCGGCAACATTAGCGGTAACTGCCGGGAGCATCCGCCGGGTTCCGGCGGACGGGTATGCGGCTGTCTCGCTGGCTTCGACTTCTGCCCTTTGGGGAGCGGCCCTCCAGGGAATGGGTTAGCCCGACCTCCCAAACGATGTGCGCGGCCTTTCCCGCGATTCAATCCGCGGAACGTATTGGTTAAGGAATGGCAGTTTGGGCACAGCAAAGTCAGGTTCGACAGATGGTTATTGCGCCAATCGCCGTCAATGTGCTCAACTTCTATCGGCACGCGGCCAGTGCGCGAATGACGGCGGTTCCAGCCGCATTGCGAGCATTGTTCCCCGAACTTCGAAACGAGATATCTGCGGATCACCTTGTTGGATGAAATCGCGTTATATGTCCCGCTCTCAATCTCAATGGAGCGCAGTCTAAACTGGTAATCGTGCTGACACTTAATGGAGCAATATGTCTTGCGCCCGGGTCCCACCGTTTTTCCACAACCGTTCAGGCAAGGCGGATGGTAGCGCTTATAGCGCGCCGTGGCGCACGAAACCGAGCAGTACTTCGCCTTTGCAGACTTAGAAAAGATTGATGTTCCGCATCCATTCGCGCAGATGCCGCGATATATCTTTGGGTATAATCTGCTCATGTAAACATGTTAGAATACTAGTGTGCCATATGCATGGCGCACTGATTATGTCAAGTGAAAAGACGGAATTATTCGATCTCATTTTAACCGATGGCGACATGATCATTCGGCCGACCAGCGCCGATGACGAAGCGTTATTATTGCAATGGTTGTACGATCCGGAGATCCACCGTTGGTGGGGCGGTAAACCAAAATCGCGCGAAATCGTCACGGGGCTGTTGCACGTATCACACGACGACGACGGCAGCACACTCTGGCCGTTCATTATTCTGCAAGACGACCACCCAATCGGTTTCATCCAAGTTTGGCGCGAAGCAGGCGGCGATGCCGGATTAGACATGTTCCTCACCCCGGAGTTTCGCAGTCGCGGGCTTGGAGCACGCGCGGCACATATGCTGGCGTCGCACTTGCGCGACGCCGGCTGGCCGAGAATAACCGCCGATCCGGCGATCGGCAATGAACCCGCCATTCGCATGTGGCAGAAGGCCGGCTTCGAAAAGACAGGCGAGGTCATTGATATCGGCGACGGCCCATCCGAGCTAATGGCGTTTAGAGGAGAACCGGGCTCCAGTTCTTAGGCTATGTACGAGACCACGATGCGATTCGGAATCGTCGGTTCGTAGCGAATCCATTGACACTCAGCTATTCCATCGCGTTCCCGCACGGGAAGAGGATCGAGCCCACGCGTTGCGGGGCCGGCGACTCGCGCACCGCTATGATCGAACTGTGACCCATGACAAGGGCAGGCAAACCGATTTAGGAATGGCTTCCACTCGTAGTAACAGCCTAGATGCGGACAGATTGGACTAAAGAGCGCAAAACCGATGTTGAAAGCTGAGTACGGCAGCAGTTCCTTTCCATCGCCGTCAAAAAGGTCGGCGCGATCGCGAATAAACTTTTGGGGATCCTTGACCTTGATGCCCCAAACGGATTGTGGAGCTGCGGCCGTCAAATAGGCGTCCTTGCTGTGCATCCGAATGTCGATTTGCACCGGCGTGTCGGTTGCAGCCTGAAGCTGTTTCCACCCGGCGTCATCCATGCCGGTCCAAGTTGGGTGCCCTGGATTAACATCCGGCATTAATGCGGCAGTTGTCGGAATCGCCAGGGTTAGGCCGATCACGCTACCGATAGTGATGGTCGCTTTTCCCATCCATTCTCGACGTGAGAGTTCTTCAGCGGCCCGCGATTGTGCGTCGCTTTTTGACATAACGGCCTCTCCTTGCAGAACGTCCTCAAACGATGGTACCACCGCCGCAATAAAAGAAGAAGGCCCGCATGGGGCGGGCCTTCTTGTCTCGGGAGGAGACGTCCCGATTACCTTACGACGTGCCAGTCGTTGATGACGTACTGTGTGCCGGTCGCTGTTATGGTCAGCACGCCGTCGCCGAAGGCGTTGACGTTGAACGTCGCAACCGTCGAGCCGTTCTTCGTGAGCGTTCCGGAGATGAAGTGCGGATCCGGCGGCAGCAGCGTGCTGCTCGTCGTGACGTTGAGCGTGTCGCCGTTCAGAAGCGTAGCGTTCGTGATCGTGAGATTGGTGAGAACACCCCGCGTGAACGTCGCGGTCACGGGAATGTTAAACGAACCTTTGAGCGTGCCACCCGCGAGCGTAAACTTCGGCGTTGAGATCGGGCACGCGGTGTTCGAAGTTCCAATGTGAATCGAGAGCGCGCCGATCGCGCCGGTAGAGACGCTTCCTGCGTGCGTCGCTTGCCATGTTACCGAGCCGTTGCTGTTGACGGTGCGGTTTCCGTTGGGAAGCAAACCCGTCCAGCCGACGGTTTCGCCCAGCGCGGCGTAGCCTGTCTCGTTGTAACCGGCTTCGTCGGAGCAGAACGTCGTCGTATTGCCCGAAGCGGGCGCCAGGATGAACTCGCCATCCTGATCGATGGTTCGCGCGCCGGCGATATCGAGTTCACCCGTTTGCGAGCGGACGAAGCCGCCGCTCACGATGGGATAGCCGTATTGATCGAACGTGGCGTTCGTGAAACTGACGGCTTCGTTCCGAGTTGCGTACGCGGTCGTCGAATTCAACGCATACATCTTGGATGTGCGCTGCACGGTTTCCGAGTTCGCGCCGGTCGAGGTCCAGATGCGAACCACGTCGCGCGCCAATCCGGTGCAGGCGTTATCGTAGAAGAACTGCGTCTCGGTCGAATTCGGATCGCCGTTGCGATCCGGCGCGTAGAACTCGACGCCGCTATTGCACGTTCCCGAACCCGTGTCGGGAGACGCGCTTTCCGTTCCGATGCCGACCGACTGCAGCGGCGAGCCGGTTGCGTCGTTAAAGTTTGCAAAGTCTTGGACGGGGCTGCCGGCCGCGTCGGCCGTCGCGATCGCGTCTTCAGTCGAAGCCGAAGACAGCGTGCTGTTCCCGCCGCTCCCGGGCGGGGTCATGGCGCCGGTTCCGCCGCCGCCGCCTCCGCCGCCGCATGCGGTGAGGGTTGATGTAAGAAATGCCGCGAGGATGAGGAGATTGCGTGTTTTCATTGCGGTACTCCAGAGAGATAGCGTGCTTTATCCCGTTATAGCCCGCGGAGGTTCCCTTCATCATTAGGCGCGCTTTAGCGAAACCATGGAAATGGATTAGAATGTTGAGGAGGCGGGCACAGGACTCGCTGCGGACCGCAGCGTACCCTGGTGCGCCTGTATATGGGTAGGTGGCCGAGTGGTTAAAGGCAACAGACTGTAAATCTGTCCAGCTAACGCTGTACGCTGGTTCGAATCCAGCCCTGCCCACCAGTTTCGCGGGCGTTGCATAGTGGTAGTGCGTCTGCCTTCCAAGCAGACAGCGCGGGTTCGATTCCCGCCGCCCGCTCCAAAACCGGTCACAATCCGGAAATTAGACGGCCACACTTCTGTGGCATAAACCCGGCCATGGATATCACCTGGAAGCCGAGCTGCCCTCGTCCGAACGAGACGCGTGCAGAATTGCCAGCGAGCGCCTTTGCTTTTCCGGAGGAGCGCAAAGAGCCGCTAACCGACGCGAAACACGTCTGCAGCGCAATCGCGCGTTTTTCACAAGTGGATGGCGTGACCGACGACGAGCGCACCCAGGCCTTTGGAAATATCAAGGCAGCGGCGCAGTACTATGGAATTGCGCTGCAGGCTAAGGGCTGGCGTGACCTAGTTGCTTTGCGCGATGACACAGCGAGTGAGAAGTCTTGGTCCAACCGAATCCGGTGAGCTGCTCGTGCTGGCGTTCGAGCGTCACACCATCTTTCCAGCGCGTGTAGCGTTCACGCGTCCCAAATGACCCGCCCGGGAAATTCGCGGAACCTTCAAAGACGAGCTGATCGTTTTTCCAGTCGGGCGAGCTTGTCACCTCAAGCAGGCCGCTCGAGCCCATGCTCGTCGCCCACCATTTTCCATTGACTTGGTCGTAGCGATAGTATTCGATGAATTCGCCCACGGCTTGCGCCGGCGGATTCACCCACGTGTTCTCCAGGACGAGCCACGCGTTGTTGAGCACAGGGTGGTACAGCAGGAACGTTTTTGAACCGGCGTCGGTCGTGCACTCCCAGGACCCGGCGAAGTAATCGAACGGTGAGGCAAGGCCACGGCCCTGCGCGACGAGCAGAAACACCGCGGCGGTAAGTATTGTCGTAATTGTGTTTCGCATTTGTGGCGCTTCGAGGGTCCGAGTGCCTTCCCTATGCAGAACGTCGCGATATCTCTTAGAGCCAGGTAGGGGCTCCGGCGGGCTGCGGAGTATCGGCCCGGTGCAGCTGGAAATGCCGTCGTAGCTTAGTGGTAAAGCACGTCATTGGTAATGACGAGAGCGTGGGTTCAATCCCCACCGACGGCTCCATCTCTTAGTTTCTCCGATCACGCAGGATAGCAAGCCCCGGCTGGCTGAGGTACGCTGTCCGGATATTGGAGCCGGCCGTATGAAGACCGCCGAGATTTCATTTGTCCCGCTAGTCCGCAGTGCGGATTTAGACGATGCGATAAAGTACGACCATCGCGGTCTTACCTACGAAGATTTTCGCGTTCGCGCGAAAGACGACGAGCTTGCGCCCAATGAAAAGATCGGCTTCCTCAACAATAGCCGGGCGGAAGCGGAAGCCGCAATTTTTGCGGACATCGTAAAAAAACTGCCGCCCTTAGCGCAGAGCGAACGCACCATTATAGACATTGGCTCCGGCTGCGGGCCGCTGGCCGAAAAGATGATCGCGCAGTCCGAGAAAAACGATCACCACTTAGTCATGGTCGACTCCGCCGAAATGCTGGCGCTCTTGCCGCCGTCCTCCAACGTCGAAAAGCGGCCGCAGCGTTTTCCGCGCGACCGCTCGTTTCTTTCAGAGTTCCGTCAAACGGCCGACGCCGTCTTGGTGTACAGCGTCGTGCAGCACGAGCTGCTGGACGGCGACCTGTGGGGAATGTTCGACAGCATCTGCGACCTGCTTCGCGACGGCGGCTACGCCCTAATCGGCGACATCCCGAACCGGTCGATGCGCATGCGCGCGTCCAAGCAGCCCGACACGCAGCGGCGCCTGCGAGATCGCCTATTCCCCACGCAGTTCGACGACTCGGTGATCTTCTCGCTGCTCATGCGCGCACGAAATCAGGGGATCGACAGCTACCTGCTGCCGCAACCCGCCGGCCTGCCGTTTCATATGCGGCGCGAAGATATTCTGTTACACCGGCCTTGATCGGATCCGCGCGTTGCGCAACAGCGACGCGCTGAAGTAGACCGTTCCCGCCGCCGCCAAGACCGCAGCGCCAAAAAACGTTGCTTGCGGGGAAATGCGCCAGAGCGCACCGCCGGCAAAGGACGCCGGGAAGACAGCAAGCCCGCGTGCGAGATAGTAGGCTCCGACATCGACGCTTTGCCGGTCAGTGCGAGCAAGATCTACGATCAGCGACTTACGGGCCGGTTCTCCGATTTCGCGTAATCCCATCAAGAAGAACGCGACGATAAGCAGCCACGGCGAAGCGGCGAGTCCGAGCACTAAGGGGAAAAGCGCAAAAAATGCATAGGTCAGTGCGATCCAGATTCCCCGCCCGTACCGGTCGGCAATTCGTGCGACCGGAATGTAGAGGAAGAGTGAGGTGAGCATGGCGATTGCCACGAGCCAACCGAACATTGATGGAGGTTCGCGAACAACGCCGATGACGTAGATAACGATGAACACCTCGCCGATGCCTTGACCGAAACGTACAAGGATGTCCGCGAAGAGCAGTTGTTTGAGCCTTCGATCGAGATGTGTGAGTTCTTGAAATAGCCTAGCCAAGGCCGGCGGTTGAGGCGGCATGAGGCGATAGCGCATCTGCAGTAGCACTGCGCAAATTCCCACGGCTGCTCCGGCGAAAAGTAGAATGCGCATCCCGTGCGCGAGCCCGATCGCGGTCAGCACGATTCCGCCTATTACCGGAGCGACGGCGAGCGGAATCCGGCGCACGATGGATTGATAGGCAAAGCCGAGACTGCGCTCGCCGGAGGGCATTGCATCGGCAATCATTGAGAACGTCGCCGGCAGCGAGAAGCTGCGCCACGACATTATCAGCGGCAAGGCAAGAAGAAGCACCCACCATCGCGTGGCAACCGCGAAAACGACATAGCCCGCAACCGCCAGTAGGTTGAAGGCCGTGAGCGCACGGCGGTACCCCGCGGTCGCAGCGAAGACGCCACCGGGCAGTTGGTAGACGGCATCCAAGAAATCCGAGAGGGCGCCATATGCGGCGATTCCCGCTATAGGCGCCCCCAGCGATCGCAAATAGACCGGCACGAAACGCCACCACGACTCCTCCGCTGTGGCGATAAGAAAGACCGCCAGCAGCAGTATCGTGAGGTCGCGATGAAGGCGGAGTTTCAATTCACCGTTGAGCGGCAGTACTCGTAAAGTGCATCGTACATCGGGAACTGTGCCTCTAACGACGCGTGATCGTCGGCCAGAACCTGCGGAACGAGCGCCTGAAAGCCGGAGGCGATTGCATACAAGCCGGCCGATTCGGGCGTCAGCTGTCGATCGGACGTATCGGCTCCGCGAACGATCGGCGCCATCTGTGCTAACGCGGGATCGCGAAGGTCGTACTTCCTGATGACTGCATCGAAAGAGCAGTATGGGCCGGAATGTCCGAGTTCCACGTCCTCCACGTCGAACGGCATGGCGCCTTCGCGGCTCGCCACGTCCTGAACTTCGTTGGGCGGCACGAACAAAAATTCAGCATGTGGATCCACGAACCGCCGAATGAGCCAAGGACACGCAATTCGATCGACCTTGGCGCGCTCGCGAGTAACAAACTTCATAGGGACCTCATGTCTTTACGTTGGCGTGCGATAGCGCTTGTGCGAGCGCGGTGGCGAGGCGCGAGGGCGGACCTACTGCCCAGAAGTGCATGTAATACAGGTGAGGCGCGTCTTCGAGCATGTGGTGATGCAGCGCCGTTATCTGTATACCATTCGCGAGCAAGGCGTTTTCGACAGCGGGTACCTCGCTGCCGAGTAGAACGAAATCACCGGTGGTTGCCACATTTCCGCCGCCCGCGTCCTCAAAGTTTATTGCGGTCGCGACACCTGCAGCCGGCGGCACCGTGGTCCCGTTCATGCTAATCGTTTCCATTCGCGGAATGCTAAAAGAAAGAACGCTGCCCGAGATCTTGCCTTTCCGGCCAAGTCCGGATTCGATCGCGTCTTGAAATGCGAGCACCTTCGGTACGGACGCAGCAACAGGGCCGAGCGGCGTCTTCGAAAGTGCCAGCGCCGCTCGCAGTGCTTTCGCGATGGTACCTGCATCGCCGCTGACCATGAAATGCATGTACATCACGTGCGGGCTTTCGCCGCGCAGATGGTTGTGCAGCGCGGTAATCTGAAACCCCGACTGCTCCAGGGCTTGCATCACCGGCTGAATTTCGCTCTCGACAAGCACCAAATCGCCGACCGCGAGCACACCCTGGTCTCGCCCGATGAACGCGGCATATCCGCCGAGCGCAAAGCCCGGCAAGAGCGTCGTCGAACCGATTTTGACGTGCAGGTCGCTTCGCGGAAACGAAACCCGGTAGACGCCGCCGTCCATCGTCTGTCCCGAACGCCCTAGGGCGCCGCTAATGGCGGCTGTGTCCAAGGTGGGCGAGGCGGCGGCGAGAGCGGCGGGCAAGCAAAGAGCAATAAGTACGAGAGCAACTCTTTTGTGCATGGGGCCTCCAATCAGAGCGGTTCTACTTATTCGGCATGGCTAAGGTATTTCTGCCGGCCGCGCGAAAAAACGAAGGGTGGAATTCACGGTCGAGCTTATTGTTCCGCCGGATGCCGCTTTTGCGCCGCTCGTACAGAAAGTGACCGCCGACGCCTGTGAGCGCGCCGAGCTCGACGATACGCGGAAGAGAAACCTAACAACCGCCGTGTCCGACGGTTTTACCGCGATCGTCCGGCAAGCGATGGTCGAATCGCGCGAGCCTATGCGCGTCATCGCGCGCAATTCGGCGAGCGAGTTACGCGTGCAGATTCGCGAACGCGGACTGCCCCTTGATAAAACTACCGCGCAGCGCGACCCGATCTGGGAGCGCATCGCCGCCAAGGTTGACTCGGCGCATTGGCATGCTCGCGGCGCATCGGGAAGCGAGCTCGAACTTACCATAAGACATGGTCCTTGCGCGTCGGATGAAGCGCCGCCGGCGAATGAAGACGTCCCGCTCGCGCCCCCGCAAAAATACACCGTGCGCCGATTCGAACCGGGTGACGCCGCCGAAATCGCGCGCGCGTTTTATTTAACCTACGGCTACCACTACGATTTTCCGGCAGTGTACGAACCCCGCCGGCTGACTGCACTAAACGCGGCGGATCGCTATGTCTCCGTCGTTGCCGTCGGCGAGGACGGCGCGATCGCCGGACACTACGCGCTCTCGCGCGAGGAAGGCCAACCGATCGGCGACGGCTGCGGCGCCATCGTACTCCCAGCCCACCGCGGGCGCGACTTGCTCAACCTGTTGCGCGCAGGCATGGAAAACGAAGCGCGGCAGCTCGGATTGTCGGCGTATTTCTCGGAACCCGTGACGGATCACGGGCGCACCCAACATGCCAGCGAGAGTTTCGGCGCAAAGGCAACAGCTATTACACTGGGCTGCGCGCCGCAAAGTTTTCTCGCCAAGCACATGGAGCTCTCCGCGACCGCGCAGCGGCAAAGCACGATGCTGTACTTTAAGCTGCTAAAACCCGCGGAGCCGCGCAGCGTGTATGCACCGGAGGAACACGCCGCAATCCTAAAGCGGATCTACGCAAGTCTCGAGATTCCCGCGGACTTTCGCGACGGCGAGAAGGCCATGGGCAGCGGGACCATGCGCACGACCGTAAATCGGGCCGACGCAATTGCGACAATAGACGTACTGAAGGTCGGCGCGGATAGCGCCGCGGCCTTACGGCAAGCGATCGAGGACTTGCGCAAACTCGCGCACCTCGGCGCGATCTATCTGCGCCTGCCGCTCGACGATCCCGCGATGCCGGAGCTCTGCAACGTCGCCGAATCATGCGGACTGTTTTTCTCCGGCGCCGGACCCTGGATGCTGGACGGCAGAGACGCGCTGATTCTGCAGCTGCCGCTCACGAAGATCGATCTCTCGGCGTTAACCGTCGTCGGCGACTTCGGAAAGGAACTGCTCGCTTATATCGAGGTAGTGTCCAAGAAGCACGCGACGAGCCGTTCGATTCCCGCTTGATCCGCCGGTTGAAACCGCGCTAGCTCCGGGCTGTCGAGATCGAAGACGCCGCGCGCGACGCCGTTGACGATTAGTGGCACGACCATCTCCGAGCGCGAGGCCGAATCGCAGTAAATGTGATCCGCGATGGCGCTTACGTCATCCACGACGACCGTTCGCAGCTCGCTGAAGGCGCGATTGCAGACGCCCTGCCCTTTCGGAAGCCGCGTGCACGCCGGTTTGCCCCCGAAGGGTCCCAGCACCAAACCGTCGCTTGCCGGCAAGTAGAAGCCCGCCCAGTTGATGCCCGGCAGCTCCGTGTACACGAAGGCCGAGAAATTGGAGGCATTTGCGATAAAGTCGCGCTCGTCTTCGAGTAGTCCGCGGACTTGCCGCTCGAGCAGGTCGTAATCGATGGTTTGCACGAGCGCCTCTTTTGGCGGCGCCGGGCCAAGCCCTCGGCCCACAGGGCCGCGTGGAGGCCGGGGGTAAGGAAGCGGCCTGCGCGCCCGTAGCTCAATTGGATAGAGCAAGGCACTCCTAAGGCCGAGGTTGGCGGTTCAATTCCGTCCGGGCGCACGGATTTGCACGGGCCCCCCACGGGTGCTATAATCAGGCCCTGAACGGACCTGCGGGTCCGTTTATTTAGTGTCGGCTCCTTGGCGCTCGAGGCTTAAAACGTGGCAAAAAAAGAGAATCGTGTGATGGTTGTGATGGCGTGCACGGAGTGCAAACGCCGCAACTACAACACGTTCAAAAACAAACAGAAAACTACTGAACGGCTTGAGTTGAGCAAATACTGCCGTTTTTGCCGCTGCCACCGGGCGCACAAAGAGACGAAGTAGCCCATAGGGCGGTAGCTCAATTGGTAGAGTTGCGGTCTCCAAAACCGTCGGTTGCAGGTTCGAGTCCTGTCCGCCCTGCCAATGCTTTCTTGAAAGACCTAGCAGATGAGTAAAGTACCGGCACCCACTTCCGGCAATCGGCCGAATCCGCGCGAATTCGTTCGCGGCGTTTGGCTCGAGCTGCGCCGGGTGACGTGGCCGACGCGGGAAGAGTGGATCTCCGCCACCGTGCTGACGGTCGTGCTGGTCATTGCCGTCGGATTGTACACGTACTCTTGCGATTGGATTTTTGCCCTCATCTTTAGTTGGGTCCACCCGGTGGCGTCATGATGGAGTTTCCTACGCACGAATCAGAAGCCGAAGCACTTTCAGAAGCTGCAGGCGTTCTCGACACGCCCGAACAGGCAGCCGAAGCATACGAAGACGCGCAAGGTGAGGGCGGCGAAAACGTCGCGCTCGACGCGCCCGTTGAGGAAGCACCAAGCAGCGAAGCGCCGGACGGCCAGCCGAAAGCCAAGGACGGGAAACGCCGCTGGTTTGTGATTCACACGTATTCGGGTTACGAGAACAAGGTCAAGGCCAATCTCGAACGCCGCATCCACTCGATGGCGATGCAGGACAAAATTTTCCGCGTGCTGGTTCCGATGGAAGACGAAGTCGAGTTCAAAGACGGCAAGCGCAAGATCACGCCAAAAAAAGTTTTTCCCGGTTATGTGCTGGTTGAAATGGACATGGATGACCAGTCATGGTACGTCGTCCGCAACACCTCAGGCGTAACGGGCTTCGTCGGCAGTCCCGGCGCGGGCGAAAAACCTGTGCCGCTGCAAGATAAAGAAGTCAAAACGATCCTCAAGCAGATGGGCATCGAAACGCCCAAACTGAAGATCGATTTCAAGAAGGGCGATCGCGTCAAGGTGACGTCGGGACCGTTCTTCGACTTCACCGGCCTTATCGACGAGATTCAGCCGGAGAAGGAAAAAGTGCGCGCGCTCATCTCGATCTTCGGCCGCGAAACGCCGGTCGAACTCGAGTTCTATCAGATCGAGAAAGTCTGATGAAGCCTTACGTTGGAACGGTTTCGATCAAGGTCAAAGATCTGGACCGCGCCAAGGCGTTTTTTATAGACAACTTCGGCTGGGTTTGCACCGCCGACGTAACGAACGGCGATTACCGCTGGGTAAGCGTCGCTCCCAGTGAAAGCGGCCAAACGAGCATCCATCTGTCGAAAGATGACGGTGCCGGCGAATCGACCAACGTGATGATCGAATGCGACGACGTCGTGAAAACGGCCGAAACGCTCAAAGCCAAAGGCGCGGAGATTACGCAAGCGCCGATCGTGGAAGCTTGGGGCGGTGCGGCTGCGTTCAAGGATTCTGAGGGCAACGAGTTCCGGCTGCACCACGCCGCCAAGTAGAAGCTTTCTCTCGCGAGCGACCCCGGCGCGAGAGTCATTGAGGGGCAGACTACTAAAAAGTCGAGGAGAACATGGCAAAAAAAGTTGTAGGCAAAATCGGCCTGCAAATTCCGGCCGGCAAGGCCACCCCGGCGCCGCCCATCGGGCCCGCGCTCGGTCCGTACAGTTTGAACATCATGGACTTCTGCAAGCAGTACAACGAACGTACCGCCTCGCAGTCGGGCATGATCATTCCAGTCGAGATCACCGTCTACGAAGATCGAACGTTCACGTTCATCACGAAGACGCCGCCCGCGTCATTCCTCATCAAGCAAGCCGCCAAGATCGAGTCGGGATCGAAAGAACCGAATCGCGATAAAGTCGGCAAGCTGACGCAATCGCAAGTCGAAGAGATCGCCAAGGTGAAGATGCCGGATCTCAACGCCAACGACATCGAGATGGCCAAGCGGATCATCGCCGGAACGGCGCGTTCGATGGGCGTGGAGGTGGAGAGCTAATGCGTACGCACGGTAAACGTTTCCGCAACCTCGTTCAGGCGTTTAATCCCGAGGAATCCTTCGATCCGGCTGCGGCGGTCGCGCTCGTGAAGAAGAACGCGAACGCAAAGTTCGACGAGACGATCGAGGCGCACATCCGCCTTGGCGTCGACCCCAAGAAGAGCGAACAGAACGTGCGCGGCACGGTTTTGCTTCCGCACGGCACGGGACGCAACGTGCGCGTCGTCGCGTTCGCCAAGGGCGACAAAGCCAAGGAGGCCGAAGCCGCCGGCGCGGATTTCGTCGGCGAACAGGATCTGATCGATAAAATAAAAGGCGGATTTGCGGACTTCGACGTGGCCGTGGCCACGCCGGACATGATGGGTCCGGTCGGTTCGCAACTCGGCCGTATCCTGGCGCAGAAGATGCCCAATCCAAAAGCCGGTACGGTGTCGCCGAACATCGGCGCGGCCGTGCGCGACATCAAGGCGGGTAAGGTCGAGTACCGGTTGGACAAAACGTCGATCGTTCACACGATCGTGGGCAAAGCGAGCTTCGGTGAGGAGCAACTGGCCGAGAACGTCGCGACGCTGCTCGACGCGATTATTCGCGCCAAGCCGGCTGCCTCGAAGGGCACCTATCTGCGCAGCATCACGCTGACCAGCACGATGGGGCCCGGCGTCAAAGTCGACCCGAATAAGGTCCGCACGACGCACGCCTAGAGGGAACCCTTGCGTCCGGAGCCGTCGTCTGGTATGATGGCCGACGGCTCCGAAGACCGCAGCTGGGTCCGCCCTTAATTCGCTGTGTAGGACGCACTCGAGACTCGCATCGCGCGGCGCGTGATGGATTTTAGGTGGCGCCCTCCGGACGGATGGAGCGCCATTTCTGTTTTTTGAGGACCGATGCCGACAGCGAAAAAAGAAGCGAAGATTGCCGAACTGCAGAGGAAGCTCTCCGGTTCGACCAACTTGTTCCTCACCGACTACACGGGCCTGACCGTCGAGCAGATCACGCGTCTGCGCGGCGAGCTGCGCAAGGACGGCAGCACGTACGCCGTCGTGAAGAACTCGCTGTTCTCGATCGCCGCCGCCGATCTCGCCAAGCAACTCGAGCAGTTTCTGGCCGGACCGACCGGCGTCGTGTTTGCGGGTAGCGACCCAGTCGCGCCGGCGAAAGCGCTCAAACATTTTTCAGACGACGTCAAGACCGTCAGCATCAAGGCCGCTTACATCGAAGGCCGCATCGTCGATGCCAAAGAGGTCATGGTGCTCGCCTCGCTGCCTTCGAAACAGGAACTGGTTGCGAGACTCGTCGGTTCTCTCGCCTCGCCTCTGCGCGGTTTGGTAACCGTACTTTCAGGAAATCAGAGCGGACTCGTCCGCGTGCTCAATGCTATCCGCGAGCAAAAAGCCGCCGCGGGTTCGAACGCTTAAAGGAGACTCACAGGTATCATGGCAGTTGCCGAAATCATCGAAACTATCGATAAACTCACCGTGCTCGAGCTCGCGGATCTTGTAAAACAGCTCGAAGAGAAGTATGGCGTGTCGGCTGCAGCTCCGGTCGCAATGGTTGCGGCAGGCGGCGCGGGCGCCGCGGCTGCTCCTGCTGCGGAGAAGACGGAATTCGACGTCATTCTTTCCGAGGCCGGACCGGAAAAGATCAAAGTCATCAAAGCCGTGCGCGAGCTCACGAGCCTCGGGCTGACGGAAGCCAAAACGTTTGTCGAAAGCGCGCCCAAACCGGTGAAGGAAGGCGTGACCAAAGACGAAGCCGAGGCCGTCAAGAAGAAGCTCGAAGAGGCCGGCGCCAAAGTCGAAATCAAGTAGGGGCCTGCAAAGCCAAGAGAAAAGGGGAGCGTTAAGCGCTCCCCTTCTTTATTTCTGAAAGGGTCGTTTTATGCGTAAATACTTCCCCGTCGCGCTCGCCGCTCTATTCACCGCAGTGCTGGCGGGCTTTGCTTTAGCGGCATCCATGACGCCGACGGTCGTTGTGTCCGGTCAGGAGCATTGGACCGCCGGAAGCGGTATGCTGAAAGGCGTGCAAGTCGCCGTGTTGGCGGGCAATCCGAGCAAGAGCGGGCTGTACATCGTTCGCCTCAAGCTGCCCGCGGGCACCGTCTTCCCGGTGCATTACCATAACGAGACCGAAGATGTCAGCGTCGTATCCGGAACGCTTTGGGTCGGAGTTGGCGATAAGGTGAATGCAGCTGCAACGAGACCGTTGACGGCGGGATCGTTTGTGCAAATTCCCGCCAAACTGCATCATTACGCGATAACGAAAACGGTAACCGTGATCGACCGCATCGGCATGGGCCCAGCCTCGATGATCGCGGTCAAAACTTAACCTATGCGCGCTGCTGCGGCACAACTGTTCGCTATCGTCTTTGCCGCTGCAGCAACCGGCTTCGCTTTGGCGTCCAACGGTCCGGCGATCGTCATTTCCGGCCAGGAGCGCTGGATTGCCGGAACGGGCCTCATGAAAGGGACGCAAGTAGCCGCGCTGGCAGGTAACCTCACACAGCCCGGCCTCTTCATCCTCCGTATGAAGATGCCGGCGGGAACAAAATACGGCCCGCACTACCACTACGATACCGAGAACCTGACCGTCATTTCCGGAACGTTGTGGGTCGGCGTCGGCAACAACATTGACAAGTCAACGATGACCGCGCTTCCGGCCGGCTCATTCGTACAAG
Source organism: Candidatus Rubrimentiphilum sp. (assembly GCA_035710515.1). Taxonomy (NCBI): domain Bacteria; kingdom Bacillati; phylum Vulcanimicrobiota; class Vulcanimicrobiia; order Vulcanimicrobiales; family Vulcanimicrobiaceae; genus Candidatus Rubrimentiphilum; species Candidatus Rubrimentiphilum sp. Next base: position 87,061 of record DASTDE010000003.1, on the reverse strand, counting down.
TTCCCGCCGGACTTCATCATTATGTGACGACAAATGCGATGACGGTTATTGACGTCACCGCCGTTGGTCCGCAGAAAATGATCTTAGTCGGGAAACCTGGAGGGTCAGTGTCGGCCTCGGCGGCTCCGAAGATCGTCATGTCCGGCCACGAGCATTGGACAGCCGGGACAGGCGTGATGAAAGGCAACCAAGTCGCTGTGCTCGCGGGTAATCCCGCCAAACCAGGGCTCTTCATCGTGCGTGTGAAGTTGCCGGCCGGAACCGTGTTCCGTCCGCATTATCACATCCAGACCGAAGATCTGACGGTCGTTTCGGGGACGCTGTGGTCCGGCCTCGGCGACAGAGTGAACGCAGCGAACATGACGGCGCTTCCGGCAGGTTCGTTCATGTCGATCCCGGCAATGCTTCACCATTATGTGATGGCCAAAGGGCCCACGGTCATCGAACTTACCGCAATGGGTCCGCTCTCAGTTATTGAGGTCAAACCTTAGATGCATACCGCCGCGCAACAGCCTCCGGTTTATCCAATGCTCATCGCGTACGTCCTTATCGCGGCGTTCGTTCTCTTTCGCTACTCGCGGCCGATGAAGATGAGCCTCACGCGCTTATTCGTTGCTCCCTTCGTGTTTGTGGCCATAACCGCATTCGCGATCTGGGGCGGTCAGCAGACCCACCCCGCATCTGCTTTATCGGTGACGGCGGCGGTCGTCATCGGCATCGCTTTCGGCGTGCCGCTAGGGCTCGTTATGTCGGCTCACCGGGTCGTGCGGCGAACCGAAAAACCACACGTCATGTACGTCGATCCGTCTTGGCTCACCGCCGCAATCTGGGTGGGCGCGCTGGTCCTGCGGGCAGGCATCCGCATGATGCTGCCGCTGAGCGCGCTCGGCACGATGGTCGGCGATGGCTTGCTACTCTTTGGTATTTCCGCAGTAGTTACGTCGTACTTTGTGCTCTACCGTAAGTTCCGCGCGCTCGATGAAGCGCCGCAGCCCGCATAGGAGAAAACATGGGACAAGTTCAGGAACGCCCCCGTTCCTACGGCATCTGGATCGTGCTGGCGATCGTCGTTATCATCGCCATCGCCATCGGCGCGACCTATAACAGTTTGGTGACACTCGACCAGGCGGTTCAGGCGCAGTGGGCGCAAGTTGAAAACCAGTATCAGCGCCGCGCCGACCTCGTGCCCAACTTGGTGGCTACGGTCAAGGGCGTTGCGAACTTCGAGAAAAGCACCTACATCGCCGTTACGCAAGCTCGCGCGAGCGTCGGGCAGCTCTCGCCGCAAGTGATTCAGAACGCGGCCAACGATCCCAATGCGATGGCGCAGTTCCAAAAGGCGCAGAATAATCTTGGTTCGGCGCTTTCGCGGCTGCTGGTGACGGTGGAGAATTACCCCGATCTGAAAGCGAACGAGAATTTCCTGACCTTGCAGTCGCAGCTCGAAGGAACCGAAAACCGAATCTCAGTCGAGCGGCGCCGCTACAACGAATTGGCGCAGGAGTTTAACACCAAGCGCAACACATTCCCGACCGCCATGATCGCGGGCATCTTTGGATCGCGCTTCGCCAGCAAGGCATACTTCCAAGCCCAGCCGGGATCCCAGACTGCGCCCAAAGTCACGTTCTAAATGAAAGAGATCGACGGCGATCGCATCCGGGCGGCGATTGACGCGGCGGAGCAAGGTACGACGGGACGCGTCGCGGTCCGGATAGTTCCGCACGACACTCCCGACGCGCTGGAATCCGCGCGCGAGCATTTACACCAAGCCGACCTGCACCGTCACACGCACCGCAACGCCGTGATCTTCCTGGTGGCGCCGAAGTCGCGACGCTTTGCCGTATATGGCGACGATGCTATCCACAAGCGTGTCGGGGACGCGTTCTGGGAAGAGCTCGTCGCCGGCATGACGCCCCATTTTAAGCAAGGCGACATGACCGCCGCACTGGTGCACGGCATCAAACGTGTCGGCGACCAATTCCAGGCACATTTTCCGAAGGAGAACGCGCGATGATTGCCGCCGTCGTGCTGGCCGCCGCGCTCACCGCTCCGCCGCGCCCCACCGAGTATGTCACCGATAACGCCGGCGCGCTCTCGTCGTCGACAGTCCAGAAACTCGACACTGAACTCAATCATTACGAGGACGTTACCGGCCATCGCGTGATCGTGTGGATCGGTCAGACGACCGGTGATGTTCCGCTTGAAAACTGGACCGTAAACGCTTCCCAAACGTGGAAGATCGGCCGCAAGGGCAAGGACGACGGCGCTGTCCTGTTCCTGTTCATGCAGGATCGCAAGATCAGAATTGAAGTCGGCTACGGCTTGGAAGGCTCGTTAACCGACGCCGACTCCAGCCGCATCATCAACGAAACGATCCGTCCGGCGATGCGCGCCGGCAATCCGGACGCTGCGGTGCAGGCCGGCGTCGACCGCATGCTCCTCACGATTACGCCGTCGTTCAAAGATCAAATCGGTCATCCGGTGGCGACGCCGGCTACGAGCAGCGATGAGACGCGCAGCATCGTCGGCTCGCTGATCATCTTTCTCTTTATCTTCGGGTTATTGATCTTTCTGGCGCGAGTACGAGCGGGTAAACGCCCGCGCGGCAGCTCGGGCCTGTGGTTCCTGGGAACCGGCATCGGCAGTGGGAGCAGCGGGGGCGGCGGTTTCGGTGGCGGTCTAGGCGGCGGCGGATTCGGCGGAGGCTTTGGCGGGGGCGGCGCTTCCGGCGGCTGGTAGCGCTAGCAGAATTTCCAGCCGGCCGGGCACTTAGATTTCTTCGTCGCGCTCACCGGAGTGATGTGCGTTATGCCCGAGCGCGTAGCCGTAACGGATGAGCCGGTCTGCCTGCGCGGGATTCCGCAACCGCCCTTGTATTGATCGTATAGACCGCTGTAGCTCAGCGGCGTGCCGCACGCGATCTGCGGGTTAAACTTTGAGAACGTCCCAGGGTCTCTGGCGAATTCGTCCTGCAGCGCCCCAATGCGGTGCGCATCGCTGGGATGATCGGAGATGATCTCAGGCGGGTTCGACACATTCATGTTCTGAAACGCCTGCATGAGCCAAATCAAGCCATAGGGCGTCAGCCCGGCTTGGGCGCACGTGATTGCGCCTTTCTGATCGGCTGCCTCCTCGACTTGGCGCGAGAAATGCGTCGCTTCGAGGTTAGCGGCTAAATTAATGACGGTGTTTGCGATTCCGTTGGCGCCGCGGCCCAAGAGCAGTTCGGCGATGGTGCCATAGAGGCTCAGGCGCTGATCTTTTTGATAGAGATTCAAGACGTCATGATGGATGTCGTGCGACGTTTCGTGGCACAGAACGCCCGCCAGCTCTTCCTTGTTCTTGACGAACCGCATCATCGCGGTGGTGACGTAGACGTTGCCGCCCGGGACTGCGAACGCGTTCGGCGAGGTTTCGTTGACGATAATAAAATGAAATGGCGTGAAGTACTGCTGGTCGGCAACGCGCTTGATACGGTTGGCGATTGGCGTGAGGACGGCGTAATACGGCGAGTTCGTGACGATCTCGCCCTTCTGTTGGAGCTGCTGGTAGACTTGCTGGCCGATTTGGAGTTCGGTCTGCTGGTCTTGCGCCGTGTCCGCTACGGCGGGTGCGAAACAGGCCAATGCCAGAGCCGCCGCCGTGACCGCTCCGAAGAATCGCTTCATCATTCTCATCCTCATGTCGATAAAACGTACGTACCCTTAGAGCCGTTCGTCCCAGCTAGCCGGCGCTTGCTTGCGGCTACTAAGCGTGGTGCTTAAGAGGGCCGATGGATTGATCGTGAGCGCTGCGAAAGACGAACGCCTCCTCGATCGGGCGTGGGAGCGGCTCCGTGAGTACAAAGTCGAAAAGCCGCTTTCCGAGTTTCTGCAGCGTTTTCCGCATGCCACCAAGGCTTATTTAGTCGGCGGCTTTTTGCGCGATCTGCTGCGAGCGGAGACCACCGGCGTTGCGACGCGCCCGAAAGATATCGATCTCATTATCGATACAAAAGACCTGGAAGCGATTCTCAAAGCTTCTCCCGGCTATCTTTCCGGAACTCCCCTGGGCGGGTATCGCTGGAAGCCGAGAGGGACGACTTTTTGGCTGGATATTTGGCAGTTGCACGACACCGTATGGATCAAAGAGCTACGGCTTCCCGTGACGATCGAATCGTTCTTGGACGGCGTCGACTTGAACATCGACCGCGTCGCTCTCGAGCTGCATACGGGCGAATTCTTTAACGGCAAATGCCGCGAAGCGCTATCCGGCCGAATGATTGAGATCGACTCGCGCGTTCGCATAAAAGAGTTGATGTACGACGAGTTCGCGCGAGCGCTGATGGCAAGCTACAAGACGGGGTTCAGCTTGACGGAAAGTCTTTCTAAGCGCATCTACAGTGCGGATCCGGCCCAGCTGCGGCGCAGGGCCGTCGAGCGGCTTCGCGCGGATGACTATGCCGATGAGGATATACGAGCTGCCCTAAGGCAGCTCGCTTAACGGCTAGTGAATGAGAAATGCTACCAATAGCAGAGCGACGATGTTGAGCACCTTGATCATCGGGTTGATCGCGGGGCCGGCCGTGTCTTTATAGGGGTCGCCCACGGTGTCGCCCGTCACGGCAGCTTTGTGCGCCTCGGAGCCTTTGCCGCCGAGGTGCCCGTCCTCGATGTATTTCTTGGCGTTGTCCCACGCGCCGCCGCCGCTGGTCATGGCAATCGCCAGGTACAGCCCGGTGACGATCGCACCGACGAGCACGCCGCCCATTACTTGGGCCGCGCTGATTCCGCGGAAGACGCCGAGTACGCCGAGGATCACGATCACCACCGGAACGCCCACGGGAATGAGCGACGGCACGACCATCTCTTTGAGCGCCGCGCGCGTGACGATGTCGACAGTCTTGGCGTAGTCGGGCCGCGACGTGCCGGCCATGATGCCCGGATTCTCGCGGAACTGGCGGCGTACGTCTTCGACGACGGAACCCGCGGCGCGGCCGACCGCTTCCATTGAAAGCGAAGAGAAATAGAACGGCAGCAATCCGCCGATCAGCAGCCCCGCAAGCACGTACGGCGACTCGATGCTGAACAAACCGGCGCCGGCCACGCAGCCGGCGTGCGCCGCGCACTTGGCGCTGAGCTCTTGCGAAAACGACGCAAAGAGAACGATCGCCGCCAAACCGGCCGATCCGATCGCATACCCTTTTGTAACCGCTTTGGTCGTGTTGCCGACGGCGTCGAGCGGATCCGTCACGCCGCGCACTTCGGCCGGCAAGTCCGCCATCTCGGCGATGCCGCCCGCGTTGTCCGTAATCGGTCCGAACGAATCGATCGCGACGATGATGCCGGCCATCGAAAGCATCGCCATGACCGCGATGCCGACGCCGTACAGTCCGACGAGCGCGTACGAGGACAAAATACCGATGACGATCACTAACCCCGGCAGCGCGGTCGCCTGCATCGAAACGGCGAGCCCGGCGATGATGTTGGTGGCGTGTCCCGTCACCGAAGCGTTGGCGATGCGGCGCACCGGTCCAAACTGCGTGCCGGTGTAGTACTCGGTAATCCACGTGATGAGTCCGGTCACGGCCAAACCGATGATCGCGCACGCCCAAATGTTTATCGGCGCAACGTGGCGCGCTAACGCGCCGGTGCCGACCGTAATGCCGGCGGGGCCGAATTCACGATTCGTAATGAAGTAAAAGACGATCGCCGACAATATGCCTGCGACGCCCAGTCCGGCGTAGAGCGCATTCATGATCCGCGCGCGATCGACTTTGCCGATCCCCACGAAGAACGTGCCGACGATTGAGGCAACGATCGAGATCGCGCCGATGACGATCGGGAACGTCGTTGCGCCGGGGACGTTGCCGAGCAGCAGATTGCCGAGCAGCATTGCGGCGACCGTCGTAACGACATACGTTTCAAAAAGGTCCGCAGCCATGCCGGCGCAGTCACCGACGTTGTCGCCCACGTTGTCCGCAATCACCGCCGGGTTGCGCGGATCGTCTTCAGGGATGCCGGCTTCAACTTTGCCGACCAAATCGGCGCCGACGTCGGCGGCCTTGGTGTAGATACCGCCGCCCAGACGCGCAAAGACGGAGATCAGCGAACAGCCGAACGCCAAGCCGACCATCGCGGCGAGCGATTGCGCTTCGTCGCCATGGTTGACCGTAAGTAATATCCAGTAATAGCCTGCGACGGCGAGGATGCCTAGACCGACGACGAGCAGCCCGGTTACGGCGCCGCCGCGAAACGCAACCGCCAGCGCCGGCGCTATTCCGCCGCGCGCAGCTTCGGCGGTGCGGACGTTCGCGCGCACCGAGACCATCATGCCGATGAAGCCGGCAGCTCCCGACAGAACCGCGCCGATCAAAAACCCGACGGCCGGCTGCCATTTCAGTCCGATAAAGATGACGATGAAGAGCACAACCGCGACGCCGCCTATCGTTATATATTGGCGGCGCAGGAAGGCCATGGCGCCTTCCTGGATGGCGCCGGCGATCTCTTGCATGCGGGCGTTGCCCGGCGAACGCCCCAGGACCCAGCTTATAAGGATGATCCCGTAGAGGATGGCGAGCACACCCGCGCCCAGTCCCAGGTAGATTGCCATTGAAGAGCTGATCCCGCTTACTGAATGCATAGGGGCCGCGAATTAGCCACAGCGTCCCTCTTGTCATCCTGAGCGGCGCTCGCAAAGCGAGCGCGCAGTCGAAGGGCGCCCGAGCGAAGTCGAGGACTTAAGCATTGACTAACTAACCTTAGTCCACTAAACTAAGGCCATGAAACGGGCGAACATTCACGATGCGAAGACGCGTTTTTCGGCGTTGATTCATGATGTCGAACGCGGCGAAGAAGTGGTCATCGCAAAAGCCGGCGTGCCGGTCGCGCGGCTGGTTCCAATCGAGCGGACTGGGAAGAAACGCGAACTTGGCTACGACAAGGGGCTGCCGTTTCGCCTCGCGGCTGACTTCGATACGTTTGTGCCCGACGAGTTCAGCGAATACGTCGAATGAAGTTGCTGCTCGACACCCACGTCTGGCTATGGATGGGGCTCGCGCCCGAACGCCTTGGGCGCAAGACGCGCACGTTGCTCGAGGACGCGGAGAACGATCTCGCGCTTTCGGTCGCGAGCGCGTGGGAGATCGTCTTAAAAAATCGACGCGGCAAGCTCGATCTGCCGATGGAGGCTCCTGAATATATTCGGACGCGCTTGAGGCGGTCGGGCGCCACTATGCTCGCGATAGCGCTCGATCACGTCCTGGCCTTGGCCTCGCTCGACGAACGTCACCGCGATCCGTTCGATCGTATTCTCGTTGCGCAGGCGCTCTCGGAGAGCCGGTCGCTCGTCACCGCCGATCCACGCCTGCTCGACTATCCGATCCTCACCTTCGACGCACGGACTTAAGCGGGGGAACGGGCGCGCGGCCAGGCGTGCCGAAACGACTACGATCATGGAGCAAGCCGAGTTCGTCGTTGTCGGCTGTGGGCCGGCGGGCGGCGTGGCGGCACGCGAAGCGGCGCGGGCCGGCATCCGCACTGTCGTTCTGGAAAAGGACAGCACCGTCGGCGCCAAGCGCGTTTGCGCCGCCGGATTGCGCCCGGGTTTTTGCGAGGAGTTCGATCTGCCGCGGGCGATCGTGCATTGCGATACACCGCGCCTCGCGCTTTTCGATACGGCCGGCCGGGAGTACGGTCTCGCAATTCGCCCTGGGCACACCACAACACGCGAGGAACTCGATGGAACGATCGGCCAGCTAGCCGCGCAAGAAGGGGCCGACGTTCGAACGTCCGCGCTCTTTCGCGGATTGCGCCGCGAAAACGATCGCACGCTCGTCGAGTATGCCGATCTGCGAGCCGGCGCGCATAAGACGATCGCCGCGCGCAACGTCTTTCTCGCGCAAGGGTCGACGGCCAAGCTCGAGACGAGCGAATTTGCGTACGAGGGCTGGCAAGACGGGCTCGTCACCACGCTGCAGTACCGCGTCTATCTGGACCGGCCAGCGGCCGCGATCGCGTATCAAACGCTCGAGATGCATTACTTTGCGACGCGCGACGGACGCATGACGGTGGCGTGGATGTTTCCCAAACGCGATCATCTCGCGATCGGACTGGGCATAATGGGGAAGATGCCCGGCGCGCAGCTGCGCGAAGAGCTGGACATCTTTACCGAACGCGTTCGCTCGCGACTCTATCCGGCGGCGCAATTCGCGACCAAGCTCGAAGGGCATCTGTTGTACGGCGCGCTGCCGCGGCCCGCGATTGCGGCGCCCGGTGCGATGGTCGGTGGCACGGCAGCCGGGCTGGTGGACGCAACCAACGGCGAAGGCATTTACGAAGCGGCAATGAGCGGCCGGTATGCGGCTCAGGCCGTGACAGAGTCGCGCGCCCGTCCGGAACGAGCGTATGCGCGGTACGGCTCGGCGCTGAAGAAACGGTTCTACAAGCGGTTGCAGCATCGCGCGGAGCTCATGCGTTTCTTGGAACGCAAGCCTTCGCGCTACGCCGTGCTGTTCGATCAACTCGCAAAATCGTCGCGGTTCGTGGACATTCTGCAGCGCGAGGATCGCGAGCGGACGCCTTTCGAACGGCTCTTTCTCTACGGCCAAGCGCTGCGTTTCGCGGCCCGTTCCATTGGCTAGATTCGTCGCACTGCGGCTTATCCGCTTGGTGCTCGTGCTGGTCGCGATTACGATCGTCAGCTTCGGATTCATGAAATTGATTCCGGGCGACCCGGTTGCGATTCGGCTAGGCGAGCATGCGTCCGCCGCGCAAGCCGCTGCGCTACGCGCGTCGCTCGGCTTGGACAAACCGTGGTACGTGCAGCTCGGACTGTACCTGGATCACGCGGCGCACGGCGATCTCGGCCGTTCGATAGTCGATAACGACAGCGTTTCCGGCAAACTGGCGCAGTATTTTCCGGCCACAGTCGAGCTGGCGCTGGCTGCCATGATCGTGGCGATCGCCTTCGGCGTGCCGCTGGGGATCATCGCGGCTGTAAAATTCCGGTCATTGACGGACGCCTTCACGATGAGCCTGGCGCTGCTGGGCGTTTCGATTCCCGTCTTTTGGCTGGGCTGGATGCTTGTGTACCTGCTCTCGGTGGTACCATCGTATTACGGGCTCAATCTCTTTCCGATATCGGGGCGCATTTCGTTGCAGTATACCGTTACGCCGATCACGCATCTGATCGTTCTGGACGCGCTTCTGGAAGGCAACTGGCAAGCTGCCGGCGATGCGCTCTGGCACTTGGTGCTGCCCGCGCTGACGCTCGGAACGATACCGCTGGCGATTGTCGCGAAGATCACGCGCAGCGGCATGCTCGACGTCTTGCGCAGCGATTACATCCGCACGGCGCGCGCAAAAGGCCTGAGCGAACGCACCGTGCTCTTGCATCACGCGCTGCGGAACGCGCTCGTGCCGATTCTGACCGTCATCGGTCTGCAGACCGGGCTGCTGCTCGGCGGCGCGGTGCTGACCGAACACATCTTTGCGTGGCCCGGCGTCGGGCGGCTGGCGTTCGACGCCATCAGCAATCGCGACATGCCGCTGGTCAACGGCGTCATCTTGCTTTTCGCGACCGTGTTCGTGGTCGTCAACACGATCGTCGATCTGCTCTACGCAGCGGTTAATCCGCGAATCAGGTACACGTGAATCCGCGCGGCACCTCGCGCCGCTACGTCATCAACGGCGTCGAATGTACGCGTGAAGAAGTCATCCACAAGTATTTGCACATCGTCAAATACGTGGCCGGAAAGATTTCGGTCGGCCTGCCGCCCAACGTCGACCTGAACGACCTCATCAACGACGGGATCGTCGGACTCATCGACGCGATAGAGAAATACGATGATTCGCGCGGCGTGAAATTCGAGACGTACGCGATAACGCGGATCAACGGCGCGATCATCGATGCGCTGCGTGCCCTTGACTGGGTGCCGCGTGCCGTGCGTCAGCGCGCCCGCGAGTTGGAACGAGTCCATCAGGAGCTCGAGACGAAGCTCGGGCGCATTCCAACCGACCTCGAGGTAGCGCAGCGGCTCGGCATGCCGATGGACGAGTACAATGCGCTGCTGCAGCGCGTGCGCGGCACGTCGCTGCTGTCGCTCGAGGATCCGCTGCCGAGCGACAAAGGCTACCGCATTCCGCTGGCCGACACGTTGCGCGACGCGGAAGTGGATATCACCGCGCCCGTGGAGCAGCGCGAGCTCCGCCGCGCGTTGATCGAAGCGGTAGAAGAACTTCCGCCGCAAGAACGCACCGTTATCGCGCTCTACTATTTCGAAGGCAAAGCGCTCAAGGACATCAAGGAGCGTCTCGACGTCTCCGAGTCACGGGTTTCCCAGATCCACGCGCAGGCGGTGATTCATCTGCGAGCGCTGCTGCGCGAGCTCCAAGCGGACTTGGGCTACCGGGCCGGCGACCCGACGATGAAGCAGAAATACGTCCGCAAAGACCCCCCGGCCTGATCCCTGGCAATGGAGAGTTCGTTCCCCGGTGTCATCCTGAGACTGTCGAAGGACCCCCGAGTAGGGCGCTGTGCGCCCGCGACGAGGGGATGTTCAATCGAACAGGAGTTCGATTAGGGGCGTGGAAGCCTTGATTCCGTGAGTTGGCTAACCAAGCTCCGGGCCTCGTTCGGGATGGCGAGGGAGGCACTAGCGGGGGTCGAGGAACTCGGCCGGGCCCGCAAGCCGATTACCCCCGAACTCTGGGACGAGCTCGAGGAGCTTTTGCTTCTGGCCGATTTCGGCGTGCCCACGACCGAAAAGATCGTCGGCGGCTTAAAGACCGTCGCCAAACAAGAACTGTGGAGCACCAGCGACCAGATCGTGGCGCGTTTTCGAAAGGACGTCGAGCGCTTTCTGACGCTTCCCAACGCCGAACTCGACCTGCGCGAGAAGCCGTCGGTGATTTTGGTTGTGGGGGTCAACGGCAGCGGCAAGACGACGACGACCGGCAAGCTCGCGGCGCGGCTGCGCGGTGAAGGCAAGAACGTGTTGCTTATTGCGGCCGACACGTTTCGCGCCGCGGCGGCGGAGCAGCTGGAGATTTGGGCGCAGCTCTCGGGCGCATCGTTCGTGCGCGGCAAAGAAGGCGCGGATCCGTCCTCGGTGCTTTTCGACGGACTGCAGGCTGCGGGCGCGCGCGGTGCGGACGTCGTGATCGTGGACACGGCCGGCCGTCTGCAGACCAAGACCAATCTTATGGAAGAGTTAAAGAAGATGCGCCGCGTGATCGAACGCGAGCTGGGCCATGCGCCCTCGGAGACGCTATTGGTCCTTGACGGGACGACCGGCCAGAACGCTATCTCGCAAGCGAAGCTGTTTCACGAAGCAACGGCGCTAACCGGCGTCGTCGTGACGAAACTCGACTCGACCTCGAAGGGTGGCGTGCTGGTGGCCATCGTCGACACGCTAGAGGTACCGATCAAGCTCGTTGGCCTGGGCGAGAGTGTCGAGGACCTGCGGCCCTTCGTTCCTTCGGAATTTATTGGTGCACTTTTTGAGGAAGCGACTTTTTGAGTGCCACCCCCTTGGCACTTGCACCCTATATCGTGATTATATAAACGTAATAGACGCTAAAGGTTAGGAGAGAACATGGCAGCGCAATCGGACGAACGGCAGACCGCCCTGAACAACGCCCTGGCGCAGATCGAGCGGCAGTTCGGCAAAGGCTCGATCATGCGGATGGGCGAGTTCAGCGAACGGATGGCCTTCGAAGTGGTTCCTACGGGCTCGATCGCGATCGATCTCGCGCTCGGCGTCGGCGGATTTCCGCGCGGACGTATCGTGGAAATCTACGGGCCGGAAGGCAGCGGAAAGACGACGCTCGCGCTGCACGCCATTGCCGAAGCGCAAAAAGGCGGCGGCACGGCGGCCTTTATCGATGTGGAACACGCGCTGGACCCGACGTACGCGGCGGCGCTGGGAGTCGATCTGGACAACCTGCTCGTCTCACAGCCGGACACGGGAGAGCAGGCGCTCGACATCGCCGAGATGCTCGTGCGAAGCAACGCAGTCGACGTCATCGTGGTGGACTCGGTGGCAGCGCTCGTCACCAAAGCCGAGCTCGAAGGCGACATGGGCGACACGCACGTCGGCCTGCAGGCGCGGCTCATGTCGCAGGCCCTGCGGAAACTTACCGCTGCCATTTCACGCAGCAAATCCGTGATGATCTTCATCAATCAGCTGCGCGAAAAGATCGGCGTAATGTTCGGCAGCCCTGAAACCACGTCGGGCGGACGCGCGCTCAAGTTCTACGCTTCGATTCGCCTGGACGTGCGCAAACTGGAGCAGATCAAAGTCGGGCAGGAAGTCGTCGGCACGCGCACGCGCGTCAAAGTCGTCAAGAACAAAGTCGCGCCGCCGTTCCGTCAGGCCGAGTTCGACATCACCTACGGCCGCGGCATCAGCAAGATGGGCTCGATTTTGGACATCGCGCTGGAGCGCAACATCGTCGGCAAGAGCGGCTCGTGGTACACGTACGGTGAGGAGCGCATCGGCCAAGGCCGCGAGAATGCCAAGACGTATCTGGAAGAGCACACGGATCTCGCCGACGCCATCGCCGGCAAGATCCGCGAAGAACTCAGCGGGACGGTCTCGCGCAACGGCACCGCAACGGCAGTTATCGCCGAAGATTAATGAAGGCGTACGTGACGGCGTTGCGCATGCTGGCGCTGCGCCGGCTCACCGAAGCGCAGCTCTGGCAGAAGCTGGAGCGCAAGAGCTATACCGACGACGATATTCGCGAGGCTGTTGAGCGCTGCAAGCGCGACGGCTACATTGACGACAAACTCTTCGCGCATCTCTACGTGGAGCGCAAACACAAGGCGGTCGGCGACGCGCGCCTGGTCGGAGAGCTCGTGCGCAAGGGCATCGATCGCGATGCGGCTTACGCGGCCGTGCAGTTGAGTTCCGTAGATGAAGCCGGGCGGTTGAGCCTGGCCCTCACCAAACTCTTTCGCGCGAAGGCGGAGCTCAGTTATCCGTCAGCTGCCAGGGCCTTGGAGCGCTTGGGCTTTCCCGCGCCGCTGATCTATCGGAAGCTGCGCGAACATGCGGCCGAATTCGGACCCTTCGCCGAGGTGGCACAGGCTTCGTAGCGCCGGGCACTTTCCGGAGCATGCCGGCGTTGCGCGTGCTTATCGCCGAAGACGACGCCAGCATTCGCGACCTGCTGGCGCATCATTTACAGCGCGAGGGCCTCAATGTCTACGTCGCCGCCGACGGAAACATGGCGTTGCGCGTGGCGCGGAACTGGGCCGACCTGCTGATCCTGGATGTCGGCCTGCCGGCAATCGACGGCTTCGAAGTGGCCCGAACGCTCCGCCGCGAGAAGCGCGAGCTGCCGATCATCATGCTGACCGCGCGAGCGGATGAAATCGATCGCATCGTAGGCTTGGAATTGGGCGCGGATGATTATGTAACCAAACCGTTTTCGCCGCGAGAAGTTATCGCGCGCGTAAAAGCTATCGCCCGCCGCATCGGCAAGGCGTACGAGGAACATCCGCCGGTCTTGAAGTTCGGCCGGCTTGAAATCGACGAAGCGGCACGCGAAGTGCGCGTCGACGGCGCGGACGCGGGGCTCAAGCCGCGCGAGTTCTCGCTCTTGCTGGAACTCGCGGCCAATGCCGGCGTAGCGCTTTCGCGCCAGATGCTGGTCGAAAAAGTGTGGGGCTTCGACTATGAGGGCGACGAGCGGACGGTAGACGTGCACGTCCGCCGCGTGCGACGCAGGCTCGAGGACGAACGCAAGTTGTCCGGCGTGTTGCAAACCGTGCATGGTTTCGGCTATAAATTCGCTCTCCGATAACACGCAGCTGCCGCTGCTGGTCTTGCGTCTGCCCGAATTGGAGCAGGTCGCATGGCGCGAGGGCAAACGCGCCGCCCGCCGCATCGAGCGGCGCGCCGCGCTCGCGTTTCGCGCGGCAGCGTCACGCGTTTTGCGGGCGGGCGACCGGTGTTTGCACGAATCCGGCCGCGACGTCTTTGCGATTGTGGTCGCCGCGCCGTCTCGCGGCGCGACCCGTCCGGCAGCGGCAAACTGCCGCGCGATCCTCGGACGCATCGCATCCGAAATGGCGGAGCAGACGGGCTTGGAGGTTGAAACCGGCTGGGCGCTGATCGCGCCTTCGGCCAAGGTGCCGTTTCGGCAGGAGATACAGAGCGCGCTCGCGCGAGGTGCGCGCGAGCGTGAGCGGTACGAATTCTTCGCCGCAATCGGGCACGAGCTGCGAACGCCGCTCGCGTCGATCCGCGGGTACCTCGAAACCCTCATCGACGGCGAGCTGGACTCGCCGACTTCGGCGCGTTTCTTGCAGACGGCTCAACGCGAAGCCGTGCGCATGGGCCGCATGATCGACGGAATGTTTGAATTCTCGCTGCTCGATCTTTCGGCCGCCGACTTTGGAACGCGCGGCTGCGACGCCGCCGAACAGATCGCGCTGGCGGCCGAGATCGTCGCTCCGCTCGCCGGGTCTCGCGGCATGACCGTCAGGCTCGACGCGCCCGGACCGGCGCCCGCGTCCATCGATTCCGACGCCTGTTTGCAACTGGTGATCAACTTGCTCGAAAATGCTACGAAGTACGGAAACGATGACGGCACGATCGGCATTACACTGCGCTCCGATAAGGAATACGTCAGAATTACGGTGGACGACGACGGGCCCGGGGTGAGTGCGCCTGAGCGCGGAGCCGTCTTTGCGCTGCGCGTGCGCGGCAAAGCGAGTGGCGCCCGGCATGGCGCGGGGATCGGCCTTGCAATCGTCAAGCTCATCGCCGAGCGGGCTGGTGGGAGCGCCGCCGTCAGCGACTCGCCGCTGGGCGGAGCTCGGTTCGAAGTGCTCCTGCCTGCCAAGGCGGAGTTTTTCACAGGGCCGTCGTAGATGTAAGTCCGTGGCAACGTCTGTCGCCCGGTTCGCGCATCGCAGCGAAGAAGAATTCGCCGGCCTCCTCGACTTCTATCAGGTCAATTGGAAATACGAACCATGTGCATTTCCGATCAGTTGGGACTCGCGTGGCTTCGTGAGCGAGTGGTTCACGCCCGATTTTTATCTCCCGGAGTACGACCTGTTCGTCGAAATGACGGTCGTCAGCCCGCGCTTGCTGACACGCAAGAATCGTAAGGTCAGATTGTTACGCCAAGCCTTTCCGGACATTCAGATAAAATTGTTCACGCGCCGCGACATCGAGCGCGTGTTTTCGAATCGGATGGCACGCGCGTCGTGATCGCGGACCAACTCTTCGACGAAGCCGCCATCGCGGCGCGGGTGCGCGAACTCGGCGCCGCCATCTCGAAAGACTATGCCGGACTCAATCCGATGATCGTCGGCGTTCTCACCGCCTCAGCGGTCTTCTTAGCCGATCTGACGCGCGCGATAGAGATCCCGTGCGAATTTGACGTGATCGCGCTGACACGCTATCAGGACGCGGAAGGTTTGAGTTTCGTCAAAGATACCTCGGCGTCGGTTGAGGGGCGGCACGTAATTCTGGTTGAGGACACGATCGACACCGGCCTAACCTTGCAATATGTGTCGCGTACGCTGCGCGCGCGCCAGCCGGCTTCACTGGAGATCTGCACGCTGCTGGACCGCCCGCACCGCCGCATCGCCGGACTCGACGTGAAGTATCGCGGCTTCGAGATCCCGGACGTTTTTGTCGTCGGATACGGCCTGGACTACCAAGGCCGCTACCGGGAACTGCCCGCGTTGTACTCGCACGGAAGCTGGCCGCGCTAGCGCTGTCGTGACGGGCTCCATACATCGCCGGATTTCGACATTTTGCGGCCTCTTGGCCATCGCGCTCGTCGCGGTCGCGCCGGCCTCAGGATTGGAGATCCAATCGATTGTCCGGGCGGCCGCGCAATACCAAAATTCCAACGCCCATTTGCAAACGATGTTCCGCACCGCGTTGCTCGATACGACCAAGTTGGCCGAGTTCGCGCCCGACGGAACGGCCTACGTGAAGACCGGCGACATTCCGGCCGAGTGGTTGCGAGATGCCAGCGCGCAAGTGCGTCCGTACCTTTATTATGCAAAGAGCGACCCCGCGGTGCGCGAGCTTCTGCGCGCCATCATCGCACGCGAAGCAAAATACGTGCAGGTCGATCCGTACGCGAACGCGTTCACGCTCGATTATCGCGTGTGGGAAGAGAAGTACGAGCTCGACTCGCTGGCCTACCCGGTAACGCTCGCCTGGAGCTACTGGCACGTCACCGGCGACGCCTCGATCTTCACCGACGACGAGAGCAAAGCGTTCGATGCGATCCTCGCAACGATGCAGCGCGAGCAAAACCACGGCAATTCGCATTACACCCATAGAGAGCTGCCGAACGACGGAAAGGGCCGCCCAACCGGTTACACGGGAATGATCTGGACCGGGTTCCGGCCATCGGACGACGCGAGCTACTACAACTACTTGATTCCATCCGAGATGTTCGCGGTCGTGGCGCTCGGCGACATGGCGCAGATCGAGCGGCAAGTCTATCACAACGCAGCCAAGGCTGACCAGGCCAAGACGTTGCGCGATCAGGTCGAGCACGGCATTCAAACGTACGGCTTGGTGCCGGTCAAGAAATATGGAAAAATCTACGCCTATGAAGTGGATGGGCTCGGGCACGCGATTCTTACCGACGACGCGAACGTTCCGAGCTTGCTTTCAGCCCCGTACATCGGATACACGAGCGTCACCAATCCGAATTATTTGAATACGCGTGCATTCTTGCTCTCGCAAGACAATCCGTCGTATTACACGGGCAACATCGCGCGCGGCATCGGCAGCTATCATACCCCGGATCATTGGGTGTGGCCGCTGGCTTTGGTGATGGAAGGGCTGACGGCCAGCGGGCAAACGGAAAAACAGGACGTGCTCAACCAAGTGCTCGCGAGCGATCCCGGCGATCACCTCTTGCACGAGTCCTTCGATCCGAACGATCCGAAACGCTATACGCGCGCTGATTTCGGCTGGCCCAACGCGCTTTTCAGCGAGTACGTCATGACGTCGTTCGGCGGCGTGCCGCTCATTCCGATGGGTGACGCATCGACGTAATCGTCGGCCTCCAGTGGGGCGATGAGGGAAAGGGCCGGATCGTCGATTACTATGCGCGCGATTACGACGTCGTGGCGCGATTCGGCGGCGGCGACAACGCGGGGCACACGATCCGCGTCGGCGACACCAAACTAGCGCTGCGGATCGTTCCTTCGGGCGTCCTCAACGAACGCTGCGAGCTCTTCATCGGGGGCGGGACCGTCGTGAGCCTCGATGGTTTGCGCGCGGAGCTCGATGCGCTGGCAGCGATCGGTGTGGACATTACGCGGATCAAGATCTCCGACCGCGCGCACGTCGTTTTCCCGCGTCACGCCGAGGCCGACCGGCTGGCGGAAGAAGCGCGGGGAAGCGCTGCGCTGGGTACCACCGGGCGCGGAATCGGTCCCGCTTACGTCGACAAAGTTGCCCGCAGCGGCGTGACGTTCGGCGCTCTCATGCGCTCCGGCGAACTTCCGCAGCCGTTACGCGCGCACGTTGTTGACGGCGTCGAGTACATCCACGGCGCGCTCGAGCGCGGTCAGCGAGTCCTGGCTGAAGGCGCGCAGGGCACGTTGTTGGACGTGGGCTACGGCAGCTATCCCTACGTCACCAGCTCGCATACCCTGGCGGGCGCAGCATGCATCGGTTTGGGCGTCGGGCCGAACGCGATTGAGAGCGTGCGCGGCGTCGTCAAAGCCTACGCCACGCGCGTCGGCGGCGGTCCGTTTCCATCGGAACTGCCCGACGAAAGTGCGGAGCGATTGCGCAGCGGCGGCGCGGAATTCGGCACGGTCACCGGGCGCCCGCGGCGCTGCGGATGGTTCGACGCCGTGGCAGCGCGATATGCCGCGCGCGTGAATGGACTGACCGGCGCGTGCATTACCAAGCTCGACGTGCTGAGCGGTTTCGAGCGCATCGGGATCGCGACCGCATATCGGCTGGGGAACAAGCCGGCGACGTTCGCGTCGGCGACGGATTCGAATCTGCAGGTTGACTTCGAGTACGTGGACGGTTGGCAAGACGATCTCTCCGAGGTGCGCCGCATCGCGGATCTGCCGGCTGCCGCGGGCGCCTACGTAAAGCGTATCGAGGAGGCTTTGGGCGCCCCGATCGAGTGTGTCTCGGTCGGCCCGGAACGTTCGCAACTCGCAGTTTGAGCTTTACGTTTCCGCTGGAAGCGTTGCTCGCACAGCGGCGCGCCGTCGAGAACGCAAAGCGGCAGATCCTCGCACGAGCGCAGGGGCGCCTGGATGAAATTCAAGTCCGGCTCAACCGGCTCGAATCAGATTTTTCCGCGCGCGTGAACGCCTGGGATCCGGATAGTGCCGCGACCATCGCCGAGCTTGAAAGAAGCATCGCCGAACTTCGAGCCGTCGCGCGGCGATATTCCGATGAAGCAGATGCGGCGAGAGCCGCGCTTCTGCCCGCCATGCGCGATCGCAAGGCGCTTGAGCTGCTGAAGAAGCGGCGCCTCGCCGAATTTGCCGCCCGCCAGGCCCGCAAGGAAGAACGCGAACTCGACGAAGCCAATCAAGCCTGATGCCCACCCTCGCCTCGCGCAGCCGTACGATCGCGGCCGACACCCTGACGCCGATCGGCGCGCTCGCAGCTTTGGCCGCGCCCGGGGCGGCGTGCCTCTTAGAGAGCGTTGAAAGCGGCGGACGAATCTCGCGTTATTCGTTCTTGGGCGTGGATTATCTCGACGCGCGCAGCTTTGTGGACGACGGCAACATGCTCGCGAACATCCGGTCGTTCGTAAACGAGCATCGCAAGAATATCGACGATCCCGACGGCCGCGGCGGCGCACTGGTGGCATTTTCCTACGACGCGGCGCGTTCGTTCGCGCGTCTGCCGGCGAGGGGCGACGCCGATCCGCCCATGCCCGCGGCATACGTTGCGCTGCCGGCGACGTGGCTTATCTTCGATCACTTCAGCGACGAACTGACGATCTGGACGTGCGGATCCGACGCGAGCGAACTGGACGCGAAGATCGACTCTTACATCGAACGGCTCTTAACCGCGCGTCCCGCTCTGCCGGCCGGCGTGCGCGGATCCGAACCGGTACGCTGCTCGATGGATCGTTCGCAGTTCCTCGATCGCGCCCGTGAAGTCAAAGAAAATATCACGGACGGCGAGGTCTATCAACTGCAGCTCGGGATCCGGTTTACGGCGCCGCTGCAGGGTTCGGCATTCGATCTCTATCGCGCGATCCGGTCGCGCAACCCGTCGCCGTACATGTTTTACGTGGATGCTCCGTTCGGTCAACTGCTCGGAGCCTCGCCGGAATTTCTCGTGCGCCTCGAGGGACGCAAAGCGCGCATCCGGCCGCTGGCGGGCACGCGGCCCCGCGGCGTGGACGAGTCCGCGGATCTTGCGATCGCCGCCGAATTGCTTTCAAATGAAAAGGAGCGGGCGGAGCACGTGATGCTCGTCGATTTGGGACGGAACGATCTGGGCGCGGTCTGCGAGTTCGGATCGGTCAAAGTCGTCGAACTGCTGCAGCTGGAGCGTTACAGCCACGTGATGCACATCGTATCGGACGTCACGGGCACCTTGCGCCCGGAGTGCGACGCGCTCGATCTCTTCGCCGCGGGCTTTCCCGCCGGCACCGTCACCGGAACGCCGAAGATCCGCGCGATGCAGCTGATCGACCAGCTCGAACCGGTCGCGCGCGGCTTTTATGCCGGCAGCGTGGGCCGCTGGGCGCACGGCGGCGACTTTGATTCGTGTATTACGCTGCGCAGCATGCACGTGCAGGGCGGAAACGCGCACTGGCAGGCCTCTGCCGGCATCGTTGCCGACAGCGATCCCGAAGCCGAATACGACGAGATCATGAGCAAAACGGAGATCGCACGCGTCATATTGAGCGTGTCAAAGCGCGACGCGGAGGTCGCCAATGTGTCATCCTGAGCGTAGCGTTTCGCCTTCAGCGAAATGCCTTGTCATCCTGAGTTCGTCGAAGGGCGAAGGGCCCCTGAGCGGAGTCGAAGTGTAATGAAAATACTGTTCATCGATAACTTCGATTCGTTCACGTACAACGTCGTGCACCTGTTGGCCGAGCAAGGCGCGATGCCCGAGGTCGTGCACAACGACGATCCGCGCTTGAACGCCAAACTGCTGGAGGGTTACGACGCGCTGGTCATCGGGCCGGGACCTGGAAATCCCAGCCAAACGCCGCAGATCGTGCAGCTCGTGCGCGATGCGGCGAAACGGAAGATGCCGGTGTTCGGCGTGTGTCTCGGCCTGCAAGCCATCGGCGAAGCTTTTGGCGCGAAGGTTACCCACGCACCCGAACCGATGCACGGCAAAGTCTCGGCTATTACGCATCGCGGCGGCACGCTTTTCGAGGGTCTCGCCTCACCGCTGCACGCCACGCGTTATCACTCGCTCTGCCTCGATCCGGGTTCGCTGCCGGACGAGCTGGAGGTCTGCGCCCGCAGCTCCGACGGCGTCGTCCAAGCGATCGCGCACCGGACGCTTCCCATCACGGCCGTGCAATTCCATCCCGAATCCGTGCTCAGCGAGAACGGCGCCCGCATCGTTCGCAACGCCCTGGGACTGTAACGCCGGTGGCCGGCGCCTACGTCCACGGCTACGAGCCGGGAGAAAACCTCCGGCTGCAAGATCAAGCCGCAACGCTCGTCGAGCTGCTGCACGCGGATACGTTTTATCCGGAAGGAAGCAGCGTCTTGGAAGCCGGCTGCGGCGTCGGCGCACAAACGATTCCGCTGGCAAAGCATAGTCCGAAGGCGTTGATAACCTCCATTGACTTGTCGCAAACATCGATCGCGGAAGCGAAGGAGGCCGTTGCGGCGGCGGGCGTCGGGAACGTAACCTTT
The DNA here is from genome assembly GCA_035710515.1 of Candidatus Rubrimentiphilum sp. Classification (NCBI taxonomy): domain Bacteria; kingdom Bacillati; phylum Vulcanimicrobiota; class Vulcanimicrobiia; order Vulcanimicrobiales; family Vulcanimicrobiaceae; genus Candidatus Rubrimentiphilum; species Candidatus Rubrimentiphilum sp. The sequence continues at coordinate 66,220 of DASTDE010000003.1, read as the reverse complement.
CGGCAGGCGGATATTCTTGATTTGCCGTTTTCTGCCGAGTCGTTCGATCACGTCTTCGTTTGCTTCGTTCTCGAACACTTGGCGAAGCCGGCGGAGGCGCTGAGGGGGCTGAAACGCGTCTTGAAGCCCGGAGGAACGATCACCGCGATCGAAGGCGATCATGGTTCCGCATACTTTCATCCGGATAGCGAGTACGCGCGCGACGCAATCCGGTGCCTTGTCGAGCTGCAATCCCGTGCGGGCGGAAATGCGCTGATCGGCAGGGCGCTCTATCCTCTGTTGACGGAAGCCAGCTTTGACGACGTGCGCGTTTCTCCGCGGATGGTCTACGTTGACGGCAGCAAACCCGGCCTGATCGAAGGGTTCACGAGAAAGACGATGATCGCGGGCGCCCGGCAATCCGCGCTGCGAGCGGGGCTTATCACCGAGGCCGATTTCGACCGGGGCATAGCCCATCTGAACCGGACTGCCGAAGCCGATGGTGCCTTCTGCTACACGTTCTTTAAGGGGACTGCTCGAAAATTGACAGCGGCGGTCTAGCCATGCTAGACTCCCCCTCACATGAAGGTCTCGTCTTCGCGCTATTCCTACTGGTGGTATCGCCGCACGAATGTGCCGGTGAGTTGAGCGCGCTGTAACGAAGATCGAATCAAACTTCGAAGGCCGCCCTTACCGGGCGGCCTTTTTTGTTTTCTATAGAGGCGGAAGAACGTGTACAAACTAGCGAAAAAAGAGGGAGCGGGCGCGACGGTCGTCCGAGTCGGCGCCGCCAGTTTCGGCGACGGCGGCTTCACGATGATCGCGGGACCATGCGCCATCGAGAGCCGCGCGCAGATCGAACTGACGGCAAAATTCGTCACCGCTCACGGCGCGGCCATGGTTCGCGGCGGGGCCTATAAGCCGCGCACGTCGCCGTACGCGTTTCAGGGTCTGGGCGAAGAAGGCGTAAAGCTCATCTCCGCTGCGTGCCAGCTGGCCGGCGTGCCGGCCGTGGTGGAAGCGCTCGCGGAAGCGCAACTGCTGGTGCTGGAGTGGTACGTAGACATGATTCAGATCGGCGCGCGGAACATGCAGAACTTTACGCTGCTGCAAGCCGCGGCGCGCACCGGCAAACCGATTCTGCTCAAACGCGCGCCTTTCGCGACCCTCGATGAAGTGCTTTATGCCGCTGAGTACATCTTGCTCGAGGGTAATCCGAACGTCGTCCTCTGCGAACGCGGCGTGCGCGGCTTCGATCCGCAGACGCGCAATCTCTTCGATCTGGGCGGCGCGCTGCGCTTGAAAGAACTCACGCACCTGCCGGTGATCGCCGATCCGAGCCACGCGACGGGGCGCGTCAGCCTCATCGAGCCGCTCGTTTTGGCCGCGGCTGCCGCCGGGCTCGACGGCGCGATCGTCGAGGTGCATCCCGAACCGCCGACGGCGCTGTCGGATGCCGAACAGGCGCTTGATTTTGAAACGTTCGCGCGACTTATGCGCAATCTGCAGGCGATGCGCGGGAACCTCGTGGCGAAACCGCGGCTCGCGGCCTGCAAGTGATGGCCTAGGTCGCGCGCTTTCGGGCTCCCTAGTGATGGGGGAGGCCGATGGGATTCATCCTGCACTACGTTCTTGCGCTGGCGGCGGTGGCGCTGATGCTCGTAGGATTGCAGGCGAGTGCGCGCGCCTACGTTCGACGGCGCTCACGCGGTAGTGTCGCGAACCGGATCGTCACCATCATCGAATCGACGCCGCTCACGCAGCAAGCCGCGCTTCACGTCATTCACGTCGAAGCGCGCCGCTTTTTGATCGGAGTCTCTCCGAACGGCGTAGTGCTGTTGGCGGTTTTGCGGGAGCCTGAAGACTAGAAGTAAACGAACCGCGCGACTTTGTTGGCCGCGGATTCTGTAAAATACATCTCCGAGTCCGCGCCGAGCGACATGAACGTGGGCTGCGAGCTGGCGGTCGGGATCGCGAACTCAGACGTGCCGAACGAGATGCCGGAGATCTGCCCGACTTTGTTCTGCGCCGGATCGGTGAAGTACAAGTTGAAATCCGCGCCGTTCGCCAGGCCGAATGCCGACGTGGCCGGCGAGAGCGAATGCTCGGTGATGACGCCGGCGGGGGTGATCTGTCCGAGCTTTCCGACGTTGTTCTCCGTGAAGCACAGCGTTTGGCCGTCGGGGCAGACGACGATTTGCACGGGGCCCGCGTTGGCGGTGGGCGTGACGCGCGGCGTACCAAAGGTCAAAGCCGTCGTATCGAAGCGCACGATCGCCGAGGCGTTTGTTTCAACGATCCACACGCCGCCGTCGCTATAGCCGACCAGACCGGCGAGTCCCGCATTTGCAGTCGGAACGGCAAACTCGCTGATGTTGCCGTTCAGGTCGATGCGGCCGAGTTTGTTCGCAGTCGTTTCGCTAAACCAGAGCGCGCCATCCGGGCCGCGCGCAATATAGGTAGGTCCGGCGTTGGCCGTCGGCAGCGGGTATTCGGCGAATGTCGTGTCGGTTAAGAGCGTGCCGATTTGGCTCGCATTTCTTTCGGTGAACCAGATGCTTCCGTCGCCCGTCGCTACTACATCGAAGGGGGCCGCACCATGTGTCGGCACGCTGTATTCGGTAAACGCGCCGCCCGTGGTCATCTTGGTAATGTTGTTGCCGTTGGTTTCCGCGAAGTAGAGGAAGCCGTTAAAACCGATCGTGATGCCGTTCGGCTGGCTGTTCGCGGTGGGAACGGTGAACTCGCCCGTGACGTGCGGCACGACCGGCGGGGACGTCGGCAAAGGACCGCTGCCGATCACGCCGCCTTTGGAGCAGGCGCTCAAAACGAGCAGGGTCAGGACCGCCGGGACTACCCCGGCCGGACGGAAGAACGGTCGCCGCATGAACTCTCCTTGGATGGGGTAACGAATCGGCGCTATTCGTCCTCTCACAGAATGAGGCCCGCCACCCTTGGTTGTATATTAATTCCATAGTTGACAACCGGCTCCGGACCCTTTATAGTCTATTAAAGAATTAATACTACGGAGGTACACGTGGCTCGCAAGAAATCCCCCACTCTCACAGAGGCCGAACTTCGCTTAATGGAGGTTCTGTGGGACAAGCGCCACGCGACGGTCGCCGAAGTCACCGAGGCGCTCCCTCCGCCGCCAATTGCGTACAATACTGTTCTCACGACCATGCGTATCCTGGAACAAAAAGGCTATGTCAGCCATAAAGAAGAGGGGCGGGCGTACCTGTATACGCCGCTCGTCGACCGCGAAGAAGCCGCGCAGTCTGCCGTGGGCTTGCTGCTCAACCGCTTCTTTGGAAATAAGTCGGCGGAACTGGCGCTGCGGCTGATCGAAAGCGAGCGTCCGACCGAGGTGGAATTGCAGCGGCTCAAGTCACTCATCGAACAGTACGAGGATCGCGGGTAATGCAAGCGTTAATGGTTGTCGTCGCCACGCTGTTCAACAGCCTGTGGGTGGGTGCGCTGCTGGCGCTGGCAACGTGGGCGCTCTTGAATTACCTCCCCAACATCAATGCCACCACCCGGTATGCGGCGTGGTGCATCGCGCTGGCCGCCTCGCTGCTCGTGCCCTTGGCGACCGCGTTTCCGCAGATAAGCCTTCAAAGGGCGCCGGCGCAACAGCAGTCCGCAAGCTCGGCCGTCACTGCGCCGCATCTGCAAAAGACGCCGGCGCATAAGGTTACCGCCCTCGCACAAAAATCCAACGGTGTCGTTGCGCAACCGGCCGCGCCGCCGGCGCTGCGCTTGCCCTCGCGCGCGCATTTCGCGCTGCCGGCTCCGGTGGCCGTCACGATCTTCTCGGCCTGGGTAGCCATCGCGCTCTTCCTTTTAATACGGTTGGCGGTCAGTCTGTACCGGCTCGAGGCGCTCAAGCGCGACGCGTTGCCGCTCTCCCTCGACTACCGCGAGCACCTCGCGCGTTGGACGCGGGCTGAAAAAGGCGGCCGCGACGTGCGTCTCTGTGTCTCCGGACACATCGAGGTGCCGGTGGCGGTTGGACTCTTCGATTCGATGGTCCTGATTCCAAAGCACCTGTTGGACCGGCTCTCCGAAAAAGAGATCGATCAGATCACGCTGCACGAGCTCGCGCACTTGCGCCGGGCCGACGACTGGACGAACGGTTTCCAGCGCGTCATCCAAGCGATCTTTTTCTTCAACCCGGCGATTCTCTTCATGGCGCAGCAGCTCGATCTCGAACGCGAAGTGGCGTGCGACGATTGGGTGCTGCATGAAACCGGCGACGTCCGCCCGTATGCAACGTGTTTGACGCGCATGGCCGAAGTGACGGCCTGGCCGCATCGTGCGCTGGCAGCGCCGGGCGTCTTTGTAACGCGCCGCGGACTTTCAATCCGCGTGGAGCGTTTGCTGCGCGCGGGACGCAACGTCCGGACAAGCGTTTCCTTCGGACCGGCCGGCGCGGTGGCCGCGGCACTCATCGTATTGTTCTTCATCGCTCAAAACGTGGCGCCGTCGTTCGCCTTCACGCTGCCTTCAACTACCGCGCCGTCGCCCGCAACGCGCGTGACGCACGGGACGGCCGCTGCCGCCCAAGCGAAGCTGCAACCCGCGACCAAGGAGAAGGTCGTCTATCTTCCCGGCAAGGACACGGTTCGCACGATCGTGGCCGAAGCGCCCACGCCCGTTCCAAAGCAGAAGACGACGCCGGGTACCAAAACAACGACAACGACGAGCGTCAAGACGAGAACCGTGCGCCGGCGCGTGTGGGTGGACAACTCATTCAAGGACATCGACGTGAATGTGCCTGACGTGCATGTGAACGTGCCTGCAGTGCATGTGAACGTGCCGGCAGTGGACGTCAACGTTCCGGCAACAACGGTGCGCGTTCCCGCCGTCCACGTCCAGGTGCCGGCGGTGAACGTCAACGTTCCCGGTTACTCGTACAAATACAAAGTTCCGGTAGGGTACGTGAACCGCTTGAAGCGGCTTGACGGCCTCAATAACAACGGGAGTTGCACCGGCTGCGATTTCAGCAGCGTGAAGTGGGCCGGGCGCAATCTCTCGCACGTCGCGCTCGTCGGCTCCGACTTTTCGAATGCGGATCTGCACGGCGCCAACTTCTCGTACGCAAACCTGACCGGCGTAGACTTCAAAAACGCGAATTTGCGCGACGTGAACTTCTCGAATGCAAACCTGCAAGGCTGCGACATGCGATCGGCCGACTTGACGGGGGCGATTTTCACCGGTGCGCATATCAATGGCTGCGACATTAGCGTTGCGAACTTGGCTCCGGCACAAGCTCGCGCGATTCTGACGGGCTGCGAAGGCTGCGATTTCAAGAACGCCAACCTGCGCGGTCAAGACTTGCGGGGCATAGCCGTGACGGGAGACGATTTTGCATACGCCGACTTGCGGGGCGCCGACATGCGGAATTCGTCCTTTAACGGCGTGGACTTCAGACATGCACGATTCGATGGCGCCCGTCTCGACGGGGCATCGTTCAACGGTTGCGATTTTAGCGGAGTCGATCTGCGCAACGTGGACTTGAGCCACACGCAGATCGTCGGAAGCAAAATCGACATCATGCGGTAGCGGCGCACAACTCGGGACCGACAACGCCTGCCGGGGGTAGGCCTGGTTTCTTGCGGCCTTCTTGGAGGAGACATGACCACACGATTGTCACAAGTGTTGCTCGCGGCGGCGATTATGGCTGCAGCTAGCGTATTCGCGCCGGGCGCTGCAAGCGCACAGCTCGGAATACCACGTTCGTGCGTCGGTTGCGACCTTCGCAACGCCGACTTGCACGGCCGCGACCTGCGGAACGTCGCCTGGGTTGGCGTAGACTTGGCGGGCGCAAACCTGCGAAATGCCAATTTCTCAGGCGCAAAGCTGGCCGGTGTGAGCTTCCGGGGCGCGGACTTGCGCGGCGCCGATCTGCGCGATGCAAAAATAGCGGGCTGCGACCTGCGCGACGCGCAGCTCGACGGCGCCAAGCTGGACGGCGTGAAACTGGCGGGTGTCAACCTGTCGGGTTCATTCTTGAACGGCTTGGCCGATACGCAGGTGCGCGCGCTGCTTTCAACGTGCGCGGGCTGCAACGTCAGCAACGTGGATCTGCATGGCAAGAACTTGGACAACATCAACACCGCCGGCAGCAACTTCTCCGGTTCCAATCTGAGCGGTGCGAGTCTTCGGGGCGCATCGCTTATGGCCGACAATTTCAGCGATGCGAACCTGAGCAACACCGATTTTAGCGGCGCAAAGCTCTGCGGGCACGAGACCAACTGGGACGACGGAACCGTAACGATTCTAGACAAGCTGTTCTGCACGAACTTTCGCGGCGCCGACTTGCGCGGCGCCGACCTTCGCGGCGCTCAGCTGTGCGATCCGAGCGATCGTTCGGGCGTTCGAGAGATCTGCAAACCACTGGACGCCGCCACCCTACGTGACATCGGCCATGCGAACTTGGGCGGAGCGAAAGGACCGTAATGATGAGACACCTCATGTTGGCGGCTGTCCTGGCCGCGTTAACGATCGGCTCGGCAAGAGCGATAGAGCCCGCCCCCGCGGCGGATCTGCTGACCGTGCCCACGGTCACGACCGCGCCCGCCATGGACGGAACGCTGAGCGACCCGTTGTGGCAGAAAGCGGCCACTGCCAGCCTCGCCTATGACGTGAACTTTCACCAGCCGGCGAAGCAGCCGGTGACGGCGTACATTTTGACGGACGGCAGCTTTCTCTACGTCGCGTTCGACGTGAAGACGTCGGCGCCGATCAGCGCGCAAGAACACACGAACGGCGTCGGCATGGACGTGGACGACGAAGTGCAAGTGGACTTGTGGCCGGGCGGCGACCAGGGCTTCATGTACAAGTTCACCTCGACCCCGATCGGCACGCATTATCAGTTTTCAACCGAAAACAACTCGTACGAACCCAATTGGATCTCCGCCGGTAAAATGAATGCGGCCGGGTTCACGGTTACGATGAAGATTCCGCTGGCCGGAATGCGCGGCGCCGGCAAAGTCTGGCTCGTGCAGTTCATCCGCCTGTCGCCGGCAACGCGTGAAGCTTTGGTGTGGCGCGGAACCGCCAGCGATACCAATTTCAACGACGTCACGTTCGCCGGCCGGTTGACTGGGATTCCGACAGTCGGAAGCTCGCGCCCCAAGAGTCGCATTGCACTGTACGGGTTGGGCTCATTGGCCTCGCGTTCGATCGGCGGCACCACGTCGCGCATGGGCGCGGACCTGTCGATTCCGCTCGACTCGAGCACGACGTTCGTGGCGACGCTGCATCCCGATTACTCGAACGTCGAGAAAGATCAACAGAGTATTTCGCCGACCGCGTTCAGGCGGTTCTTCAGCGAAGTCCGTCCTTTCTTTACGCAGGGAGCGAATTTCTACAACCCATTCTCTTGCACGGGATGCCCGGGAATCCAGGAACTCTATACGCCGGCCATTCCGACGCCGCGCGACGGGTACGCGATTGAAGGCAAAGAGGGACGGTTCAACTTTGCCGGTTTCGATGCGGTCGGCGTGGGCCGCAACGACAGCGCGCAGTCGTTCTATTACAAAACTCCCAACCGGCGCGTGCAGATCGCGACGCAGCGCGTGGCGGTGAACATGCCGGGTTTCCGGGACATCACCACGACCGAAGGGATAACCTACAATAATCACTCCGATCTCTTCGCCTATTACAACTACGGCGAAGACCAGGGCACGAACGTTCTGGATACCAATGACAACAAGCGCTACGATTTCGGCGTCGGTTACGAGCCCCCGAACTTGTTCCTGGGATTCAGCATCCGGAAAATCGGCACGTACTACAATCCGTTTGACGGAATAGTCTCGCACCCCGGAATCGCCGGCTATAACGTCAACTTTTGGCATCAATGGAACTACACCGGCAAGGCGCCGCTCAAGTGGTTTCAAGTCTATGGCTCGATCGATCGGTATCATGGAACCAATGGCGCGCTCAATCAGACCGACAACAATCTCGGCTTCGACTTGCTGACAAAAAACTATATCGAACTCTGGGCGAATACGGGCTCGTCCTACCTGATGCTCGGTAACGGCGTCTTTGCGCCGATTACCATCAATTCGCGCGGCTTCGGCTGGCGCAGCACGACGGCATATCCGACCTTCATCGAATACGATTCCGGCAGATTCGGACCGGGACGGATCATCTCGTGGGGACGCAGCAGCGTCATCCGTGTGGGAAATCGCGCCTCGATCACGCTGCAGGCCAACGACACGCAGCAGCACCTCGATAACGGGCCGACGTACACGCAGTGGCTGGAACGCTTGAGCTACTCGTACCAAAGCGGTTTGAACGAGTCGTTTGCGGTCGGCGTCCGCCGGATCATCGGGTTCTCGCCGGTGCTCGACGCCGGACAAACGCCATCGTTTTCAAGCGGATGGAATTTGTCGTTCGCCTATCACAAACTCTTACTGCACAACGAGATCTACTTGGTGTACGGAGACGCGAGCGCATTCCAGACGTCGCCGCAACTCATCTTCAAGATGGTGCATTACTTCGGCGCGGATAAGGGGACGTAACGGCGCGAACGTGTAAGTAAGGGGGCATGTGGACGACGCTCGCGATGACGGTGGCCCTGGCCACTCCGGCACCGGCTGCTACGCCCCCCAAGACAATCATTCAAATACATGTTTCGCCGCTCTGCACAGGCTTGCGGCAGAACATCGGTCCGGCGATCGGCAAAGTCTTGCAAAACGACAAGACGATCGCCGACAGCCGTCCGCTGCTGCGCGGATATACGAAAGCCGTCGCGGCCGGCAGTATCTCGAAAGACTTGCAGATCTCACGGCTCGAGCGCTCGATAACGCCGCTGGTAAAGAACACCGCGGCGATTGAGAAATTGCTGAACGATCCGTTCATCTTTCCAAAAGTAGCGGTGACGGACGCCGACAGACAACTCTTGCAGATCCGCGCGAATCTCCAACAGGTCGTGGCGCAGCAGAAGGCGGCGCTGGACGTGTTGAGCGGATTCATCGACACCGAGCAACTCGGACAGCTGCAGCTCGCGGGCAAAGAATACCAAAATCTTACGGCCAGCCACGAAATGACGAACGTGCAGGGTTCCGCCGGCGCGCAAAACGCGCGACAGATCGCGCCGACGCCGCCGCCTTCGGGCATCCTGAACGCCGGCGTACAAAACACGCCGGGCCAGACGGCCGATCCGCGTCTTGCCGAGACGGGCAATTCCGTTGGCCACAACCCGCTGGACGTCTTCGACCAAGCCATCGCGCAGTATCAGGCGCAACTGCAAGTCAGCGAAGGACAAGCCGCCGATCTTGTGGTGAAAGCGCTACCGCTCTGCGGCGCGCACGTTCCCTAGCGCTGCTCGCCTAGTCCGCCGCCGCCGGGCGTCTGCACTTCCAGCGTTTCTCCGGGTGCAAAGTCAAAGGTCGTCTTGGCCGGCAGAGTGCTTTCCGCGCCATCGGTACCTTTGAGCCGGTGACGTCCCGGCTTTCCGTCCGATCCACCGAGCCTGCCGCGCGGCGCAACCGCGTGGCGTTCGGCCAAGAGCGAAACTTGCGCGCGGCCGCCCGTCAGCTGCAATGCGCGAATTAATCCGTCGCCGCCGCGAAAGCGGCCGGCGCCGCCGGTTTCTTCGGCGATTTCATAGCGCGTAACGCGCAGCGGATAATCTCGCTCGATGGCTTCGATCGGCGTGTTGAGCGTGTTGGTCATGTGGCACTGGATTGCGTCGATGCCGTCCAAACCGGGCCGCGCGCCCATGCCGCAGCCGTTGGTTTCATAGAAGGCCCACGTCGAGCCGTCTTCGCGTGTGCCGCCGATCATCACGTTGCTCATCGTGCCGCCGCTCTGCGCGGGTACGCGTTCCGGCGCGGCTTGGTAAAGCGCCGCTAAAACGACGTCCGCGTTGCGCGTGCTCGTCTCCACGTTTCCGCCGCCGACCGGCGCCGGACGGATGGGATTGAGCAGCGTTCCTTGCGGCACGTCCACAGTTACCGGGCGGAAGCAGCCTTCGTTCATCGGTATCGTCGGATCGGTGACCGCGCGCAACGCGTAGTACACGCCCGAGAGCGTGACGCCGAACACCGCGTTCATCGGGAACGGCAGCTGTGGCGCCGTTCCGGCGTAATCGAAATGCGCCGTTCCGTTTTGCAGCGTCAGCTGTAAGGCGATGAGGATCGAGGGTTTGCCGTCACGGTCCTCGAGCACATCTGCAACTTGAAACGTTCCGTCGCCGAGGCCACGCAGCGCCGCGCGCATGCGCACCTCACTTTGTTCGAGGATCTGCTCGATGGCGGCGTCGAGGGTTTCCCGGCCGTAGCGCTCGCACAGTTCGATGAAGCGCCGCTCGCCGGTATAGTTTCCGGCCGTCTGCGCGCGTAAGTCTCCGCTGCGCGCCTCGGGCGTTCGCGAGTTGGCGCGAAAGAGTGCGATCGTTGCCTCGACGTTGCGCTCGTCTTCAACCAGCCGCAGCGGCGGCACAACCAGCCCTTCGGCAAAAAGGTCGCGCGCGTCGGCCGACATTGAACCCGGCACCATGCCGCCGACGTCGGTGTGATGGGCTTTATTGGCAGCATAGCCCGCGAGCTTGCCGGATGAGAAGATTGGCCGGATAACGGTGACGTCGTTGAGATGCGTACCCGAGATATACGGATCGTTGACGACCCACATCTCGCCTTCGCGCATCGAGCCGTATTCGCGCTCGATCGTTTCCAGCGTGCGGCGCAGTCCCCAGGGAAGTGAACCCAAATGCACGGGAATGTGTTCGGCTTGCGCGATCAGGCGCGCGCGGCTGTCAAAGAGCGCGCAGGAATGATCCAGCCGTTCTTTGATGTTGGGCGAGTAGGCGCTGTTGCGCACGGCGATGCCCATCTCTTCGCTCGCGTAAATCAGCGAGCTCTTGATGACTTCAACCGTAATCGGATCGATTTTCATACGGCGGCAAATCCGGCGTAGCGGCTCAGCGTTTCGAGCGGCCCACCGTCCTTCATCATTGCTTGCCACATCCGGCGTGCGCTGTCTATCTGCTGTCGTCGTTCGCGCCGGCTCAGCTCGGCGATGGGCGTTGCGCTGCACTCGATTGCACGCCGGGTTAGGACGCTGGAGTCGTGTGCCGCTCCTAGCGTCTTGGCGAATGTATCGAGCGCACGATCCGTTTCCGACAGATGGAGCCGCTCGGCGCCCAAGCGCTGCAACGCATACCGCAGCCGTTTGGCGGTAAGCCGCAGGGCGTGCAGCGCCGTACCGTCCTCGCCGCGCAGCGCCGAAGACGCTGCAAGCAGCTCGGCAAAACGGATCCGCACGATAGTCCGGTTGGCTTCAGCGACGCTCATCGAGTCTGCCAGCGGTACCGCGCGTACCGTGCCGGCAACCGGTTCCTCAGGCTTAAAGCTCGCCGCCGGCTCGCGCAGTATTTTGCAAAACTTCTGCTTGCCGCGCTTGCGCCGGCGCCGCAACGACTTGCGCAGCGTCGCCGCCGGTAAGCCGAAATCGTTGAGCCGCTTGCATAAGACGTCGGCGTCACGAACTTTACCCGCGCGCCGGCGCAGGGCGTGCACGCGGGCTTGCAGCTTGCAGGCGTCAGCCGTGATCGTGCTCAAATCGGCCAGCGCCGCCTCGAGACGAGCCATCGATCGTCGCGCGCGGTGAACGCGCTTGGCCGAGCGCGGCTTACGGCGTACCGCGGCCAACTCGCCGTCCATATCGTGTATCAAAGCGGTGATGACGCCGTGAGCCCACCGGCGTAAGACTCCGTCATTCACCGCGGCGCTCCAAGTGCAGCGTAGTGCCGCGGACGCGCGCATTCCATTCCGGCGCCACAAAAACGCACGAATCATATTGCTCCACGATTGCCGGACCGTCGAAAGCTCGGCCACCGGTAAGCGAACTCCGCGAGTAAACGGGCACGGAAACAAAATCGCCGTTCACCCACATCGGCCGTTGCTCGGGCGCGGAGCGGCCATTACCCGGCGGCGCGGCGCTTGTGGGGAATCGCGGAAGCGTCTTGGTCGCAGTCACGCGCGCGTTCACCAGCTCGACCGGCTCGGTTTCGACCGAGTAGCCATAACGCCGCCGGTGTTCGTCGTGAAAGGCGCCGCTCGCATTATCGCCCGCGGCAATCGAGAGTTCGAAACTCTGACCCGGATATCTCGCGTCAAAGTGCCGCCGCATTGCAATCTCGCCGTCACGAGCGCCTTGCTCGCGAAGCGCGAGACCCGCTTCGCTTTCGAGCTCGGCGAAAAGTGCATCGAGCTCCCACGGTTCGACGCGATCCGCGAGTTGCAGCAGCGGCCGCACGTAGCCGGCCTGGAGCGGCGCTACCAGCAGCCCGTGTGCCGAGAAGACGCCGGGATTCTCAGGGATGATGATGCTCGATATTCCCAGTTCGGCGGCCAACGCGCAGGCGTGCAGCGGACCGTTTCCGCCAAAAGCGACCAAGGAAAACTCGCGCGGGTCGAGTCCGCGCTCGACCGTCACGATGCGCAAGACGCGCGCCATTTGCGAGTCGACGATGCGCACGATTCCAGCGGCTGTTTCCGGAGTTGAGAGGCCGATCTGCTCCGCGAGCGCCGCGATCGCGGCGTGCGACCGCTGCGCGTCGATAGGAAAGGTTCCGCCGACGAGTGCGGTTTGATTCAAGCGTCCGAGCACGACGTTGGCGTCGGTAACGGTAGCGTTATCACTGCGGCCGTAACAGGCCGGGCCGGGATCCGCACCCGCCGAGATCGGACCGACTCGCAGCGCGCGCGCTTCATCGATCCACGCGATCGTGCCGCCGCCCGCGCTGATTTCGGCCAGATCGACAAACGGAAACCGGACCGGATAACCGCTGCCTTTGACGGAGCGGCCGCTGTGTGTCGATCCCGCAGCTTCGAATTCGGCCGCCACGTGCACGACGCCGCCGGCGATCGTGCCCGCCTTGGCGCTCGTGCCGCCCATGTCAAAGGAAAGCACGCGTTCGATCTGCGCGCCGCGCGCGAGCTCGGCCGCCGCGATCACGCCGCTGGCGGGGCCGCTCTCGATGATCGCGGCCGGCATCCTGGCGATGCGATCGGCTGCGGCGATGCCGCCGTTGCTCTGCATGACGTAGAGCGGCGCTGAGATCCCGAGCTCTTTTAAAGCCTGCGCCAGCCGTTCGAGGTAGCCGTGCACGATCGGCATGAGCGCCGCGTTTACGACCGCCGTCGAGAAACGTTCGTACTCACGGTATTCCGGATCGATCTCGCTCGACAGCGTCACCGGTATGCCGGGCAGCGCGGCCGCGATCGCGGATCCGAGCATGCGTTCGTGCACGCTGTTTGCGTACGAGTGAAGAAGCCCGATCGCAATCGACTGAATGGGCCGCTCCGTGTCATCCTGAGGTATCCGGTTGTCATCCTGAGGTATCGAAGGGGCGCGAGCAGATGCGAGCGGCCCTGAGCGAATGCGAAGGGTTTCAATTACCCGATCGATTTCGCTTTGTTCGAGCGGCACGAGAACCTCGCCGCGATAATCGAGCCGCTCGTGAACGGGAATACGATCGTGGCGCGCGACCAGCGGTTTCGGTCGTGTGACGAAGAGATTGTAGACTTCGCTGCGGTTCTGCCGCCCGATTTCTATGACGTCGCGAAAACCTTCCGTCGTTAAGAACGCGACACGCGGCAATTCGAGGTGAATCTGTCCCAGCAGCGCGTTGGTGGCGATCGTCGTGGAATGCGCGAGATACTCAAGACTCGGCGGCTCAGGATAGCCTGCGAGCAGCAGCTGGAGTGCAGTGATGACGCCCTGTTCCGGCGCTCTCGGCGTCGAGGAGACTTTGAGCGATGTACGCTCGCCCGTGGCGACGTCCACCGCCACTAAGTCGGTAAACGTCCCGCCGACGTCGATGCCCACGCGCAACGTGGGAATGGAATGCTCCACGAGTGCGAAGCTCTCTACAGCGAAGCGTTCCCCCTGCCGCCGGCTATCGTTCTAGAAGTGGACCTGGAAGGTTCCGCTTCCTAAAACGACGTGCGCGGGCGGGATCGGCAGACGCCGGTATTTGTAGCGGGTCTCAAACGGAATGTTCGAACCCGGAAATGCCGCTTGGTACTCCGCTGGGCCATCCTCGTGCGTAACGTTATTCGGAATATTGGTTTGAGGGCCGATCGTACCGATGCGGAACAAAGCGTCAGAGACCCCCGTATCCGTGGACGGAGGCGGGTTTTCCAACCAGACGATGTATCGTCCGGGAGCCAATCCGGTACACTCGAATCCGGAGACACCGAAGCGCTTGGCCGGCACGTACGCGGCCTTGTGTGTGTAAGGCTGCATCCGCGGGTCATACGCGGGCGGATTGTCGTCGTTCAGTTTGCCGACATACCAGGTAACGTAAGGAATGTCCGGCGCGCAGAACGCCGTAGCACCCCAAGTCGGTATTGAGATCGCACTCGTGCCCGGCGCGTAGGCTTGTAGTGCAGCCATGTCGATGGGCGGCGGAGTTTGTGCAGCGCTCGCAGCAGTCGCGCACAGTAATGCAGCAAGGAATGCGCTGGAAACCAACCGTGCTATTTTCATAATGACCCTCCGTTAGGGTTTTTGAAAGTCGACTTGAACGGTCGCGCCCGGACCAACCACGATCTCTTGCGGCGCTTTGCGCCAGCGAAACGTTCCGCCGCTTCCCTGCGGAGCCGATCCGATATTCTGGTAGGCTATTTGCCGGCTCGCGCTGAGTGGCGAGATCTCGCCGTTTGTTTCAACGACCGGCGGCGCACCGTTCATATTCTGTGCGCTTGACGGAGCGGAGAAGCTCGGGTTTTGCGTGACCGTATAATCGAGCCAGACAAGATATCGTCCGGCGGCCAGCCCGGTGCATTGAAATGAATTGTGACCGAAGAACGGGCCCGAGTGAACCGTGCGCGTGTACGGCTTCAGGCGCGGATCGTACGTCACCGGCGCCGAGTTCGCAAGTTGGTTGAGATACCACGCAACGTAGGGGATATCCGGAGCGCACGTGACGTCAACCGACGTCTTATAAGATGAACCCTCGCCGTAGCCTACGCTGATCGTACCTGTGCCGGGTGCGTACGCTTGCAGCGCCGCCATGTCTACAGGCGGAGCCGGAGTTTGCGCCGCGCTCGCCGCGGTCACGCAAAGTAAAGTAGCCAGAAATACGCCCGAAACCAATCGCGTTATTTTCATATGACCCTCACAATTGGGTGAATGTGATGGTAACGGTTCCGCCGTCCACGACAACGTGCTGCGGCAAAGAAAACACTTGCGGCGGCTGGCCGGTTGACGATGAAGGCGTTAGGAACGGATCGGCCGGCGTGGCTGTTTCAAGCCAAACGATATATTTTCCAGGCGACAAATTCGTGCACGTGAACGTACCGTCCAGCGCGACTTGCGCGTTCCGCGTGTACGGCTGAAGCAGGTCGTTGTAGCGCGGATGGTTGCCAAGCTGGATCTCGTTGACAAACCACGCTACGTACGGGATGTCGGGCGCGCATAAGGCGCCGCCGTTGCGAAAGAAGGTTGCAGTTCCGGCGATCGCGCCGGGGCCGTGGGTGTATGCCTGCAAGGTTAATGCTTCGATGGGGGGAGGCGGGCTTTGAGGAGGCGCCGCCGTCGCCACGCTGAGGCAGCCTAAAGCAAGGACGAAAAATCCCGGAATCCAGCGCATCTTCATAGCAAAAGTATAACTCCTAAATCCCGGAAAAAGGCCCATTGACAATCGAACATATGTTCGATTAGGATCAGAGCCCATGGTTCCTGCCGCCGCCGTCGCCGAAACGTTCGCGAGCCTGAAGGCCGGGCTGGACGTGCGCGCCGCGGGCCAGATCGTGGCTGCCGACCCGAGCGCTTTTTCGAGCGGCTTCGCCGAACTGGACCGGGCGCTGGCCGGCGGATTCGTCCGGGGAAGCATCGCGACGCTTGAGGGTCCACAGAGCTCCGGACGGACCTCGGTTTTGGCCGGGGCGCTGGCGGCCGCCACCCGCACGGGGTTTGCGGCCGCCATTCACGACGGCTCGCTCTATCCGCCCGATTTGCAGCGCGCGGGCGTCCGCCTGGAACGATTGCTGCTCGTCTGCGCCGCGGCGCCGCTGACAACGGCGCGCTGCGCCGACATCTTGCTGCGGTCGCGCACTTTTGCCCTGGTGACATTGCCCGCCGTGAACATGCGCGGCACGGTGTGGTCGCGTCTTGGTGCGCTCGCGCAAAAATCGGATACGCTCTTGCTGGCGCTCGGAGCGCAAGCCGGCACCGAGCTCGGATATTTTGCTTCCACGCGCGTGCGGTGCGCGATCGAACGCGTGCTGTGGTCGGAAGGCAGCGGTATTTTGCGCGAACTCACCGGTTATGAAGTTTGCACGCAGGTGTTCAAACATCGCCGCGGTGCGCCCGGCGCCGTCGCGCGCTTGCGGATCGCCTGATGCTGCTCTGCATTCACGTCGCGAATTTCGCACTTGCCGTCGCGCGGCAACCGCATGTGGGCGGCATGTGTATTCTGGCCGACAAAGCGGATCGCGGACGGGTGCTCGAGGTTGACGAAGCCGCGCACGCGCTCGGCGCGCGCACGGGTCAGACCGTGTTGCAAGCCTGCGCAGCGGCCGGCGGCGCGCGCGTCCTCGTGCACGATGCAGTTCGTTCGCATGCGCTGTGGGAAGATATGCTCGACGCGCTCGATGCGCTTTCACCGCTGGTCGACGATGCGGCTGAAGGCACCGCTTATGCGGAGATGCGCGGCTGCGGCGGCACACCCGGCGATTGGATCGCGCGTGCACGTCAAACGCTCGCGCCGTTCGATCTGCCGGTGCGCGTCGCCGCCGGGCCAAATAAATTCGTGGCGCGCGCGGCCACCTACGTGCGCGACGGCTGTATCTGCGCGCCCGATGAAGCCGCGCACCTGATGGCGCCGCTGCCGCTTGAAGTGCTCGCGCTGGAGACGCGGGTGCTCGAACGGCTGCACCTGCTGGGCATTCGTACGCTGGGCGAGCTGGCGCGGTTGCCGCACGGGCCATTCGTGCGCCGTTTCGGTTCTCAAGCCGCACGCTGGCACGAGTATGCGCGCGGCATCGACGCGGCGCCGTTCCGGCCGCGTCCGTATACGCTGCAGATCGAAGCCGCAGTTTTCGGCGAGGGCAGCGCCGTGCAAGAAGAGCAGGTCTATTTTGCATTGCGCGTGCTGGCCGAGCGCGTCTGCAGCGACTTGAACCGCGCCGGCAAAGCCGTCGCGCTGCTGAAAACGACCTTCGAATGCGAAAACGGCGATTTGCGGGAATTGGACGCCGGCTTCGCGCAGCCGACGGCCGATCCGCGTACGATTCTCGACATCCTGCGTGCAAAGTTGGAGGGGCAGACGTTCGATGCGCCCATAACCGGCCTGCGCCTGCAAGCCATGCGCTTAGAAGAATGCGGCGTCTTTGCGACGCTCTTTGCGCGCAACGAGCCGGATCCGCAAGCGCTCGCGGTGGCGCTCGAGCGGCTGCTGGCAGCCGGCGACGTGCAGGCGCACCAAGCGCGCGTGCGTCCGGCGCATCTTTTGGAATCACGTTACACTTATTGTCATCCTGAGGTATCGAAGGACCGCGAGGCTTCGCCGAGCGGCCCTGAGCGATGCGAAGCATCGTCGAAGGGGACCTCGGTTATCTCCGCACCGCAACTTCGTATGCTGGCGGTGCGCGAAGTTGCGGTAAAAGTGCGCGGGAATGTGCCGGCGAGCGTGGATGCGCGCGCGGTTATGAATTGCGCGGGGCCGTGGCGCGTGGACGACGGCTGGCACGAAACGCATGTGGTGCGCGACGAGTACGACGTGCTGCTGGAAGACGGCGCGCTGTGCCGCATCTACCGCCAAGGCGAGCAGTGGTATCTGCAAGGCGCGTATGACTGATGCTCGGCTACGCCGAGCTGCACGCGCATAGCAACTTCACGTTTCTCGAAGGCGGATCGCATCCCGAAGAGCTCGTCGAAACGGCAGCCGCACTTGGGCTGCAGGCTCTAGCACTTACCGACCGGGACGGACTCTATGGCGCGGTGCGGTTTGCGAAAGCTGCTGCGGAACGCAAACTGCCCGGCATCATCGGCAGCGAGCTCACCTTCGGCGATGGCCAGCGAATCGTTGCGCTGGTCGAAAGTGAGTCCGGCTACGCCAATCTCTGCGAGTTGATTTCGCTCGCGCAGCTGCGGGGAAGCAAAGGCGAGCCGCGGCTGGAGTTCGAGGATTTTGACAACCGCACGGATGGGCTCACCGTCCTGGCGGGCGGTGCGGCTGCCGCTGCCAAAGCGCGTTCGTTGCGCGATCGCTTCGGCGGACGTCTCTATCTGGAGCTGCAGCATCATCTGCATGCCGCCGACGCCCGGCTCTGCCGGGAGACGCTCGCACTCTCGCGCGAGCTGCAGATTCCGTGCGTGGCGACGAACGGCGTCTTCTACGCGACCAAAGAGGGCGCACGTTTGGCCGACGCGCTTTTTTGCATCAAACAAAAAACCACGCTCGCGCAGGCGCGCGAAACAGCGCTGCTGCGTCCCAACGCCGAGTATCATGTAAAGCCGGCGCGGATGATGGCGCAGATCTTCGCCGGATATCCGGAAGCGATTGCCAACACGCTGGCGATCGCCGAACGCTGCGCCTTCCGGCTCGATCGCCTGACCGGCCAGTTTCCCATCTTTCCGGTACCGGACGGCTACACGCGGCAGAGCTATTTGCGCGAGCTCGTCTATCGCGGCGCGGCGGAACGTTACGGCTCGCCGCTGAGTTCGGCGGTCGAACGGCAACTCGAATACGAGCTCGGGATGATCGCCAAGGCCGATTTGGCCGGCTACTTTTTGATCGTCTGGGACATCGTGCGTGCCGCGGGAGAGCTCGGCGTGCTCTGTCAGGGACGCGGTTCGGCAGCTAATTCCGCGGTCTGTTACGCGCTCGGCATCACGGCGGTCGATCCGATCGGCATGGACTTGCTTTTCGAACGGTTCATGTCCGAAGGGCGGAAAGAGATTCCCGACATCGACGTGGATTTCGCGCATCAAGATCGCGAGAAGGTCATTCAATACGTGTACGACCGCTACGGGCGCACGCACGCGGCGATGGCGGCGGAGGTCGTGACGTATCACACGCGATCGGCCATTCGCGACATCGGTAAAGCATTGGGGCTGACGCTCGCGCAAGTCGACACCGTGGCGCGCGAATACGACGCCAATGAATCGCTCGGCGGCGCGGTCGGGCCGCTCGACGATGTATTCGGCGAACGGCTCCTGGGATTGTGCGAACGTATCGACGGGTTTCCGCGGCACATGGGCATTCACTCCGGCGGCATGGTCATCACGCGCGATCCCCTCGTGCGGGTGGCGCCGGTCGAGTGGGCGACGATGCGCGATCGAACGATCGTGCAGTGGGACAAAGACGACCTGCAAGATCTCGGCCTGATCAAAATCGATCTGCTTGGCCTGGGCATGCTTTCGCTTTTACGGGAGGCGTTTGCTCTGCACGGACGCGTTTTTTGTCATCCTGAGCCTCTCGAAGAGCCTGTCCTGAGCCTGACGAAGGGACCCCGAGCTTGTCGAGGGGAGCATCTACACTTACATACGATCCCGCAAAACGATCCGGCGACGTATGCCATGATGCAGCGCGCCGACACGATCGGCGTCTTTCAAATCGAATCGCGCGCGCAACAGTCCATGCTGCCGCGCATGAAGCCGGCCTGTTTTTACGACATCGTCATGCAGGTCGCGATCATTCGCCCGGGGCCGATTCAAGGGCAGATGATCCATCCGTTTCTGCGGCGGCGGTCGGGACTGGAACCCGTGACGTATCCGCATCCCAAACTCAAACCCGTGCTCGAACGCACGCTGGGCGTGCCGCTTTTTCAGGAGCAAGGCATGCGCATGGCGATCGAGGCCGCGGGCTTTTCGCCGGCTGAAGCCGATCGCTTACGCCGCGCCATGGGGCACAAACGTTCGCACGAACGTATGCTCGAACTCTATCCGAAGATGGTCGAAGGCATGGTCGAGAACGGCATCGATCGTGCCGCCGCCGAGCAGCTCTTCCACATGCTCGAAGGCTTCGCCGACTACGGTTTCCCCGAATCGCATGCGGCCAGTTTCGCATTGCTCGCGTACGAATCGGCGTATCTCAAATGTCACTATCCGGCGGTTTTTGCCGCGGCGATCCTCAACGTGCAGCCGATGGGATTTTACTCGACCGAAGTACTGGTCAACGACGCGCGCCGTCACGGTGTTGCCGTAAAACCTGTGACGGTCAACTCCAGCGAGTTTTGGAGTTTTGTGGATGAAGAAGGCGCGCTGCGGCTGGGCTTTCACGTGATTCGCGGTTTGGGAGAAGCCCAGCGCGAGCGGCTGGAGGCGGCGATCGCGCAAGGCGCCTTTGCCGATCTACGCGATTTTGCGCAGCGCACGCAGCTGGAGAAGGAGGCAATTGAAAACTTGGCCGTCGCGGGCGCATTTGCGCCGTGGTTTGCATCGCGGCGCGAGGCGATGTGGGCTTTACGCGGATTGGACGAACGCGAAACGCGCGGCGAACTCGGACGGCTGATGGAGATCGACGAACCGGCCGCGCGCTTCGCCGCGATCTCGGCGCGTCAGGAAACCGCGTTCGACCTGTGGGCGACCGGTATCTCGCCCAAAGTTCAGCCGATCGCGCACATGCGCGCCGAACTCGACCGGCAAAACGTCGTTACCGCCGGAGGTTTGGCCGGGATGCCGCACAACACGATATGCAAAGTCGGTGGCCTCGTCATCACACGCCAGCGGCCCGGCACCGCCAAAGGCTTTGTCTTTTTAACGCTGGAGGACGAAACCGGCTTGGTGAACGTCATCGTGCGCCCGGACGTTTACGAACGGTACCGCCGCGTCATCCGGCAATCGATGACGGTGATCGTCGAGGGCAAGCTGCAAAAAGAGAGCGGCTGTATCGACGTGCTGGCGCGCAAAGTCTGGGCCTTTGACGCAGACGCAGCCGTCGGCGGCATTCGCTCGCGCAACTTTCAATAGCTACCCGTGCTCCGGCGGGCAATATTGAAAGCGATGCGCGTAGCAGTAGGCCACCAACGGATGGAGATTGGTGCCGGCCGGCAAGACATAATCGGGCATCGGACCCGGCAGCGGAAAGTACCGTATTCCCAACTTGAACGGATCTTGGGCCGGCAAATAGCGAAGCGGCCACGGAACGACGCCGGTTTCGCTGGTGCCGTCAGGATACACGACCCAGTACCGGACGTAGTAGTAATCATACGGGCCCACTTGCCACATCTGAAGCGGGTAGAGAATGCCCTCTCCGATATTCGGCGAGCCGATGCTGCCCGAAAAATCGTACGCGTAGCGTTTTGTCGCCGCCGGAGTTGAAACGGGCTGCGCGGCGCTGATGACCGGATTGTTCTCGCGCCGTAATCGCGCGATCGTCTGCTGGTACTGCACCTGTTGCTGGGCGAGTTGCTCGCTGAAGCTCTGCGCGTGCCGCGCCGCCGCCTTTGGAGCGGTGATCGAGGCGCGCGGATTGATGCGCGCGAGTTCGCGATGCGGCGGCGGTTGACGCTGCGGCTGTTGAGGCTTCGGTGGTTGAGGCTTCGGCACGGGCCTGGGAAGCGGTTGCGGCGCCGGCGGCTGGATCTGGGGGCGTTGCGGCTGCGGCCGGCGCTCCAAGCGGATCGCGCTGCTGCGCATCGTGATCATCTCGATCGGCTGCAGCCGCTGCGCGCCTGTCGTGAAACGCGCGCCCAAAAGCCAAGCGATCAGCGGCAGGATCGTAAAGTGGAAAGCGATCGAGAGAAGAAACGCCCACAGCAGGAATCGCTCGGCGCGTTCGCGCCGTACAAAGGATCTCAGGCTGACTGCTTTCCTTTAAAGACGCGTGGATGCGCGAAGTACCGGACGCCGGCCGCCTCGAGGACGGTCTTGCCGTCGCCGTTCAGCAGAAAATTCATGAACGCGGCGGCGGCCGCCGGATGAGCGGCGTGCGGCAGCACGGCAACGGCATACGTGATCTCGTCAGAAAGATTCGCGGCGCCGGGCAGCTCGATCGTGTGCAGTTTGAGGGGCCCCGTTTCGGTCGAATAAAAGAAGGCCGCGTCGAGTTCGCCGGTCTCGACGCGCACGGCTAAGTCTTCCTCGGGAAACACTTGCGCGTTGGCGAGCAGTGTGTTCGCGAGCGCAGCGCGCCCTTCGTGCTTTCCGAGCAGGCCGATCGCTCGAATCGTCCGCGCGCCTTTTGGATCGAGCTGCGGATCCGTCCGGCCGACGCGCACGCCGGGTGCGGTAAGCAGGGCAAGCAGCGACGCATTTCCCTTGCCTGCAGCGGCGAAAAGGCTCGCCTGCGGCGATTTGTCCGAATAGGCGATGACCATGCGCGCGGAGCCGAAAACCACGTACGTGGGTGCCAGGCCTTTCAGCAGTGCGGGGTCTGCGCTGATGAAGACGTCCGGATGGCGCAGACCCGCGCGGATAAGGTTCGCCAGCGCGCGGCTGCCTTTCGCTTCGCCCGAAAAGTGGATGCCCGTCCGCTCCAGCAACGCGTGAGCCACGGGCCCCTCCATCGTGGCGACGAGCGAACCGGCATAGGCGACCGAGACGGTGGAAGCAGAACTGGGTACGAACGCAACGGCCGCGGCAAGAAGCACGGCGTTCATTTTCATACGTGCGATCTTCCGTGGTGCAAAAAGACATTCCTCATGACGACGCCGAAGCAATCCAAGGGAGCAGACCTAAGTTGATGCACGCGCAGCCTATGGACGATATCGACACGAACGGAAACGACGGCTCACGAGAAAATCGCGACGGCAACATTGCCCGTACGCTCGTTTGGGTTGGCGTCGCGGGGCTCTCTGCCGCACTCGCGTTCGCGCTGATCCGCGCGGCGCTCTCGCGCCGGCCTGCCGACCCGACGAGCCGGCGGATACAACAACTGATAGACGAGGCCAACCAACTTCTCAAGACGCTTGACGATCAGCGTTAATCCCGGCGTAGAACTCGATCTCGTTTTCACCGATCTGCTCGCCAACGGCCAGGCCGTCGGCCGGGCGGACGGCATTGTTGTGTTTTGCTCCGGCCCGCTGCCGCGGGAACACGCTCGCGTTCGCATCACAGAAGTTAAACCAAAGTATGCTGTGGCGGACCTGATAGAGCTCACGCAGACTTCGGCCGAGCGGGTCGAGCCGTTCTGCCGGGTCTTCGGAACGTGCGGCGGGTGCCAGCTGCAGCATCTCGCGTATCCGGCGCAACTCGCGTGGAAGACCAACGTCGTGCGCAACGCTCTCGCCCGCATCGGCGGTTTCGGAGACGCCGTTGTCGCAGAGGCGATCGGGATGGAGTCTCCGCGCGGCTACCGCAATAAGATGTCGCTCGTCGTCGAGCGTTCGTGCGAGCGGGTCGGCTTCTACAAGCAGCGTTCGCACGACGTCGTACAGATCGACGCGTGCCCGATTGTCGAACCGCGTCTCGACGCGCAGATCGATCGCTTGAACCGCGCAAAGGCCGCCCCCGGCACCGCAGACGCGGTGAACGAAGCGCGGCACGTCGTCGCGCGCTCCGCGAGGAACGGCCAGGTGGTTGTGACGCTTACGACCGATCGGCTGTCGGAAAAATTGAAAGATCGCGCGGACGCGATTGTCCGCACTTTAGACAACGTAGCAGGTTTGACGAACTCCTACGATCCGCCGGGCGCGAACGCGATTCTCGGCCGCAAACAACAGGCGCTCGCGGGCTCGGCTCAGATCGAGGAATCGATTGCCGGCGTGCGCTACCGCGTATCGGCGAGTTCGTTCTTTCAGGTGAACGTGGCTATCGTCGAGCGGATCTTCGCGCACGTGGAACCGCGGCTGGGAGAGCCGCGCAAAATACTCGATCTCTATTGCGGCGCCGGCACGTTTTCGTTATTCTTCGCCAAGCACGGCAGCACGGTGCTTGGAATCGAAGAGCACCCGCAGGCCGTCGCCGAGGCGCGCGACAACGCCAAACTCAACGGACTCGAACAGGCCGCGGGCTTTCATCAAGGCACCGTTCAGTCCGCGCTGCGGCGCCCGGACGTTGCCAAGGAACTGGCGGCCGCCGATCTCGTCTTCCTCGACCCGCCTCGCAAGGGGAGCGATGAGGCCACGCTCGGAGCGATTGCGGCTCGCCGGATTCCCGCGATTTGGTACCTGTCCTGCGATCCGGCGACACTCGCCCGGGATTTGAAGTTTCTCGGCGCTAAAGGGTACGGAATCAAGGAAGTGCAGCCGTTCGACATGTTTCCGCAGACCGGTCACGTCGAAGCGCTGGCAATTCTGGAATTGGTTTGAAGTTGGCTGAAAAAATTGACATCCGTCACGTCGCCAAACTCGCGCGCATTGCGCTCAGCGAGGAAGAGGTCGCGCGCTTCGGCGAGCAGTTGGGCGATCTGCTGGAGCACGTGAACGTGCTCTCCGAATTGGACACTGCTTCGGTTCCGGCCACCGCGCAAGTAGTCGAATCGCGAAATGTCGAGCGCGCCGACGAGATTAGCGCGTGCCTCGATCGTGAAACGGTGCTCTCAATGGCTCCGCAGCGCCAAGGCGGGTTCTTCCGCGTGCCGCGGATCATCGCCGAGCCATGAACGAGCTGGTTCGCCGCTCCGCCGCGGAGATCGCGCGGGAAGTCGGCGCAAAACGTCTCTCGGCATCCGAGGTGACCGAAGCGGTCCTGGCGCGCGTCGATGAAGTTGACGATCGCGTCGGCAGCTATCTGACGCGCCTGCACGAGCTGGCCCGCCGCAGCGCGCAGCGCGTGGACGAACGCGTTGCGGCCGGAGAAAAGCTTCCGTTGGCCGGCGTTCCGGTCGCCATCAAAGACAACATGTGCTTGACCGGCACGCGCACGACTGCCGGGTCGAAGATCTTGGAAAACTGGATCGCACCGTACACGGCCACGGCGGTACAGCGAATCCTGGACGCGGGCGGCATTCCCATCGGCAAAGCCAACCTGGACGAATTTGCGATGGGCAGCTCCTGTGAAAACAGCGCTCTCGGCGTGACGCGCAATCCTTACGATTTAGCGCGCGTTCCCGGCGGCAGCTCGGGCGGACCGGCGGCAGCCGTCGGCGGATTCGAAGCGGCGATCGGATTGGGGAGCGATACCGGCGGATCGATTCGGGAGCCGGGCGCGTTTTGCAACATCGTCGGATTCAAGCCGACCTACGGACGTGTTTCACGCTACGGCTTGATCGCTTTTGCCTCGAGCTTGGATCAAATCGGTCCGCTCACGCGCACGGTTGAAGACGCCGCGCTGGCGTACGACGCGATGGCCGGACACGACCCGATGGATTCGACAAGCATCGACCGTCCGGTCGAACCGGCTGCTGCCGGGCTGCGAACGGATTTGAAAGGCCTGAAGATCGGCGTCGTCAAGGAGTTTGTAACGGAAAAGCTGGGGCCGGAGATCGATGCGCTCTACCGGCGTGCGTATTCGGAACTCACGGACCTGGGCGCTGAAATCGTCGAAGTCTCGCTGCCGTCGGCCGATTATGGACTGGCGACCTACTATTTAATAGCACCGGCGGAATGCAGCAGCAATTTGGCGCGGTTCGACGGCGTGCGGTACGGTCTGCGAGTCGAAGGCGACGACGTCGGGCAGATGTACGAGAAGACGCGGTCGGCGGGCTTCGGCGCGGAGGTGAAGCGGCGCATTCTCATCGGCACCTATGCGCTGTCGAGCGGCTACTACGACGCCTATTACGTCAAGGCGCAAAAAGCGCGCACGATGTTCGCGCAGGATTTCCGCAAAGCGTTCGAACGCTGCGACCTTATCGCAGCCCCCGCGACCAGCGGCCCGCCGTTTGAGTTCAACGCAAAGAGCGATCCCTACAGCATGTACATGATGGATTATTACACGATTCCCATGTCGCTGGCGGGTTTGCCGGCGCTCTCGGTGCCGTGCGGCTATGCCGGAAAGCCGCAGCTGCCGATGGGACTGCAGCTCTGCGCGCCGCTGTTCGAGGAAGCAAAGCTGCTGGCCGCCGCGCACGCTTACGAGCAGGCGACTCACTACGCTTCGCAGCTTGCGGTGGCGTTATGATCGCGCCAACGAAGTACGAAGCCGTTATCGGCATCGAATGTCACGTCGAACTGACGACGCGCAGCAAAATGTTTTGCGGCTGCGCCAACGAGTTCGGCGGCGAGCCCAATACGAAGGTGTGTCCGGTTTGCCTGGCGCTGCCCGGGGCGCTTCCAGTTGCGAACAAAGCTGCAATCGAGCACATGATTCGCGCCGGGCTGGCGTTCGGCGCCGAGATTCCGGCATTTTCAAAGTTCGATCGCAAGAACTACTTTTATCCGGACATGCCCAAAGACTATCAGATCTCGCAGTACGACATGCCGCTGACCCTGGGCGGCTCGGTGCGCTACTGGCTCGATGACGGCACCATAAAAGAATGCCGGCTCACGCGCATCCATTTAGAGGAAGATACGGGAAAGTCCATGCACGCGGGCGGCGACGGACGCATTGCCGGCAGCGCCTACTCGCTGATCGACTTTAACCGCGCGGGCGTCCCGCTGATGGAGTGCGTCTCCGAGCCCGACTTGCGCAGCGCGCAGGAAGCTGTCGGATATCTGGAAGCGCTTAAGCGCACCTTCGTGCTGCTGGGAGTCAGCGACGTGAAGATGGAGGAAGGCTCGCTGCGGTGCGATGCCAACGTCTCGATTCGCCCCGTTGGCTCGACCGCGCTCGGCACGAAGACCGAGATCAAGAACATGAACTCGTTTCGCTCCGTTTTGCGTGCGATCGACAGTGAGATCGCGCGCCAGACTGAAATCTTGGAGTCAGGCGGGCGGATCGTTCAGGAGACGCGCGGCTGGGACGAGAGCCAGGGCGTCACGCACTCGATGCGCAGCAAAGAAGAGGCCCACGACTACCGCTATTTCCCGGATCCGGACCTGGTGCCGATCGAGATCGACGCCGCACTTATCGAAAATTTGCGAAAGACGATTCCACCGCTGCCGGCGCAGAGGTTCGAGCGCTACCTGAGCGAGTACAAACTCGATCCGAAGCAGGCGACGCAGTTGATAGACAACGTGCCGCTGGCGCAATACTTTGATGAAGCCGTTGCGGCGAGCGGCAACGCGCAGCAAAGCACGAATTTCGTCTTGGGCGATCTTTCGCGGCTGGCCAACGAAACGGGCGTCGCCGTCCAGGCGTCGCCGGTCACGCCCGCGCAGCTGGCGGAGTTGATCGAACTCGTCGAGGCCAAGACAATCAATTCGAAGATCGCCAAAGAACTTTTGGAGCGCATGTGGGCCGGTGAAGGCTCGCCCAAGGCAATGGTTGAGAAGGACGGCTTGGCGCAGACCAGCGACGCCGGCGAGATCGGACGTTTCGTTGCCGCCGTGCTGGCGGAAAATCCAAAAGCCGTGGCCGACTACAAGAGTGGAAAAACGAATATCTTGGGCTTCCTCACGGGCCAAGTGATGAAGGCCTCACGCGGCAAAGCGAATCCGGCGCTCGTCAACGAGCTCTTGCGCAAAGAACTCGACTAAGGAGAGAAGATGGCTGTCATAGCTACGGATGCAAATTATTATACGGTCGTTGACCTGGCAAAGATGACCGCGTTTTACAGCAAGATCCTCGGTGCGCCCACGGTCGAAATGCCACGCTTAGCGGAATGGACGCTCGCCGACGATTCGGCGTTCGGAATTTACAATGCGGGCGGCAAGACGGGCGGCCGTAGCGGCAGCGTGATGTTCGGCGTCGACGACCTGACGGCGACGGCACAAATCGCCCGCGAGGCGGGTGCTAAGGTCGACAGCGACGACGATTTGACCGACACCCCCGTCTGCCAGATGATGTTTGCCTACGACCCGGAGGGCAATCAATTCATCCTTCACAAGCGCAAGACGTAACGCTCGCCGATACCCGGACGCTCGACGCGCTGGATTTTGCAGCCGTGCGCGAGCGCGTGGTCGGGCAATCCGTCACCGCGCGCGGCCGGCAGCGCGCGCAGGCGCTGGAGCCATTCAACGATTTCGAGCGCGTGCGCCGCGAACAAGCGGCGACGAGCCTCGTGCGCGATCTCGTCGCTGCAGTGGATATGCACGTGCTGCCGGCAGTTGACACGAGCGATCTGACGCAACGCGCGTCTATCGGCACGTCGCTTTCACCGGCGGAACTGCGTGGGGTTGCCGATGCGATCGGCGCTGCGGCCGCGGCCTACAATAAGACGCGCGAGGCGCCGGGAGAAGCCCTGGCCGCGATAACCGCCGCTTACCGGCCGCTCAAAGATCTGCAGCGGGCGATCGGCGACGCAATCGAGGAGCGGGGGACGGTTGCGGACCGCGCCTCTCCCGCGCTGGCGCGCATCCGAAAGAATCTTTCCCAAGCGCAAAGCGAAGCGCGCGATCGCGTGCACGCGCTGCTTCGTTCACCCAAATACGCGCGCGCTATTCAAGACAGCGTCGTGACGATCCGCGAGGGGCGCTTCGTCGTTCCCGTCAAGTCCGAGTTCAGCGCGGACGTGCCCGGCATCGTGCACGACACCAGCTCCAGCGGCCAGACACTGTTCGTGGAGCCGCTCGCCGCGCTGGACGCCAACAACCGCGTGCGTACGCTGCGCATCGAGGAAGAGCGTGAAGTTCAACGCATCCTCGATCAGCTCTCGCGACAGGTTGGCGCGGAAGCCGCGCAGATAGAGGCCAACGTCGAAATGCTCGCGGAGCTCGACGTGCTGGTCGCCAAAGCCAAGATTGCCGACGCGATGGATGCGCGCGCGCCCGAACTGATCGAGGCGGCCGGCGTGACCGTGATCGGCGGGCGCCATCCGCTGCTCGGCGGCCGCGCGGTGCCGCAATCGCTTACCTTGGACGATAGCACGCGACTGCTCGTGATCAGCGGCCCGAACATGGGTGGAAAAACCGTTGCGCTCAAAATGGTCGGCCTGTTCGTGCTCATGACGTATTCGGGAATGCACGTTCCCGCCGCGGACGGAACGCGCATCGGACAGTTCACACGCGTCTTTGCGGACATCGGCGACGAGCAGTCGATCGCGGCCAACACCTCGACGTTTTCGGCGCACCTTGCGAGAATGCGGGATATATTCGCGCAGGCCGGGCCGGCGTCGCTCGTGCTGGTCGACGAGATCGGCGGCGGCACGGAGCCGACCAGCGGCGCGGCGCTGGCGATTGCGATGCTCGAAAGACTCCTAGCTGTGCGCGCCTGCGCGATCGTGACGACGCACAGCACCGAACTCAAACTCTTCGCGCATGAAACGCCCGGAGTCATCAACGCGAGCGTGCGGTTCGATCCGCAAAGTTTTGCGCCGACTTTTCATTTGGACGTCGGGACGCCCGGACAATCGCTGGCGTTTCCGCTAGCCCGCTCGCTGGGCATCAGCTCCGAGGTCATCGCGCGAGCCGAGGAACTCTTGAGCACGCGCGACCGGGACTACGAGCGCGCGCTGGCCCAGCTCTCCGACTTAAACGCGAAGCTGCAGAAAGAACGCGAAGCCGTCGAACGCGAGCGCGGACACGTCGGAACGCTGCAAACGAACCTGCGCGCGCGCACGGAAGCGCTGGAGCGTGAGCGCCGCGCCTTTGCCGAAAGCGCGGATGCGCGCTTGCAGAAGACGCTGAAAGAGTTTGCGGAACGCCTGGCCGCCTCGCGAGCCGGCGAGCCGCGCGCGCAGCCGAAGATCACGCGCGGACAGGCCGAGCTGTTGCAGCGCACGCTCGAGGACATGCATCAGGATCTGGGCCTATCTAGTCATCCTGAGGTATCGAAGGACCCTGAGCGCAGTCGAAGGGGCAGTGAAGTGCTCGCCGATGGCGACACCGTGCGCATCATATCGTTGGCGCAAGACGGAACCGTGATTGCGGATAACGGCGAGACGGTGCTGGTCGCGATCGGTCCCATGAAAACGGTCGTGCAAAAGAACGATGTGCGCCGGACCGGTGCGGCGCTGCAGCGCGGATCGGGATCGCAGGCCGCCGATACGAAACTCGAGGCCGCCTCAAAGACCGTCTCGCAGCTCGACGTCCGCGGGAAACGGTACGCGGAGGCCGAGCCGCTGGTGGACCAATGGATCGACGAGGCCGTCCTCGCGGGCAATTCGCCGCTGCGTTTGATTCACGGCAAAGGAACCGGCATGCTGGGCCGCGGCCTGCAAGAATTCTTGAGCGCACACCCGCAGGTGAAGAACGTTCGGTACGGCGACGAAAACGAGGGAGGCGGCGGCGTTACCGTCTTTGAATTGCGCTGACGATGCCCGATCTCGATGAACTGCTTGACGGTTTCGATCATGTCGAAACCAAACGTGAACTCCAAGAGCGGCTTTCCGAAGGCAAGCCGCTTACCGTAAAGCTCGGCCTCGATCCGACCTCGCCCGATCTGCATCTGGGCCACGCGGTGGTCCTGCGAAAGTTGCAGCAATTCGTCGAAGGCGGACACAGCGTCGTCCTGGTGATCGGATCGTTCACGGCGCGAATTGGAGACCCGTCCGGCCGCAACGAGCTCCGTCCTCCGCTAACGACCGCCGAGATCACGACGAACATGCGCACGTACGCCGAGCAAGCCGGCAAGGTGCTCGACATGGAGCGCGTGCGTTTGGAGTACAACTCTACCTGGCTGGACCGGCTCACATCGGCGGACCTGCTGCGGCTGCTCTCACAAGTGACGGTCGCACAGATGCTCGAGCGTGAAGACTTTCGCGACCGCTACACCGAGGGCACGCCGATCGCGCTGCACGAGTTTTTATATCCTATCGCGCAAGCTTATGACAGCATCGCGCTGCACGCCGACGTCGAGCTCGGCGGAAACGATCAACTCTTCAATCTCTTGATGGGCCGGCAGTACCAGCGCGAAGCGGGGCAGCGCGAGCAAGTTTGCTTGACCGTGCCGCTGCTCGAAGGGCTGGACGGTCAGAAGAAGATGTCGAAAACTGCCGGCAATTACGTCGGTCTGATCGAGCCGCCCGAGCAGCAGTTCGGCAAGCTCATGCGGATCGCGGACGAGATGATTTCGCGCTACGCACGCCTCGCGGCATTCCGTCCCGAGGCCGAGTGCGCGCAGCTGTCACACGCGTTACAAAACGGCAAAGCTCATCCCATGGATGAAAAGAAGAAGGTCGCCGAAGAGGTCGTCGCCCGTTATCACGGTGCCGAGGCCGCGAAGACGGCGCGCGAATACTTCGAACGGACGGTCCAGAAGCGCGAGCTGCCGACCGAAAACGTGCCTGAAGTCAAGCGAGGTAACGCGCTCCGTGTTATCGACGTCATGGTCTCGGTCGGGCTAGCGGAAAGCAAGAGGGCAGCCGAACGGCTTGTGGCCGGGAATGGCGTGCGCATCAATGGTTTAGTTGTCGAAGACCCGAAGGCGTCCTGGCCGTCGTTGGATGCGCCCGCGATGATCTCCGTCGGCTCGCGAAAATTTGTGAAAGTACTGCCAAATGAGTGATGAAAAACGATTTGTCTGCAAGCGCTGTAAGCGTGACTACCCATATCCCGTACCGGGCGGTCCGCCAATCAAGTGCGAGTGCGGCTGGTGGTACGAAAACGTCTCCGGAAAAATTCGCGAGGCATTCTGGGAGCGCATCGATCCCTATCGCGACCCGCCGCCTACGCTTTTTTCAAGAGGCTAACCAGTTCGTTTAACTCCGCGGAGGTGAATACGTAGAGCTTTTTGCAGAACTCACACGTCGCTTCGGTTTCGGGACGTTCACGCGCCATCTTTTGAAGTTCGTCCGCTCCTAGGCCGGCCAATGCCGTCTCGACTTTTTCGCGCGTGCACCGGCACAAAAACGTGACGTCGAGCGTGCGGTGCGATCGCAACGCGGCGCCTCCCGCTATTGCGTGCAGGAGTGCATGTGCGTCGGCGCCTTCAGAGATGAGTTGGGTGATCGGCGGCATCGCCAGCGCGCGTTCTTCGAGTGCGGCGATCGTGCGCTCGTTCGCGCCCGGCAAGAGTTGCGCGATCGCGCCGCCGGCCGCTACGACGCCGGTCGGACCGGCGAGAACGCCGAGCGCGACGACGCTCGGAATTTGCTCGGACTTGAGCAAGTATGCGGCGAGATCTTCGGCGATCTCCCCGCTTTGCAGCGGAACGACGCCGGAATACGGCTGGCCTTCCTCGGACGCTTTGGTTACGTGCAGTGTGCCGCTTCCGAGTGCTCCGGCGACGTCGAACTTGCCCGCTTGATTTAACGGAAGCTCGACGCGCGAAACCTTTGTGTAGCCGCGTGCGCCGATGCGATCCTCGCCCGCGAGCCACGCGTCCGCGACGACGCCGCGCAGCGGGCCATCGCCCGCTATCTGCAGTGAGATCCGCAGTTCGTCCTTGAGCCCGGCTCCCAGCAGCGCGGCGCCCGTAATCAGACGGCCGGCCGCGGCCGTCGCCGTGGGGCTCAAACCGTGGCGCCGCTGCGTTTCGCGAACGAGTTCCGTCGTCACCCCGACCACAACCGCGAAACCGTCGTCGGGCGCCGACGCGCTGATGATGAGATCGCGCATGACCCGGGCCGCAATGCCCCGAGGTTCGCCCTGTTTCCTCCCCGAAAGGCGCGGCATGCGAGTCCTGGTTATTCACGGGCCGAATCTGAATTTGCTCGGCGAACGCAAGCCTGAGGTGTACGGCACGCAGACGCTCGAGCAGATCGACGCGCAGATCGCTAAGCTCGCCGGCGAGTTAAAGATCGAGGTGCGCAGCGCGCAGCACAACTCGGAAGGCGCGATCGTGGACGAGCTGCACGCGGCTCGCGGAAAATACGACGCAATTATCATCAACCCCGGCGCGTACACGCACTACGCGTACGCGATCGCCGACGCCATCGAAGCGATCGGTATTCCGGTGATCGAAGTTCATCTCTCGAATATCTTTGCGCGCGAATCTTTTCGCCGCGTCAGCGTCGTTTCGGCCGTCTGCACCGGAACGATCAGCGGCTTCGGCGCCGATTCCTATCTGTTGGCGTTGCGCGCCGCGACCCGATAAAATATGGGTTTGTCAGTCAAAATCGGGAAGGAGGCCGCAGGGTACCTGCGTATAAGACCCAGGCGGCCAGAAAAAAACTCGTACTAGTGCCGTTGGAGGAGATTCTCACTTGACGAAAGCCGAAATCGTAGATTCCGTTGCCACCGAATCCGAACTCACAAAGCGGCAAGCGACGGAAATTGTCGACCTGATCCTCGACGAGATCACGTCGGCGCTGCAAAAGGGTGATGACGTCGCTCTCACGCCATTTGGACGATTCAAAGTGCGTAACCGGAAAGCGCGCGAGGGCCGGAACCCCAAAACCGGAGCGAAGATTAAGATCCCGGCACGCAAAGTGCCGGCTTTTGTCGCCGGTAAAGCGCTGAAGGAAGCCGTAAGCGGCGGTCGCGGCGGTTCCAGAAAATCCGGCGCTAAGAAGAGGCGTAAGCGCTAAGCATCCGTCCGCTGACTACCGCGGAATTCGCGGGCGGGCACGTTTCGTCGAGTCGGCGAAGGTGCTCGTCCGTTTGCTTTTCCGGCGTCGGGCTGTAGCGAAGCTTGGTTATCGCGCCTGACTGGGGGTCAGGAGATCGTGGGTTCGAATCCCGCCAGCCCGAGATTCCTTAATGGACAGGCTGATCGCGCCCCCACCCGTTGAAGCGACACTTTTTGCCGACGGCGGCTCGCGCGGAAATCCGGGGCCGGCTGCATCAGGCGCGGTGCTCGTCGCGCCCGACGGCCGCATCCTCCACGAAGTCGGACATTTTTTAGGCGTGGCTACCAATAACGTCGCCGAGTGGACGGCGCTGAAGCTGGGGCTGGAAGCGGCAATCGAACACGGCGTCGCCAGCTTGGCGGTGCGCCTCGACAGTGAACTCGTGGTACGTCAGATCTCCGGCGAGTATCGCGTCAAGCACCCCGACCTGCAGCCGCTGCACGTGCGTGTAAAGAGCCTTCTCCGCAAGTTCGCGCATGTTGACGTGCGTCATATTCCGCGCAAAGAAAACGCGCTGGCCGACGCGGTCGTCAATCGCGTCCTCGACCAGGAGGCCTCCCGGCCCGGTCCGTAACCCGAGGGATGCGCCGCCCCTGGCTGCCCACCGCACTCTTCATTTTTTGCATCGTCTTCCTGGTCGCGGGAACGATTTTCATCAAATGGCCGGACTTTCAAAATAAACCGGAGGTCTCCAAGGTGCTGCAGGCGCCGACGGTGCTCGACCTGCGGCTGACCATCGCCTATAGCAATCCGCCGATCTACCAAGAGCAGTACACCATCCACAACAACAACGGCATCTCAAGCGCGCAGTACAAGATTACCGGCTACTCGGGCAAAGTGGTGACGGTCACGATGCTGCCGGCCAAACGGTACGAGATGACGTTCTTCTTCGAAGAGGTCGTCCAAGACGGCGTCTGGCAGCTGACGAACCGGCCGCCTCGCGGCAACACGGACGTCAACTACACCATCTACGTCCACGAGATCGCCAACCGGCAAGAAGGCTCGCGCACCATTACGTTCACCGACCCGCATTATTGGGCCGTCACGGCGGGCCGGCAGTACGAGATCCGGCTCAGCAAGAACAGCCCGACGCCCGATCTCTTGAAACTCCAGAGCACGTCGCTGGCCGATCCGCGCTTTGAAAAGATCGTTCGAGCGTTTCGGGCATTTGGACCGCCCTCGTTCCGGCAAAAGATTCAAAGGGCGCAGGCTCTGGTTCGAAACTCCCATTGATCGCGCTCCGCATACTGGCCGTGGTGGCCGCACTGGGACTGCTTGGCTTCGCTTCTTACGAAGTTTCAGAACAGCCCGGCAATCAGCTCTTCGGCCGCACGCTGACGCAGGGGCCGACGAACGAACGCGTCGTCGCGCTGACCTTTGATGACGGTCCCAACCCCCCGTACACGGATCGCATCCTCGAGGTGCTCGAGCGGGAGCACGTGCATGCGACGTTCTTCCTGGTCGGCCGGGCCGTGCAGGCATATCCGCACGTTGTTCGGCGCGAAGTGCGCGACGGTGACGCGGTCGGCAATCACAGTTGGGATCACAGCCATCTGGTCGTGCTCTCACCAGGCCAGGTCGTGCAGTCCATCGAGCGCACCGACGCGGCCATCCGCGCCGCGGCCGGGGTTCGGACCCGTTTGCTGCGGCCGCCGTTCGGCTCGCGCGACTGGAGCGTCATGCAGACCGCGCAGCGTCTCGGATACACCGTGGTGATGTGGTC
Source organism: Candidatus Rubrimentiphilum sp. (assembly GCA_035710515.1). Classification (NCBI taxonomy): domain Bacteria; kingdom Bacillati; phylum Vulcanimicrobiota; class Vulcanimicrobiia; order Vulcanimicrobiales; family Vulcanimicrobiaceae; genus Candidatus Rubrimentiphilum; species Candidatus Rubrimentiphilum sp. Next base: position 31,181 of record DASTDE010000003.1, on the reverse strand, counting down.
GGCGCCGCTGGCGCGCGACTGGGAATATCCCTCGGCGGAGCTCATCGCGCAGCGGGTCGTCGCCGGCGTCGAGGACGGGTCGATCGTCGTGCTGCACGACGGCAACCGCGGCATGCTCTGCGGCGCGCAGCACCTTAGCCCGCACATCTGCGACCGGAGCGCGGACATCGCCGCCACGCGCATGATCGTCGAGGAGCTAAAGAAGCGCGGCTACCGCTTCGTCACGATCCCCGAGCTAATTTCGGCCGGCCGCACTATGCGTACACACGCCCGCGGAGGCGAATAAAGCCGTCCACGTGACGGCCCTGGGGATCGTGATGGGTCCAGTGCACGATGGGCAGAGACCCTCGATCGTGTACCATCTCGCCCCGAACCTCGACGCGATCGCCGGGACGAACGGGAACCGGCGGAGCGATGTCCACATTGTCGATGACCCTGATGGGGCCGGAGGCCGTCTGCACGTCGAAGGTCTCATGCTCGCAGCGCGTCCGCGTCCCGAAAAAATAGGTGGGCATGCTGCTGACCGTGCCGGCGAACGTAACTTCCATGCCCGTCAATCACGACGAGCGGCCGGTTCCGCAACATCGGGGGCGGGGAATTGGTAAACTCTTAAAAGGCCATGCGAGCGATTCAAACCGACCGTCTGCGGCTGGTTCCGGTGACTCCCCGGAACTTTGCGCAGCTCTGGCATCTGCTGCAGCAGCCGGATCTGCGCACCTATCAAGATCTGCCGAAGGTCGGTCTGAAGATGTTCGGCGAGATGGTCGCGGCGCGTCCGCGGAGACTCATCCCCGGCGCCAACGGCCGGTTCGAGTGGCTGATAAGGCCGGCCGGTTCGCGGAATGCGGCGGGCTGGGTATCGCTGCGAATCGCCGAGCGGGAACCTGGCGCGGGTGAGATCGGCTACAGCGTTTTGCGCGAGCACCGGCAGCGCGGCTTTGCGACGGAAGCGGTACGCGCGTTGCTGGCGGAAGCGTTCGAGAGCGCCAAACTCTCGCGCGTGCAGGCATTTTGTGTTCCGGAGAATCTGGCGTCACGCCGTTTGCTCGATCGTTTGAACTTTCACTCCGACGGCGTCGTGCCGCGCGGCGCCACCGTCAGCGGACGGCCGGTCGATGTGCTGATCCACCGGCTCGAGCGCAGCCGCTGGCTTCAATCGGGAAAAACGATCGAGATGCCGGCCTCGGCATATCCGGCATAGCCTTTTAGCTCGCCCCGCAGATATGCGAGCAGCGGCTCGCGCACGACCGCCACGGCGATCCGTTCGGCTAACGCTGCGATCGGCACCCACTCCACGCCGACAACGTGGTCTTTCGTGTCATGGTGAGTGCTATTGTCATCCTGAGGTATCGAAGGACCGCGAGCGGAGCGAGCGGCCCTGAGCGGAAGCGAAGGGTCGTTTGGAGAGACATTCACCGCGAAAGTGAAATTCGCGAAGTGCGTATCGCCGTCGTAGGATTCGCTCACGTAGCAGAGCTCGCCGAGCGTTCCTTGGAAGCCCGTCTCCTCATGCAGCTCGCGTAGCGCCGTTTCCGACAGAAGTTCGCCGTCGAGTTGGCGGCCGCCGGGAAGATTCCACAACGGCTGCGGCTGATTCGGGTACGTTGACGCCACGAGCAGAATCGTATCGCCGCGGCGCACCAGCGCCGTCGCCAAGTGTATACGATTCATCGGGCGGCAGATTCGAGTACTTCGAGCGTGCGCTGCGCCGTCCGGCGCCACGACATCTCTCGAACGCGCGCAAACCCGCGTTCGCGCATTTGCGACGCCAGCTCGGGATCGTTCCAAACGCGCCGGAGGGCGCCGGCAAGCGCTGCCGCGTCGCCGGGTGGAACGTAAAGTGGCGCGTCGCCGCCGGCTTCCGGGATCGAAGCGGCGGACGATGCGATGACCGGAGCTCCGTAATTCATCGCCTCCAAAACCGGCAACCCGAAACCTTCATAGCGCGACGGATACACAAAGACTGCGCAAGCGCGATAAAGCGCGGCTAAGGTAGCATCGTCCACGTGTCCCAACTCCGAGCTCTTACCGGCAACGACGAGCGGTATCGTGAGGCCGTCAGCGGCTAACATTTTCAGAGCCTCGCGCAGCGTATCCAAACCTTTGCGCGGGTCGTTTTCGCCGACGAAAAGTGCAAACCGCCCGGTTGCGCCGGCGGGAAGCTGCACCGGTTTCTCCGGCAACGGTGCGCCGATGCCGAGCGGGATGGCGGTAATGACCGACTCGGGCAGGTGCAGCTCGCGCATCAATTCAGTCTTCGAAAACTCCGAATCGGTGACGATTTGCCGGCAACGCTCCGCGGCCAAACGAAACGTCGCGCGCGCCGCGTCGTCAAATCCGGGCAGAACAAACGTCGACGCATCGTGCAGCGTCGCGACGGCGGGAAGGGTAAACTGCGACCAGCTCGGACCGTTGAACGGAAACCACAGCGCGTCCAGTTTGGAACGCCCGTGGTGCCGCCGCGAACGAACCGCAAACCTGTGATCTCCTGTTTCAGCTCGATAAAGCCGTGCGACCGTCCAGGTGTGCCACTCGGGCACGACCAGCACCGGCTCGATGCGATCGGCGAAACCGCGCTGCCACTCGTCCAAGAGCGCGCGCACGTAGCGTCCGATACCGCGGTAATCTCCGGTCAGGTTCCACGCGTCGACGCCGACTCGAATCATCGAGCAAACGCTACCAGGTACAGGGTGATGGGACGCATTCAGCATACTCCAACTGCGTGCACGTCGCGGTAGACGCTCATAACCTGTTAGCCGATCGCCGGGGAATCGGCGTCTATCTGCGAGCCGTTTTATCGCGGATGCTCAAGAACGGCGCTTGCGAGCTGACTTTGCTCGTTCGCCATCCGCTTCCTACTCTGAAGAAACGCGCGCTTGCGGCGGAGCTGGGTTCGACCGCGTTTCACGTCGCATCGCGCATTCCGCGCACGGCGGACGTCGCGTGGCATCCTTGGAACGGAACGTTTTTCACGGGCGCAACGCGCAACGTCGTGACGATGCACGACGTCGTACCGTTCGCGTTCCCGGATCCGGACGTGCGCGCGCGTCGATCGCAACAAGAGCCGTTCGAACTATCCGCGCGCACGGCGGATCGAATTCTGGCGGATTCCGGATTCACGAAGGGCGAGATTGAGAAACACTTGCGGGTCGCGGCGCATCGCATCGAGGTCGTGCCGCTGGCGGCGGACTCACTGTTCTCGCCGGGCGAACCGAAGGCGCTGCCGCCTGCGCTGCGCGGTCAACAGTATGTTCTGTACGTGGGTACGCTCGAAGCGCACAAAAACGTCGAGGTTCTCATTGAAGCTTGGCGCGAATCGCTTGTGCCGCGAGGCATTGCGCTGGTAATGGTTGGACCGGACAAAGCCCTCGACGACGTCGTCGCCCTGCGCAACGTGCCCGCTCTCGAATTGCGCGATCTCTATCGCGGCGCTTTGTGTCTTGCGCTTCCCTCATTGTATGAAGGCTTTGGACTGCCCGCGCTTGAGGCGCTAGCGTGCGGTACGCCGGCGATCGTTTCGCGAGCCTCGTCACTGCCCGAAGTCTGCGGCGACGCCGCGCAGTACGTTGACTCGCCGCAAGATTCAGCTGCTTGGGGGTCTGCACTCGGGCGAATTGCGGTCGACGAGAATTTACGCGCCGATCTGGCAAGGCGCGGTCCCGTCCAAGCCGCGAAATTTTCTTGGGATGGGGCAACTGCGCAAACGCTGGCAGCGCTTGAGGTGGCGGCCCAATGAGCGCGGAACGCGTAGCGGCGCATCTGATCCTCGGTGCGCGCGAGGAGCCTTTCTTAGCGGCTCTGTTGGAATCGCTCAGCGGCGCCGTCGATTCGCTGATCGTCAACGACAACGGCTCGGATCCGTCCCCGCACGACGCCACCCTGCGCGAGAGTTGGTTTGGCGACCACGATCGGCTCTTTGTCGATCGCGCACCGTTCGTAGATTTTTCGACGGCTCGCAACCGGTGTTTGGACGTTCATGCCCGCACGGGCGCGGGAACGTGGATCGCATTCGTCGATGCCGACGAAGTTCACGGTGAAACCGTCCGCTGCATCACCCGTAATCTCGGCGAGGTTCCCGCCGCGTATGATTTCGTGGACGGATACACGTGGCATTTCTTCCAATCGTTCGATCTGTATACATCGATCGAAAGACGCATGGCGTTTTTCCGGTTCAACCCGGGCGCGCGATGGGTGGGCAACGTCCACGAACAGCTCGTGGGATTAAACGGCAAACGTCTCGCGCTGCCGTACGTCTACGCGCACTACGGGCACGTGCTGCCGGCGCGCCGCCACGCCGAAAAAGGACGGCACTACTCGAGTTTGGGGCAAAGGGGCGAAACCGTTCCGGAAGAAGCGCTCGATTCGTTGGATCCGGCGGTCTACTTCAAACGAATATGGCCCGACGTCTTGCGTTTTACGGGCGAGCACCCGCCGGCCGCGCAATCGGCGATCGCTCGACTGCGCGCGGAGTACGCGGCCGATCAAGCCCGGGCGCTCGAGCTGGCGCGCGCTGCGCAACCGCCGCTTGTGCGGGCGCGAAACGTCCTATTGAAGGCAAATTACGAACTCCGGTGGCGCTCCCGCGAACTCAATGCTTTGAGCCGCAAACTCGTCTCTACTTAACCGCCTCTTCGACCAGAGCGGCAAATGCGTTGACGTCTTCCTCGCGCGTCGCGTGGTGCGTCATCCAGCGCACCTCGGGAACCGATTCGTCGAAGACGAAGAAGAAGCAGCGTTCCTGGATGCGTTTGATGGCTTCGCGATCGAGCGTTGCGAAGATGGCGTTACAGCGCACCGGCCGGGTGATGCGCACAGCTGCGATTTTGAGAATGCGCTGCTCGAGCCGTTTGGTCATCGCATTGGCGTGCGAGGCATACTTCAGCCAGCGATCGTTTTCGAGCAGTGCGAGAAACTGCGCGGCGATGAACCGCATTTTCGAGGCGAGTTGCATGGCTTGCTTGTGCGCAAACGGCGCCGCGCCCTTATGGATTTTCTTGTCGAAAAAGACGACCGCCTCGCCGCCGAGCAGTCCGTTCTTCGTTCCGCCGAACGAGAGGACGTCAACGCCCAAGTCTCGGGTCGCTTCGCGCAGGCCTAGTCCCAGTGCGGCGGCCGCATTTGAAATTCGCGCTCCGTCCATATGCACGTACCACCCTTGCTTGTGCGCGAAGTCGCAGAGTTCCCGAATCTCAGCCGGTTCGTAGAGCGTTCCAAATTCCGTGGATTGCGAGATCGATAGAACGCGCGGCTGCACGTAATGCTCCTCGCGCGACATATGCGCGAACGGCGCGAGCGCTTCGATTGAAATCTTTCCATCCGCCGTCGCAACCGGAAGAATCTTGCACCCGGTAAACCGTTCGAAAGCGCCGCATTCATCCGTTTGCAAATGCGCCGTCGCGGGGCAGATGACAGCTTCATACGGCTGCGTCAGGCAACTTAATGCGACGACATTGGCGCCCGTGCCATTGAACGTGAAATATGTCTCGCTCGACGCTCCGAAAATCTCGGCAAATCTCGCGCGAGCCCGTTCGGTATAATCGTCGTGTCCGTAGCCGACCGCATCGCCGTCGTTGGCGTCAGCGATCGCCTTCAGAATTTCGGCGGCAATCGGCGCGTTGTTGTCGCTGGCGAACGTGCGTGCGGGCATCGCCGCCTCTTATGTCGGCGCAGCGCTCAACGCCTGCAGTTCGGCGCGAATGAGTTCGCGTAGTACGCTGACGTCGATGCCCGCGGCACCGGTTTTGGGGCCTTCGCGAACGAGTAGTTCGTATGTAGTCCCGGCGCGGTGAGCTACCAGCGCCAGCGCATCGATCTCTTCCGCTAAATAATGCGTGCGTTCACGCTTGGGACCACACACGATCGCTCCGAGCAACGCGCCGCGCACGGTCATGGGTAGCAAGAGCGCCTCACTTAATCCGTGTTCGCCGAGCTCGACTTCGAACGGCTCGTTCCAGCGGCGCAGCCGCACGACCACCGGATCGTTCATATCGAGGTGCGGGGGGAGACCGTCGTCCGAGGATCGCGTGCGCTCGTACTCCGTGCCGGTCAAGAGGTAGATTGCGGCGTAGCGGCCCTCGATGTTGTCGCGAACCGATTCGTATGTTAAATCGAGCAGCGACTGTTTGTTGGTTACGACGTCGGCTTCGAGCGCCAAACGGCGCAGCGCGGCGAGCGACCTCTCGCGCCGCGCAAAAAAGAAGACGTTCAGCCGCTTCTCGACGGCGCCGTGAATCGAGCGCGCGGAAAGGCCGACGGCCAGCGCGATCGCGAGCGGGACGATCTTGCCGAGCCACCCGTTGGCCGCATCGGCGCCAAGGCCCCGCTCCAGAATCTGCGCAGCCACCCATTCGCCGGCGATAAAAAGCGCGACCAGCGTAATCGAAACAAAACCGAAGACCGCGGCGCGGCTGAAGACGATGCTGATGTCGACGAGCCGGTGGCGTAAGATGGCGTATGCGATCGCCAACAGCGGCACGTCCTGAAAGAGCGACATGACCGGAAACCACGATTGCGGATTCGGATTGATCAGCAACGAAAAATTCATGATCAGCCAGCTCGACTCCGACAGGATGACCGCGCCCCCGACCCAGCGCATCTGCGCGCGGTGCTCTTCGTCGACGCGCAACATGCCTTCGATGGCGGCCGCCACCGTCAGGAACGAGATGAAGGCCCAGACAAGCTGCTGAAACCATGCGGGGCTCGACGATCCCGCAATTTCAAACAACTGCGTGCGCGGATAAACATCGACGAGATAGATCCACATTTGTACGAGTGCAGCCACCGAGACAGCCGGGAGCATAATCTTGCGCAGTACGGTGCGGAAGCGGGAGTTGAATGGCGGAAAGTGCGCGACTAAGAGCAGAATCAGATATGCGTTCGCCCAACTCACGGCATTGCCGAGCAGGCTGCCTGCGAACGAAAGGCCGGGCGACGGCGCCACGTCCGAAAACCAAAAGAAGGCCATCTGCATCGCGTAGCCCGCTAAGAAAAACGCGAGCCAGTGCGCGGTCTTGCGATCCGCGCCGCGCAGAATAACCAGGACGCCGGTCGCGGCAAAGATGATCAGAATGGCGAGCGCCAGCGGCCCCTCTTCGATCGGCTTAATGCTCGTATACTCTGCCGCAACGATGCTCATCTCCGCGGTCTTTCCGTCCCGAACGACCGGAAAGGCTATCGTTTGGCCGGTTCGCCTGAACGAGGAGTCAAAACTCGTTCGCGCCGATACCTTACTCCACGGAATAACGTCCCCCGGGCGCAACCCGGCTCGTTCGACGGGCGACCCGGGATAGATCTTCGTGACGACTTGATCGCCGTTGTTCGACGTATGAAAATCAAAGCCGAACATTCCGGCGCGGTACGGGTTCGCGATGTCATAACAGCCGAGCGCGATTGCGGCGGCGGCAAGCAAAATCACGGCTACTCTCATAGCCGGAGTCTTCGACTATTCGGCCGCCAAAGCCGCCGCCGCGGCAGCCGCCGCGCGGCGTGAGGGCCGCATGAAGATCACCAGCGGCGCGGAGACGAAGAAGACGATGGCCGAGAGCCTGAACAGGTAGTCGTAACTGTTCACCGCCGACTGCTGCGCGACAATACTCGTGAGCGTGCCGAGCGAATAGCCGTGCGCGTTGGTCACGCCGGAGGCCAATTCGCTCCACGCGATCGCGGCCTGACGCGCGAGCAGCGTGGTGAGTATCGCGATGCCGAAGCTGCCGCCCAGCTGACGGATGAGCGCGGAGACACCGGTCGCGCCGGCGAGTTCTTCCTTTGGAACCGCGCCAAGCGTCACGGTAGTCAGCGGAACGAACATAAAACCGAGCGCGAGTCCTTGCCAGACGCGCGGCCAGAAGACGTCCCAGTAGCCGGCATCTTGCGTCAGGCCGCCCATCCACCAGGTTGAGAGCCCGAAGAGCAGCATGCCGAAGATGACCATCGCGCGGGCATCCAAGTAACGAGTGAGCGCGCCGACCATGAGCATGCTGATCGCAGTTGCAACGGCACCGGGCAGCAGCGCCATTCCGGTTTGAAATGCCGTAAAGCCCAAGACCGTTTGGAAGTACAACGGCAAGATCAAACTCGTTCCAAATAAACCGAATCCCAGCACGACGCCGATGATGTTGCCGATCGTAAACGTTCGAAAACGAAAGACACGAATATCCACCAGCGGATATTTGTCGCGCATGGTCTTATAGATGAACCACGTGAGCGTGACGATCGCGACGATCGACAGCGTCCAGATCGTGCCGGAGTCGAACCAATCGTCATGCTGGCCGCGCTCCAGGACGTACTGGAGCGAAGCGAGGCCCGCCGTGAGCAGCCCCAAGCCAATCCAGTCCACGCCCCCTTTTGGTTTCTCCAAGAAATGCGGATTCGGAATGAACATGAGCGTCATCAAGAATGCCACGATGCCGATCGGGATGTTGATGTAGAAGATCAGCGGCCAGGTGTAGTTGTCGATGATGTAGCCGCCCAGCGTGGGTCCGATCGCCGGCCCGACCATCGCGCCCAAACCGAAGATAGCCATGGCGGCGCCGCGCTTGGCGGGCGGGTAGGTTTCAAAAAGAATCGCTTGCGCGGTCGGCTGCAGCGCGCCGCCGCCGAAGCCCTGAATCACGCGATAGAAGACGAGCTGCCAAATGCTGTGCGCTGTCCCGCAGAGCAGCGAAGAGATCGTGAAGATCGCCAAACAGCCGGCGTAAAAATTCTTGCGGCCCAGATATGCGGTGAGCCAACCGTTGAGCGGCATGACCACGACGCTGGCGAGAATGTAGCCGGTGGCGACCCACGCGACCTCGTCGATCGATGCGCCGAGGTTGCCGGCGATGTCGTTGAGCGCGACGTTGACGATCGTCGCGTCGATGATCGCCATAATCAGCCCGAGCATCACGGTGATGGTAATCAGCGCCACCGGCGCGTTGGCGCGGGCGCGGAACGGGTTAGACACTAGGGCGTTGGCCGCCGTTTGGCATAGACTACGGTCATGAAGTTGCTGCTGGAGATCTTAATCTCGATATTCCTCCATCCGGTTGCGTGGATTCTGGTGCTCATCAACCTCGCCGGACGAGATGACCTGACGACCGCGCAAAAAATCATCTGGGGAGTTGTTTCCATAATTTGGGGCATCGGCCCGATTCTGTACGTCCTGGTCGGCGGCGGCGAGCTCTGGTAACCTAACGGCGCCCTAAATGAGGCGACGCCCTAACTCCCGAAGAAAAGTTAGGCGTGCCAAACTTTGTAATCAGGAGAGGCTTACTTGCCCTGGGCCTGCTTCTTGCGCTGGCGGCTCCGGCCGCGCTGGCGGACACCGACGAAACCACCACCGGCGTAAATCCGGCCAGCATCGGAATGCAGCCCTTGCAAGGGGCAATTCCGGCAGCGACGCCCGCTCCCGGCGAGTCGAAACTGGTGCGGCGCGAAGACGGCACCTTCGCCGCGATTCCCGACGTACGCGGACGCACCCGGACCTTTCATCTCGTCGAGCGCGATGCGCCGTGGTCGCTTCAGCCGAGTTTGACCGTACTCGCGAAAACCTATAATGGCGTCGTTCCCGGTCCGACACTCGTCGCGCATCAAGGCGATCGTGTGGTGATCGATTACCGCAACGAGCAGAGCGTTCCCGACACGCTGCACATGCACGGCATTCACGAGATTCCGGTAAGCATGGACGGCGTCGCGGGAATCTCGCAGCCCCTCGTCATGCAGGGGCAGTCATACCGGTACGTCTTCACGGCCGATACGCCCGGCACGTTCATCTATCACTCGCACGACAACGAAGAGATGCTCAACAGCGGTCTATACGGCGCGATCGTCGTGCTGCCCGCACACGCACCGGCGGCGGAGCGCGCAGATCGCGACTACGTCGAAATGTTGTCGTCGTGGCCGATTCAGAGCCTGAGCGAAAATCATTTCACGATTAACGGCAAAGAATATCCCTACACAACGCCGATCGAAGTACGCAAAGGTCAGCGGGTGCGCATCCGCTGGATCAACATCTCCGGCGAAAACATGCACACGATGCACACGCACGGCCATTATCAGTTGATCGTGGCGCGCGACGCGCAGCCGGTCACCTACCGCGACGTCGAAGACACGGTGCTGCTCGGGCCCGGACAGCGCGTCGACGTGATGGTTGATGCGAATCAAAAGCCCGGCACTTGGATCGTCCACTGTCACGTGATCGACCATACCGAAGATGGAACCGGCATGCCGGACGGCCTGATCACAGCTATTCATTATGAAGGCACGCCAAATACGCTGGCCGCGATGAACACAGAGATGCGGAAGATGTTGCCCGCATTCGGCCATGGCCCGCTGGCAGCGTTGTCCTTTGGATGGACCGTCGCGCTTGGCGCAATTGCAGGTCTCACGATCTTCTTGGGACTGCCAATCGCGCGCATGCGCAACGTCTCGCAGACGACAATCGCCGCTCTGAACGCGCTCGCAATCGGGATTCTCGTCTATCTCGTCGTTGAAATTGCCGGCAGCGCGACCGCGCCGTTGGTCCAAGCCGCACGCTATTGGCACGGCGGAGGTCCGCCTTGGAGTGTCATCGAGCTCGCAATTGCGTATGTGGGCGGGCTATTTATCGGCTTGGTCGGCCTGGGTCTGCTTGCGAACCGCTTGAGCAGCCGCGCCGCGTCAACCGTGCATCAGCCGCTCGTGCTGGCCGCAATCATCGCGATCGGCATCGGCGCGCACAACTTCGCTGAGGGTTTGGCGATCGGCGCTTCGGCGGCGAGCGGCGCGACGGCGATTGCCGTCGGCTTGATCATCGGCTTTGCGCTCCATAACGCAACCGAAGGTTTCGGAATCGCCGCGCCGCTTTCCGGACGCGTCGTTCCGACGTGGGGACAACTCGGGCTGGCCGGTTTAATCGCGGGCGGCCCGACCTTTCTTGGCACGGTTGTCGGGTATACGTTCCAATCGCCGATTCTGTCGGTCTTGTTTCTGGCGACTGCAATCGGCGCGCTCGTTTTCGTCATCGGGGAGATCTGGGCCGTGCTCCGGCGCAGCATGGGCATCACGCCGCTCGTAACCACAATGCTGGCCTGCGGGTTTTTGGTCGCGCTGACAACGGAAATCGTTTTGGCGCTCAACGGCGGCTGAGCACGTGAGCACCGGGATCAAGCCGCAATTTCCGGACGAGCAGAGCAGCGACGGAAACTTCAAGCGGCAGGACGACGCATTTCGGGAACCGTTTGCTGCCGAGGCCGGGCGTTACCACTTATATGTATCGTGGGCCTGTCCGTGGGCATCGCGAACGATCATCGTCCGCAAGATCAAAGGGCTCGAAGATGCGATTGGCATGACGGCGGTGGATCCGATCCGCGACGAACGTGGGTGGGCATTCCGCGACGGACCCGGCTACTCGCGCGATCCAATCAACGGCTTTCACTTTCTGAGCGAAGCGTATATCGCGACGGACCCGCATTATCGCGGCCGCGTGACGGTGCCGGTGCTGTGGGACAAGCGGGCCAAACGGATCGTCAACAACTCGGATGACGACATCATGCGCATCTTTGAAACCGGATTTGAGTCGCTCGCGAAAGACCACATCGATCTGTACCCGAGCGGGCACCGCGTGGAGATCGACGCGCTCAACGAGCTGATTTATGAAACCGTGAACAACGGCGTCTACCGCGCCGGGTTTGCGACGTCGCAGCGAGCGTATGAAGAAGCTGCATATCGCGTCTTCGAGACGCTCGACGAGTTGGAGCAGCGCCTAGCTACGCGCCGGTATTTAATCGCCGCGCATCCGGTCGAGACCGATTGGAAGCTCTTCGTCACGCTGATCCGCTTTGACGCGGTCTATTACGGCCATTTCAAGTGCAATCTGCGCCGCATCGTGGACTATCCCAACCTCTGGGGTTACTTGCGCGATCTGTATCAGATCCCCGGCATTGCGGAAACTGTGAACTTCGATCACATCAAGCGCCACTATTACGTGACGCACACCGAGATTAACCCGACGCGCATCGTCCCGATCGGTCCGGTACTCGATCTGACCTCGCCGCACGGCCGGGAACGGCTCTCATAAGGCCGCCTCTTGGGCTGCCCTGCTATAATAGCTGTCCCAGATGACCATGCTGCTTGCGCCAAAACCGATGGCACGGACCCGCAAGGGACGCTCGGTCTTGGGCAGCGCACCGCGTTTTCGCAAAGTCAAAGCCGTCAAGGTGGCCGCGCACATTCCGGCGCTGCGCCATCCGGCGCTCAGTCTGTCGCTGCACGCTTCTTGGCACTGCACGCGCAACACGACGTCCTGGAGCCGCCTCTAAACCGAAGGAAAACTCACATTGTGCAAAACGAGCGTGCTTGTAAAAGCAGGCTCGTTTAAATGTTGCCCCGGCTGCCAGCTTGCATCGATCTGTGAGATCCACCAAATGCCTTGCGGTCCGTACGGCTTGAACGAATAGTCGATCGAAGCGCTCCAGCCGCTCGGGTTTTCCGCGTAGGTTAATCTGCGAACTTGGAAATCGCTCTCATCAACCCAGAGCGCTCGCAGCGGGTAATGTTCGGGCGAACCGAGCGGCCGCAGCAGTAAATGGTACGCGAGCGCACCGTCGATGGTTTGTTCGTCCGCGAACGTCACGTCGTAGTGGATGGCGCGAACGTGCGCGATTACGGGAAGCTGCGACGGAACGAACGGGTCCGGCTGGGTGCTGGCCGGATAGACCGATGAAATATTGAATCCGAGCGGCGAATACGCCGGCCCTAAGCAGTTCAAGCCGCGGCTGGTCTTCGGTTCGGCTGCACCTTGATCGACCTCGATCGTCGAACACCAATGATCGAAGGTGCGCAAGATCACGTGCTCGCTGCCCTGCGTAATCGCGCCGCCGGCCGTGCGATGCGTGATCGCGGTATCGAACGCTACAAAAGGCGGCAGCTTCCGCGCCTCCCACGTGTCCTCGGCGTGGAAGAAGATCTGCAGCGGCGTCAACGCCGCGGCTAGGACGACCGCGGAAAACATCCTAGCGCGGAATCAGCAGCAACAGCGCTAACGCAAATACGACAAACGCAATAGCAAAACTCACCACCGTGAACGCCATCACGCGGCGCAGTCCGACGCCCGCGATTGCCAGCACGGGCAACGCCCAGAACGGCTGGATCATGTTGGCAACTTGTTCTCCGATGGCCACGCCCATCGCTGTCGCCGGCAGCGAAGCGTGCATTTTGACGGCGGCCGGAACTGCGAAAGGTCCCTGCACTGCCCAGTGTCCGCCGCCGCTCGGTACGAAGAGGCTGATCACGATCGAGCTGACGTAACTCCAAAACGGCAACGTCGCGGCGCTGGAAAATGCAACGAACCACTGCGCGATTACGCCGGCTAAACCCGTTGCCGTCATCATGCCCATGATTCCGCCGTACAGCGGATACTGCAAGATTAGCGGCCCGGTGATGCGCGCGGCGTCGTTCACCGCCGCAACGTATGCAATCGGCCGCCAATGCAGCAGCAGCCCCAAGCAAAAGAAGATGAAGATCACCGAGTTTATGTCGAGTGAAAAGCCCGCCGTTGCCCAAGTCCAGCCGATATATCCCAGCCCAGCCGCCGCGATGACGACGTTCAAAATCCACGCATTTTCCAGCGCGGAGGCGAGGGTGTGCTTGACCTCGTCACCTGCCTGCGGCAGTGCTCGGTCGTGGTTCGACGGGCTCACCATGACACTAGTGTTGCCGAGTGCGGCGCGCGCCTCCACCACGTCGCTCGGTTCAAGTGCGCGCAAAACAAACGGTAGGATAACAAGCAGCGCAAGCACCGGAACAAGATTGAAGGCCGTGAAAATCGTCGCGCTGAGCGGCAAGACCTGGCCCGTGACGGACTGCACGATGTTGAGTTTGCTTCCGGGGGTGGCTTGCGCGAGCGCGATCGAACTGGACAAGCCGCTCGCCCAAATCAGAAATCCGCTATACGCGGCCGCGACGAGCCAGCCGAAATCGATGCGCATGCGCTTGGCAATCTCGCGCGACAGCAATCCGGCGACGACCAGCCCGAAGCCCCAGTTCAGCCAGCACGCGCAGGCCGAGACCAGAAACGTCAGCGTAACGGCGCCCTTCCCCGAGCGCGGCTGCGCCGCCAGCCACTGCAAAGCGCGCGCGACCGGCGCACTGCTCGCCAGCGCATAACCGGTGACGAGAATCAGGATCATCTCCAGCGCGAAAGCGAGGATGTCGAAGATGCCTTTGTACCAGGAGCTCAAGAGCTCGACCGGCGCGTGGTGCGGCGCAAAGATAAAAGCCAGCAGCGCGGTCAACAGCGTTAACGCGACCGCGTAGATATACGGATCGGGAACGGCGTATTCGAAGACCCGCGTGAAAAAGGCCGCGACGCGGTTCATGGCGGCCTAGTAGGTATAGCGGCGGCTAATCTCCTGCGCGCGGTGATATGTCTCGGACGAGCGCGAACGGAAGAGGGCGTCGGCCGACGCCTCCGGCGGCATGCGCAGCGTCATGTGCGTCCCTTGCGCGCTCGCTTCGATCGTAAGCGGAACGCGCGTGTTCAACAGAATGGCGCGGCGGAACTCGTTGTTGTCTTTGCTGATGGCGGGCGGCCCTTGCGCATAAATATGAACGGCGGGGCCGGCTTCGTTGCTTTCGAGGGAGACCGCCAGGGCGAGGTGCCCGCGCTCCATCTCAGCGGCGAGCAGCTCGCCGAGGACGACTTCAAGTGTGAACAGATCCGCGGCCGGGCCGGCACCCTGCTGCAGTTCGTCGATCACGCTTCTCCGGACGCTTGCGACCGAATAGGCGTCTGCTGAGTCAATGGACCACTGCATGGGGTGGTGGGCCGCCCTTCCGTACAACTCCCTACTTAACGTTCATACCACACTTTCTGCCTTGTCACGCCGGGCAAGCGTGTGATAAACTCCCCCTGACATGTCGCGGCACCACCAACCCTTTGTGGTTGAGGAAATTTCCTTTTTTGCAGCCTTGCTGCCGATCGCTTGGCTGTTCGTCCTGCTCTTGGGCGGACATCTCTTCGATCGCGTCCGCCGCCTCAGGAAGCCGCCCAGCCGCCACCGCCTGGCCCCGGCCCCCGAATAACTCCCCTCCCGGAGGGTTGTAGGAGCTTTGGGCGGGTGTTATACTATTCGCCTGTGCCCTGGCCGCTAGGCATATAAAAGAAAGAACGAGTCACCACGAGCGGGGTGGTCGGCGTCGTTCTTTTTCGCGTGCTCAGGTCTCAGGCCCAACCGGTTCCTTCCTTATATAACACCCGAAGAGAGAGATAACGAATGGCGAAAGCGACGGCTCCTAAGTCCCCTTCTAAGCCGAGGCGCAGCCGCAGCCCAGAGCCTTTAGAAGGAAGGTCGAAGCGCAGGGCCGGCCAGGTCGACGGCGCTCCCGGAACCGTACAATCCAGCACCTTCCCGATGCCGACGGGCGCGTTCACGGTCGAACAGCAGCCCGACACGGGACCCAAACGCGAGCGCGTAAGCTTCGCGAAGATTCCGCACGTCCTGGAAGTGCCCAATCTCATCGAGCTGCAGATGGCCAGCTTCGAGTGGTTCAAGACCGAAGGCTTGGCCGAGGCGTTTGCTTCGATCTCGCCGATCAAAGATTTCACCGGCAACCTGGTGCTCGAGTTCGGCGAACACAGCCTGGGTGAGCCCAAGTATTCCGTTGAGGAGTGCCGCGAACGCGACATGACCTACAGCGCGCCGCTGCGCGTGCGCGTGCGCCTGATCACCGCCGAGTCGGGCGAAATTAAAGGCATTCCCGACCAAGAGATTTTCATGGGCGACTTTCCGCTCATGACCAACAAGGGCACGTTCATGATCAACGGCGCGGAGCGCGTGATCGTGAGCCAACTCGTGCGTTCGCCGGGCGTGTACTACAATCAGGACACCGACACCAACGGCCGCCCGACGTACAACGCCACGATCATTCCGAACCGCGGTGCGTGGATCGAGTTCGAAACCGACAACGGCACCAAGAACGACGAGACCGAGGGTACGATCGGCGTTCGCATCGACAAGAACCGCAAGATTTACGTCTCGACATTCGTGCGCGCGCTGTCGCGTCCCGACCTCGGCTTCGAGTGGGAGAGCGACGAAGCGATTCTGAAGCTGTTCGACGACTCGCCGCTGGTGCGCAACTCGATCGAAAAAGACAAGGACGTCAAGACGCGCGAAGACGCGCTCAAGGAGATCTACAAGAAGCTGCGTCCCGGCGAGCCTGAGAATGCGGAAAACGCCGAGAAGCTGCTCGAGTCGCTGTTCTTCGACGACAAGCGCTACGATCTCGCAGGCGTCGGCCGCTATAAACTCAACGGCAAGTTCCAGTACCGCATCGACAATCCGAATCCGGAGACGCGCGGCGAGACGCCCAGCGTATTCGTCGACGAGTACAAGGACGCGGGTCTGCAGATGCCGCCGATCGGCAAGCGCAGCCTGACGCGCGAAGACATGATCGCGGTCATCCGCCGTTTGATCAAAGTCGGCACCGGCCAAGTGGGCAAGGACGACATCGATCATCTGGGCAACCGCCGCATCCGCTCGGTCGGCGAACTGCTGCAGAATCAATTCCGCGTCGGTTTGCTCCGCTTGGAGCGCGTCGTGCGCGAGCGCATGACGGTGCAAGACATTGAAACCGTCACCCCGCAGGCGCTGATCAACATCCGGCCCGTGGTGGCTGCGATTAAGGAGTTCTTCGGATCGTCGCAGCTCTCGCAGTTCATGGACCAAACCAACTCGCTGGCGGAGCTGACGCACAAGCGGCGCCTCTCGGCGCTCGGCCCGGGCGGCCTGTCGCGCGAACGCGCCGGCTTCGAAGTCCGCGACGTCCATCACTCGCATTACGGCCGCATCTGCCCGATCGAAACGCCGGAAGGCCCGAACATCGGCTTGATCGGCTCGCTGGCGACCTACGGACGCGTCAACAAGTTCGGCTTCATCGAAACGCCTTACCGCGTCGCGCGCGACGGCAACGTGACCGATGAGATCGTGTACCTGACCGCGGATCGCGAAGACGAATACATCATCGCGCAAGCCAACACGCCGCTCGACGAGAAGGGCCGCATCACCTCGGAATCCGTCGTCTGCCGCTACGCGGAAGAGTACATCGAAGAGCCCGCGCTGCGCGTGCAGTTGATGGACGTTTCGCCGAAACAGATCGTCTCGGTGGCGACCGCATTGATTCCGTTCCTGGAACACGACGACGCAAACCGCGCGCTCATGGGCGCCAACATGCAGCGTCAGGCGGTTCCGCTCTTGCAGCCGCAAGCGCCGATCGTCGGCACCGGCATGGAGTACCGCGCCGCCAAGGATTCGGGTTCGCTGATCGTGGCGGACGAGCCGGGCGAAGTGATGGCGGTCGATTCCAAGTCGGTCGTCGTGAAGAACGGCGACGGCATCGAGAAAACCTACGACTTGCTGAAGTTTACGCGCAGCAACGCCGGCACGTGCATCAACCAGCGGCCGATCGTGTTGCCGGGCGAACGCGTGACCAGCGGGCAGATTCTCGCGGACGGACCATCGTCGGACGACGGCGAGCTGGCGCTAGGACAAAACGTCCTGGTCGGTTTCATGCCGTGGGAAGGCTACAACTACGAAGACGCGATCCTGATCAGCGAGCGCATGGTCAAGGACGATCGCTTCACCTCGATTCACATCGAGGAGTACGAGTGCGAGGCCCGCGACACCAAGCTGGGCCCCGAAGAGATCACGCGCGACATTCCCAACGTCGGCGAGGATTCGCTCAAGGATCTCGACGAGCGCGGCATCGTGCGCATCGGCGCTGAAGTGCGTCCGGAAGACATCCTGGTCGGTAAAGTCACGCCCAAGGGCGAGACCGAGTTGACCGCGGAAGAGCGTTTGCTGCGCGCGATCTTCGGCGAGAAATCGCGCGAAGTGCGCGACACCTCGCTGAAAGTTCCGCACGGCGAGAAGGGCAAGATCATCGACGTCAAGGTCTTCTCGCGCGAGAACGGCGACGAACTCTCGCCCGGCGTCAATCATTTGGTGCGCGTCTACGTGGCGCAGAAGCGTAAGATTCTGCAAGGCGACAAGATGGCCGGACGCCACGGCAACAAGGGCGTGATCGCCAAAGTGCTGCCCGAGGAAGACATGCCGTACCTGGAAGACGGTACGCCGGTCGACATCGTGCTCAACCCGCTGGGCGTTCCGTCGCGCATGAATCTGGGACAGATCATGGAGACGCATCTGGGCTGGGCGGCGCGCATGCTGGGCATGTACGTTTCGACGCCCGTCTTCGACGGCGCGCACGCCGAAGACATTACCGAGTGGCTGCAGGACGCGGGCTTGCCCGAAGACGGCAAGACGTGGCTACGCGACGGCCGCACGGGCGATCGTTTCAGCCGGCCGATTACCGTGGGCTACATTTATATGTTGAAGCTCGCGCACTTGGTCGACGACAAGATCCACGCGCGCTCGACCGGTCCGTACTCGATGATCACCCAGCAGCCGCTGGGCGGCAAGGCGCAGTTCGGCGGCCAGCGGTTCGGTGAAATGGAAGTCTGGGCGCTCGAAGCGTACGGCGCAGCCTACACGCTGCAAGAGCTGCTCACGGTCAAGTCCGACGACGTGGTCGGCCGCGTAAAAACGTACGAGGCGATCGTCAAGGGCGAGAACGTCATGGAGCCGGGCGTGCCGGAGTCGTTTAAGGTGCTGATCAAAGAGCTGCAATCGCTGGCGCTCGACGTCAAAGTGTTGACGGAGAACCGCGAAGAGGTCGAGATCAAGATCTCCGACGATGACGTCGGCGAACGCGCGCAAGAGATCGGGTTGCTGATGGGCGACGAAGATCCGCGCATGACGCAGACTGCGGCCGCGCAACGCGAAGC
The DNA here is from genome assembly GCA_035710515.1 of Candidatus Rubrimentiphilum sp. Taxonomy (NCBI): domain Bacteria; kingdom Bacillati; phylum Vulcanimicrobiota; class Vulcanimicrobiia; order Vulcanimicrobiales; family Vulcanimicrobiaceae; genus Candidatus Rubrimentiphilum; species Candidatus Rubrimentiphilum sp. Next base: position 12,382 of record DASTDE010000003.1, on the reverse strand, counting down.
CGAGGCGCAGCGCGCATCGGCGGTGACGGGCGAAGCCGAAATTCCGGAAGAGGAAGAGGAAGAGGAAGAGATCGACGACTCCAAACCGATTGTCAGCGGACCCGTGGGTGGCGCCATGGCGACCGCCGACGCCGACACGCAAGTGCCGGGCGCGCGAGCGATCGACGTCATCGAAGAACTCGAGCCTGACGCCGAGCCGGCTGATGAAGCCGACGAAGAAGAGCAGGGCTACGTCCTCGAGGAGGAAGAGGAGCCGGCGGTCGAGCCTCCCACGTTTCCAATAGGTGAAGGCGAAGAACCCGAGCCCTTCCGGGAACAGCAGCCGGAGGAAGAGTTCTAATCTAGCCGTCCGCTAGGTCGCTTAGCTCTCCAGACGTCGTTTTAGACCCATTTAAGCACAGTGTCATTCCGAGCTTTGTCGCAGGGATGGCACTGTTGTTTAAGGACCTTTGGGTCTCGCTAACACAGAGCTTACAGAGCGTTTATCCGCGAGGTAGTGGCTGACAATTAAGGAGCCGTAAAATATTCGGCGCTTGCCTGCTTAAGGCGTTTGTAGGACGCACCTCTTATGCTATAAACTATCGAAGAGCCGTTCGGGGGTTCGGCCGTTACGTCACTCAATTTCTCTTACGGAGATTTTTTAATGCGTTTCAGTTCCACCCGCCGGATGCTCATGGCAGCCGGCTCAGCGCTTGCCCTAACGATTGCATTTAGCGGAACATATGCGTTCGCCGGATCTTCGACGGGCAACCTCAGCGTTTCAGCGACCGTCGCATCGACCTGCACGATCTCGCAGACCAGCGCACTCACCTTTACCGGTTACGATCGCGCCGACGCGAACCCGAACGATGGCACGGGCTCGATGACGATCGCCTGCACGAACGGCGGAAGCCCGGCTTCGGTCAGCTTCAGCACCGGTGCGAACTCGGGCAGCTCGTGCGATACCGCTTCGGGCGGTGCCGACGCGAACAATCGCTGCTTGAAGACCGGCTCGAATTATCTGGCGTACAACGTGTACTCGGATTCAGCACGCACGACGCTGTTCGGCTTGACCGGCACGTCGACGACTGCCGAAACGAGCACCGGCGCGTTCACGATCTACGGTAGAATTCCGGCCGGCCAAGCGGTGCCGACGGGCTCCTACTCAGATACCCTCGTCGCAACCGTAAACTACTAAGCGTCCTCGCAGAAGAACTGAGACGCATTCCGTGAGAGCACGCCGGTTTTTCCGGATCGCTAATGTTACAGCTGCTGCGGTTTTCGCAGCAGCTGTAATGGTGATCCCACGCACCGTCGACGCCGGTTCTTCAACCGGTACGCTCACCGTCACGGCCAGCGTAGCTCAGAAATGCATTCTCTCGAGCCCGACTCTAGCTTTCGGCTCCTACGATCCCGTCGTTACGAATAACTCCGCAAATCTCGACGCAACGACGACGATTACGGTGACGTGCACCAAGGGTGCGACCGGCATCACGCTCGGTTTTGGAAACTCGGCTAACGCGCCTACAGGCTGCGCCGCTCCGCAACGCTGCTTGGTCGGCGCCGTGCACAGCAACTATTTGAACTATCAGCTCTACAGCGATAGCGGCCACAGTTCGGTCTGGACCACGGCCATCTCCGAAAGCGTCACCGGCGGCATTACGACGCCGACCAGCGTGACGATTTATGGACGCGTTCCACCCACCCAGGACGTGAACGTCGACACCTACTCCGACACAGTAGTCGCGACCGTTAATTACTAATGCGCGAGCGCGCGATTGCCGCGCTGTTCGGCGCCCTTGCGATCCTCATTCCCGTACTCACCGAAGCCTCGGGTTCAGCCACGGGAAATCTCAGCGTCAATGCGACGGTCAACCAGAACTGCACGGCCAGCAGTCCCACGCTGGACTTCGGAACGTACAACCCGATCACCACAAACGCAACTGCGAGTTTGGACTCGTCGACAACGATTACTGTGAACTGCGCAATCGACAGTAACGTAAGGCTGGGTTTCGATTTGGGAACCAACGCATCGGGCGGCCACTGCGGGCCCTCGCCGCAGCGCTGCATGGTCAACGGGAGCAGCTACTTGAACTACAACATCTATGCTTCCGGCAGCGATCGCTCGGCCGATACGCCCTGGACCTCCCCGGTCACGGAAACGGTCACGGGCGGCAGGGCCACGATCAGCATTTACGGCAGGGTGCCGGGCGGGCAGGACGCGGTCGTCGGCGTCTACACGGATTCCGTCGTTGCCACGGTCTATTACTAGCCGGCTGGTCCTTGCCGTCGTTCTTCTGGGGAGCGGGGCCAGTCCTCAAAGCACGAACATGGCGATCTCCACAACGGTGATTGCGAAGTGCACGGTGACCAGCCCGACGCCATTGAACTTCGGCTCGTACGACCCGGTCGTGACGAACAACACGGCGGCTCTCGACGTTGCTCCGAACGCGCTCGCCGTGGCATGCACGCGCGGCGCGCCGGGTGTGACGGTCACATTGAATCTGGGCCTGCACGCCGTCGGTTCCACGCGGTTTATGGTCGACGGAGCGTCGCACACGCTCCAGTATGAAATCTACACAACCTCCGGCCGAACGACGGTATGGAATACGACGAACTCCGTCAGCTATACGTCAACCAGCATGGCTACCGTAAACCTGCCGGTATACGGGCGCATACCCGGCGGTCAAGATGCTTACACGGCGGCGAGCTATACCGATTCGGTAACGGCGACGGTGAATTTCTAATGAAGCAGCTTGCGCCGATCTTGATTGCAAGCATGTTCGCCGTGGCGTTGATGGGCGCCGACAGCACGTCGAAGTCTACCCTTACGGTGAAGACGGCCGTGGCCGCGAATTGCGCGTTGCAATCACCGCAAGGAATAGACTTTGGAACGTACGATCCGAGTTCGAACGGAACGGTTGACGCGCAGGTCGATGCGCTGCAGATCCAGTGCACAAAAGGATCGGCCGGCGTTTCGATAGCGCTCGACAACGGCCAGTACTACAACGGCACGCACCGGACCATGCGAACGGCCGGCGGAAACGGCGCGGTGTTCTACGAGATCTACACGGCCGCCGCGCGTTCGGTTGTGTGGAACCGCACGCAGACCGTTACCTACGTGGCGGCCACCAGTCAACCTGTGAAGATCACACTCTACGGACGCGTCTTAGGCGCCACTGCGGCAACGCCGGGCGACTATAGCGACACGCTGACAGCACTGGTGAATTTCTGATGCAATCCGTGGCTGTCGCCGCACTTGTTATCGCCACCGTGCTTACGGTCCCTATACGCGTGGGCGTGCGCGTCCCGAACAGCGTGACGATTTCGATCCCGTCCACCATCACCGTTCCGACACCGTCTCCGACGCTCGCGCCCGTCGGACCCACGCCGGTGCCCGCTTCCGGGTCCTCACCACGGCCGGGCGCCTCGCCGGCCGCAACGCCTGCCCCTATGACCACGACGGAGATAGCGAATGGACTGGCGGACCAGATATCGAACATGCTAGCCCAGACGATGTCACCGAACCAGACGAAGCCTTTGGTGACCGTCCAGTACGTGCAGCTTCCGCTGACGGGCGGAGGCGCAACCCCAGCGCCGAATTCCAGTGGAGATTATGTCGCAACGATTAACTTTTAGCGCGCGAGCGCTTGCATTATTCCTCGGAGCATGTTTGGCATTGGGCGGAGCCGTGAAGGCCGCGACCTTCTCCGTCGATCCGATCATCATCACGCTCGAGAAGACCAACTCCAGTGCATCAATTGCCGTGACCAACCAGACGACGCAAAAACTGCGCCTTCAGGTGACCGGGTTCTCCTGGTCGCAAAGCCGGTCGGGGCAGGTAGAGCTGGCCAAGACGGACCAGCTGGTGTATTTCCCGCAACTGCTCTCGCTCGATCCGGGCGAGACCAAGCGCGTCCGCGTAGGCGTGACCATGCCTCAAGGTCCGACCGAAAAAACGTACCGCGTTTTCATGGAAGAACTGCCGTCGCTGCAAAGCGTTCTGGGACCCAAAGGCCGGGCACAAGTGACGCTGCTGTTGAAAGTCGGAGTCCCGGTCTTCCTGCGGCCGGCCGGGTCGCCGGTTGTTTCCGGAGCCGTTCGCAGCGGATCGGTTCAAAAGGGCGCCGTGAACTTCGACGTTGTCAATACGGGCAACACGCACTTCTCGATTCAGAGCGTGGTCATCAGCGGGAAAAGCGGCGCGGGTGCGCAGTTGTTCTCGCAAAACATCACCGGATGGTATGTGCTGGCCGGCGGCACGCGCCATTTTGTCGTTCCGATCTCAGCGGCGCGCTGCGCGGCGCTGTCATCGCTCTCGGTTCAGGTACGCACCGATGCGGGGCGTTTCGGAGAAACGTTCGCAGGAGTGCGTAAGCAGTGCGGTACCACCTCGGCGCGCTAAGCCTCCTCTTCGCGTTTCTCTGCCTTGTTTGTCCGCCGCCCGTTAGGGCGGCGGATTTGCGAGCGTTCGTGACCTTGCACGTCAACACGCTCGATCAAGGGGAAACCGTTGCGATTCTGCGCGACAAGGACGTGCTCGTTCCGATCGACGCATTGGAGCAAGGCGGCATCCACGGATTGGGCGGTAAGCGCGAAACGATTCGCGGCCAGGTTTTTGTGTCGTTGGCCTCACTTGCGCCCGCTGTCGTTTACAATTTAAATGAAGATTCGCTCTCGCTCGACGTCACGGTGCAGCCGAAGTTCTTGCCGTCGATCCAACTCGACCTCGTTCGCGCCCGCCCCGCGAACGTTGAGTACACCGGTTCTCGCAGCGCGTATGTGAACTACTCGGCGAGCCGGACCAGCGCCGGTGACGCCAACGCATTTCTGGAAACGGGAATAAACCGGGGTTCACACGTGCTGTACGATTCTTTCAACTTCGCGACCGGCGCATCGGCGCATCGCGGCTTGACGTACTTCGAGAACGATGACCGGCTGCGCTCCGTGCGCCAAGTGTACGGCGATTTCGTGGAGTCGACCGGCGACTTAGGCGGCTCGACTTTTATAGGCGGCATTGCCAGCGCGCGCGCTTTCGATCTCGATCCGTACGCCATTCATTACCCGTTGCCTGGATTCAGCGGCGCGGTTACATCGCCGTCCACCGCGGACATCTACGTTAACGGCGTCTTGACGAGCCGCATCGATCTCTCGCCGGGCAACTTCGATCTCACGCGGTTGCCCGTAGCCAGCGGAAGCGCGACGACGCAAGTGGTCGTCACCGACGCTTTCGGTCACACGCAGACCTATACGCAGTCATCGTATATCAGCTCCGATCTTCTGATTCGCGGAACGAGCGACTTTGAATACGCGGCCGGTTTGGTGCGCAACAACGCGTTTCAAGACGGCGACAGGTATGGGCCGGGTGCGGTCATGGGGCATTACCGGCTCGGCGTGAGCAATCTTTTCACCGCGGGCGGACGATTCGAAGCGTCCAGCGGTCTCGTAAGTTTCGGCCCGGTTTTCGATCTGCGGTTGAAGCCCGGGTTGCTGCATCTTGCACTCGGCGCAAGTCATGCGGCCGGCTTGACGGGCGGCGCGCTCTCGCTCGGCTATAGCTACGCCGCGCCGCGCTTCGGCGGCGGCGTGACGCTGCTTACGCAGTCGAGCAGCTACGCCAACATCAGCCAGTCGCCGTCGGCGGACCGTGCGACCAGCGCGATTACCGGATTCCTGACGGCGCAGCTCGGGCGGCAGTCAGTCGGTTTGCAGATCTTTCGCCGGGGCGACAGAGACGGCGGAGCCTCGTCGCAGATCGCGCTGACAGCTTCGAGCACGATCGCGAAAACATTTAGTCTTGCGGTTACGGTCGAGCGGGATACGAATTCAACGTCCGGACCGCATAGTTCGGTGGTCGCGATGCTCACTCGGCCATTCGGCCGCTTGGGCGCGTCACTGACGGAGAAGATCGATCCGCTCAATGGCAGTACGAACCTGCAAGTGCAGGCTTCCCCCAAGAATCTTTTTGGGCTTGGGTATATCGCTTCCGTTGATTCGGCGCATACGATTAACGGCTCGTTTTTGTATCGCAGCCAATACGGCGATGCCGGTATCGACTACTCGAAAGGCCGGGGTTCGGTCTTTACCGACACGCTGCGTCTTTCGGGCGGGCTTGCCTTGATCGGTCACGGGATCTATCCGACCCGTGCGGTCACCGGCTCATTTGCTTTGGTCGATATCCCGGACACGCCCGGGGTCCACATCTATCTGGAAAATCAAGACGTCGGCAAGACCAACAAGCACGGGAAGATCCTCGTCACCGGCTTGCTGCCTAATTACGGCAATTCCATCCGGTTAGAGGACGCGGATGCCCCGCTCAACACCAGCCTGCAGACGGAGCAGAAGCTAATCGCTCCGCCGCCCAAAGGCGGCGCCGTGGTTACTTTTCCGGCCGTTCGTCTGCAGGCGCTCGTCGGAACGTTGCAGGTGCTCGACAACGGGAAGGTCGTGATTCCGGCCGACGGCGAGGTTCTCGTGTCGGGGAACGGGTTCGATACCCGCTCGGATATCGGCACGGGCGGCGAGTTTTACTTGGAAAACATCCCACCCGGAAAGTACAAGGCGCTGATCCGTTACGCCCAAGGCGAGTGCACTTTCGACCTGGTCGCCCCGTCCTCGACCCAGATGCTGCTGAACCTTGGGACGCTCCAGTGCCGCAAGTGATTAAGAAGGTAAAAAAGGGGTCCTTCCTACCTTAAGGGCCCCAAAAGTCCTTGCCCGGCCCGAGCGGCCACGGTACGATGAGCGTGGTTCAAAGGACCTTGTCGCGCGGCTTGCTGCGCGGCTTTTTATGAAAGAGGACGTTATCGCGCCGTCCCTGATGCGAAACCTTACGAGAGTCGTGGCTACGCTTTGCGTAGCAGCGATCGTTTCGGCGTGTTCGCACGGAGGCAGCAGTGTCGTTCCGGGCATAGCCGGCCAAGGTGCATCTTCCGGGATGAGCGCACTCGGCAAAGCGCGCCAGATCGATCCGACGCTTTGCACGTTCTCCGCTCCCGGAAATCTCGACGGCGATATTCTCAAGGCGGGAACGACCGCGTGGTTCAACAGCTCGATGACCGCCTCGGGCAATGGTTTTAACCTCGTCAACATCTATATGACGAGCGTCAAGGTAACGTTCACTACCCCGGGTGCGCCGCCGCCAAAAGATCAGAAGGATTCGGATAAGCCGCAGCCCGTTACCTCGACGGTGAATTTACCGGACAGCGTCATCACGATCTCGCCGTCCGCGATTGCGGGAAGCGTGCTGTTCCACGACGACGCGCAAGCATGGCACGAGATCGTGCCGACAGGCATTCCGGGATATTTCTTTGCGGATGGCGGACGCTATGCCGTATCGGACGGGCTAAAAGATGCCAAGAATGCGACGTGGTCTGCCGTCATCAGCACCGACACGCCCGGCATTTCGTTGAACTGGCGCTGGGCCGCCGCATCGTACACGACGCTCGGCGCGGATTACAACGGTATGGGCGTCAAGCCGATGGACGACAAGAGCGCGACCGCATATCCCAACGACGATTTCGCCGGCACGCCGGAAAACTTCAAAGCTTCACTCGCGCACGGCGGCGGTAACGGGACGCAGGACGGTCCGGACGATCGCTGGACCGGTCACTTCTCGAAAGTGTATACGCTGACGCCGTGCAGCCTGGGCGACAACGGCACCGGCCCGACGCCAACGCCGGCGCCGACGCCGATTCCGCCCGGCTCAACTCCGGGGCCGACACCGACACCGAATCCAAGCCCGACGCCGACGCCGACTCCGGCTCCGCAGCCGTTGCACGCGGCGTACATTCCGAACGAAGGCGACAACAACGTTTCGGTGATCGATACGAGCACGCACCGGGTTGCCGGAACAATTCCGGTCGGCAATAATCCGTACGGCGTGAGCGTTGCCGGTAACTCCGTGTATGTCGGCAATCAGTTCGATGCATCGGTCTCGGTCATTAATGCGGCTACCGGGCAAGTGCCGGCGACGATTAGCGTTGGACAAACCCCGTACGGTGTCGCGTCCAATCGCTCCGGTTCACGCGTCTATGTGGCAACCAATGACGGCAACTCGCTCGGGTCGATCGCCGTTATCGACACGAGCACAAATACCGTCACGTCGCAAATCGCCGCCCCGTTCGGCGCCTTGCCGTTCATGCCGGCTGTCAGTCCCGACGGCTCCACGCTCTATGTCGGGGATTTGGGAACGGCGGATGTCGGCATGTATGACACGGGCACGGGCGCCTATCTTGGAAGCATCGCTTTGAGCGGCTCCGCCAACGGGACTGCGTTGAGCCCTGACGGTTCGACGTTATACGTTTGCGACAACGGCGGCTTGTCGTACGTGAATACTGTTACGCGAACGGAAGCAGCCTTCCAGCCGTTCAGCGGCGGCTGCGCCGGCGTGGCCCTCAACGCAGCCGGAACGACTGCCTACATCAGCAACAACGGCGGCAATACGTTAACGGTATTGAACACCGCAACGCACGCCGTCGTCGCGACGGTTCGAGTCGGCCTGCTTCCGGAAGGGGTTTCCGTCAGCAGCACCGAGGTTTACGTGGCCAATGCAAACAGTGGGACAGTGTCGGTTATTTCGACTTTGACCAACGCCGTGACCAACACGATCGCGGTTGGCGCGCAGCCGTTCGCTTTCGGAAACTTTCTGAAGTAAGCGCATGCGCCGGCATGTCCTTTGGATCGTCGCGTTCGCATGTTTGGCGATCGTGCTGTGGCCTCACAGAGTCCAGGCCGCGCCGCTTTGCGGCTTCACGAGTTCTCCGAGCGTTTTGTTCGGGAACTATGATGTTTACGGCGCCGCTGTTTCGTCGACGGGAACGATTAACGGATTGTGCACCGCCGGAAGCAGCAGCACGGTCAGACCGATCATTACGCTCAGCAAGGGCGGCTCTACGACCTATCATCCCCGCAAGATGGCCTGCACGTCCGGAGCCTGCCTGACCAACGGCGACTCGGCCGACGTCGTTACCTACAACCTTTACACGACGGCCGCTCACGCCACGATCTGGGGAAACCCCACCCTCGACGCGACGACGGCCAGCGTCCAGTTGGCCTCGGGCTGCTGCGCGAACAACGTGGCCTTTTCCGCCACCGTCTTTGGGTTCATACCCGCCGCCATCTCGGGCGGAGCCAACGACGTCTCGGTCGGGGGCTATACCGACACCATCGTCGTCACCATGACCTTTTAGGCCCTTAATGTACTGTGACAAAATCATGACACAGGGGCGGGGCATATAGAGCCTAGGGCCCATTCCTTAAAAAGGGATTAAAGTCGCCTGGGGGAATCGGCTTCAACAGGTAGACCGGGGTCTGCCCATTTTAGCGGCGCTATTTGCATCTCTTGAAAGGGAAGCTAATGAGCTCTTTTCATGGCAAGCAAAGTGCGCGGACGATTTTACGTTTGTCCGTTGCACTTTTAATCTCGGGCTTTTTGCTCGTTCAGTCATGTGCGCCGGCGTTTGCGGGAACGACGGGGATCCTAGCCGGAACCGTTACGGATTCCGCGACATCGGCACCACTGGCTAACGTGCAAGTCACGGCTGTCGCGCCTACCGGGCGCGCTACGGCCACGACGAATAGCCGCGGGTTCTTTTCTATGGCGGGTTTATCACCCGACACCTATTCGGTTTCGTTCACCATTGCGGGATACGAGCCGGTCTCCGTTCCGGGTCAAAACGTTTTCGCCGATTTGACGACCACCGTCAGTACGACGCTGGTCAAGTCACTGAAGACGATCGTTCACGTGACCTCGCGGAGCATGGGTGGTGCGTTTCAACCGAATCAAACGGTGAATACGTACAACGTTACCCAGCACCAAGTTCAAACGATTCTCGGCACGTCGCTGAACCTCGCGGAATCGACGCTTATTACGTCGCTGCCCGGCGGTTCACTCGACAGCAGCGGTTATCCGGTTATCCGGGGCGGCCGCGAGAACGAAGAGAACTTTGAATTCGAAGGCATTCCGTTTACGGATGCGTTCACGAACCAGTTTACGAACTCGCTGAGCGTTCCGGGTCTCGGACTGCAAAGCGCCCAGCTGACGCCGGGCCTTGGCAACGCGTCCCAGGACAACTACGGCACCGGTACCTTCAACCTGATTGCCAAGCGCGGAGCATATCCGGGCTTTGCGACGGGGCTGTTCGGCATCGGCTCGCCGGCATTCCAACACATCGCCAACGCAGAGTGGGGATTTGCATCGCCGAACGGCCGCATCTCCGCCTACATGGCGCTCTCGGACAACAACCAAAACAGCGCGTTCAATACGCTCTCGATGAACTGCTTGCTGATCGGCACCTGTTTCTCGCGCTACTATCAAACGAAGCGTGAGTTCCTGGGCAACCTGGTCTACAAGTTCGGTCACAACAACAACCAAGCGTTGCAGTTCTTCACCGACATCGGCCAGAGCAATTTCTACACGGGCTTCAACTTCGGCCAAGGCAACAATCTGCTGTGCTACGCGACGTGCGATCCGTTCACGCTGCAACAGATGGTCGGCCTCGCCGGATTAGCGGCTCCGTCACTGACCGGCGCCCCGGGCCTTTGCCCGACGGCACTGACGTGCACGGGCTACACGCTGAATCCGACGCTCAACGTCACCACGATCCAAAGCCTGATTCAGCTCTATCCGCAGCAAAGCCAGCTGAACCAGACGCTGGGATCGACCAACGAGCGGCCGCAGATCAACTACCAGCCTAACGCCGCATTCAAGCTCGGCTACATCTGGAACATCAACAGCTCAAGCGTCCTCGAAGCCATGGCGTATCACCTGGATGCCGTGACGACGTTCGACCTCCCGCTTGCGGGCGGCTACGCGTCGTTCAACTCGGCACGCCGGCAGCTCCAAGGCGGCAGAACCTCGGGCTACAAACTCGACTACACGCGGCAATTGAGCGACAAGAACCTGTTCAAAGCCGGCGGTGAGTACAAGTACCTCGTGCCCGTATTCGACGCTCCGGCGAACGACTTGGGCGTCATCGACCTCGAGTTCGAACACGGCGAACAGAAGGACTTCCTGACAGCCGCGCAATGCACGGCCGTTGGGCTCTCCGGCTGCGGTTACATCTACACCAACGGCGTTTCGAACGTGACGTCGCCGCAAACGGTTCCGCGGGCGTATGAGAATACGTCGGTGGAGCGTCACGATTGGGCAGCCTACATCGACGACACGTGGTCGCCGAACGACAAACTGAAGATCGAAGGCGGTCTACGTTTCGACGGAGCGAGCTTCGGCTATCCGAATGCTGCCATCGATCCGTACACCTGCACGTCGGTCTTTCTACCGACGTACTCGACCAACGCAAACGGAGTGCTCTTGACCACGCCGAGCACGAATCCGAATGCGAACACGATCTACACGAATCCGATCACAGGCCTCACTTCGACGACTGCGACGGATCCTGGCGGTCACTTGGGATTGTGCCCGGTAGCGACGTTCCCGCAACTGACGAATCAGTCGCGGCGTCCGGTCGTTCCGGAACCGATCTTCTCAGCGACCTACCGGCTTGGCGCCAACGACTCGATCCGCGCGTCCTATGGACGTTCGATCAACCTCCCGACGCTCGGCCTGGTCGACTTCTCTGCCAACATGGACTACTTTGGTGGTCCGAACCGGCAGTTCTTCGCGATACCGTCAAATCTGGGAGCTGGTGGCTTCGCTTGCGGAGCGCTCGGGGACCAGATCTGCGCGAACTACGCGGAGCAACTCTATTGGGACAACGCCCGGGAATTCGCCGGCGGCGTGCCGCTGATGCCCGTGCGTCCCACGGTCTTCACCAACATCGACTTCTCGTGGGAACACCAGTTCACGCGCGGTTGGCTGAACGGAATCTCGTTCAAACTGACGCCCTGGTATCGCAAGGCGTTTGACGAGACGGCCCTGGTCTCTACGCCGAAGTTCGTCGGCGGCGTGCCGCTGCTCAACCCGATTACGGGCGCGCAGCTGTTCAACCCGTCGACGGCCAACAACCTCGGCAAGAACCAGGCTGACGGCATCGAGCTGCAGTTCACCAAGGAGCAGACCTACGGGCTTTCGGGCCAGGTCAGCTTCACGTATCAGAACGAGCTTTCGTCCGTCATCCCCGGCTCGAGCAGCGAGGACTTCTATCCGTCCATTCCGGCGCAGTCGGTGTTGCTGGGCAACATCTACCGCGTGGGCTTCCTCTCGCCGTTCGTCGCTTCGTTCGACTTCTCGTACGAGACGCACAACGGCTGGCGGATCTCCCCGCAGACCCAGTGGAACATCGGCTATCCGATTGGACCGGGTTTCATTACGTCGGCGTTCATCAACGGCCAACCGTTTAACATTCCGTTCACGAATGCGTGCCCGGCATGCTCGACGACCGGCACGGGCCAGTACGTCGATCCCATGAACCCGGGCTCGTTCTTCAAACCGAATGTGGCG